>NZ_JBLVPI010000009.1:0-176011 GCF_048284325.1 Flavobacterium esculini | reverse complement strand
GTTTTTAATGAAAAATGGAGGTGGTCATTTTGCTCCGGAATTAGGTGGTCATTTTGAATTGGAATCAGGTGGTCACTTTAAATTGGAATTGGGTGGTCAATATCACTGGAATTTGCATTAAGTGCACTTATTAAGTGGTAAAATGTCCAAAAATGCTACATTTTGAGTATTTTAAAAAATATAACCAGTTGATTTACAGTTATAAAAATCAACACTGTAGCTACTGGCAGGCAAGAGGTGACCGGTTCGAATCCGGTATTCTCCACAAAACAAAACCGTAAAATCTTTTAATTAAGAGTTTACGGTTTTTTAGTTTTTGTGCGATTATCTTCTAAACAACAAATCTAATATTCTAGTTTCCCAACATGTCGCATGATACGGACAATTTTAGATTTTCTATTATTGATATAAGACGAAGAACTGGTAGCCGAATATTTTCTTGGATTGGGTAATATTGCGGCAATTCCTGCTGCTTGTTGTAGTGTCAAACTTGAAACATCTTTTCTATACCAGTGCTGCGCCGCTGCTTCCGCACCATAAACCCCATTACCCATTTCGATACTATTCAAATACACTTCCATGATGCGTTTTTTTCCCCAGATGGTTTCTATCAAAACGGTGAAATAAGCTTCCAAACCTTTTCTTAAATAACTTCGGCCTTGCCAAAGAAATACATTCTTAGCTGTTTGTTGAGATATCGTACTTCCGCCTTTTATTCTTCGGCCTCTTTCGTTGCTTTTATAGGCTTTTTGCATCGCGGTAAAATCGAAACCATTGTGTTTCAAGAAAGTTCCATCTTCACTGGCAATCACTGCTTTTTGTAAATTAACGGATATATTTTCAAGAGGTTCCCAATCATGGCTGAAATAAACTTCTTTTCCCGCCATTTTATTTTCAATGGCCCGAATGACCATCAAAGGAGTAAACGGTACCGGAACAAATTTAAAAAATACCACAAAAAACAAAGAGAGCCCAATGAACCACAAGAAAACTTTAAATAAAAAACGGGTGAGTTTGTTCATAAATGTTGTTGGTTCTTTTTTTGCGGGTTGTTTTGATCTTTTTGGTGTTATTTTCGTCGCCATTATACTAAATCTGCTAATTCTGTTCCTATTAAACTTCCTATTGCCACTCCCATTCCTCCCAATCGGACGCCACAATATACATTATCCGATAGTTGCGAAACGATAGGATTCTTGCTGTTGCCAATGCCCATGATTCCGCTCCAACGGTGTGCAATTTCGAAATCCTGATTCGGCAAAATTACTTCTTTTAATAATTGTTCCAATTTTTTTTGTACAATTTCTGTTTTACCAAATTCGGTTGTTGTTTCCGTCTCAAAATCAAGGTTTCTACCCCCGCCTAACAATATTCTGTCGCCAATATTCCTGAAATAATAATAACCTCTATCGAGATGGAACGTACCTTTTATATCTAAATTTTTAATGGGCTCCGTAATCAAAACCTGTGCTCTGGCAGGCCTTACCGCTCCATTGGTCAGCGCATTTGCAAAACCGTTGGTGGCAAACAATAATTTCTTAGTGACAAAACTAAAATCTCCAAGCGCCACTTCGACACCATTTTCTTTATCTATAAACGATGTTACCGTTTGTTGATTCAGAATCAAAATATTTTCATTACTAGTCTGTTTCAGCAATCCTTGCATCATATTTCCGGCATCAATCTGCGCTTCGAAAGGATTAAAAATCAAATACTCCTGAATGCCGCCAAACCCGAAACGATCCACTTCTTTAGCAAAAACATCCGCTTTAAAAAGTGATCTTAAAATTTCATTGATGAAAGGCAATTTCCCAACGCATTCGCCATAACTATTTTCATCGGTATTCAAAAACAACTCATAACCGCCGTAAGGCTTGAAATCAATCGTGTCGTCACCAAGTCTTTTTCGTAACAATTGAAGGCCTTTCCACCGTTTTTGAACGAGATTGAGCACTTCCTCTTCTGAATGGGATTTTAAATCGTCTATAATTTCCGAAAGGCTTCCAAAACAGGCGAAACCGGCATTTTTTGTACTGGCCCCTTGTGGCAACATCCCTTTTTCCAGTACCAGAATTTTACTGTCAGGAAATCTTTCGCGCAAGCGTAATGCAGCATGCAAGCCCACAATACCACTTCCTACAATCGTGTAATCTACGTTTGTAAACCAGTTTTTTAATTCCCAATAACTCAAATCCATGTCCAAATATTTTTTATAAAAATAATAATTTTTAGAAGCCAATCCCGCTATCCGTTATAATCTTTTATTTTTTTAAAGAAAAAAAATAAAAGGATTTCCACTATTATCGGGGCTAAAAAGCAATTATTAAAACGACAAACATCAAATTAAATTGGCTATTTTTATAGCTAAGAAGAAAAAAATATTTTAATTCGTTTATATGCTATGGCACAAGATGTAATGACCCCCGAGTTACTTTGGAAATTAGGAAGAATAACTCCTTTAGGTCTTTCCAAAGATGAAAAAAGTGTAGTCTATAAAGTAGAAACTCCATCTGTCACAGAAAATAAATCGGAGACAACATTTTACACCTTATCCACAATTGGTGGAAATCCAACCGAAATAAAAGAGACGGAAGCCGTATTAAAAGACAAGAATATTTCTCCAAACGGGAAATATATTGTTTATAATGAAGAAGTAAAAATCGACAAGGTTCTCGGAAAAGATTTTTATCCGGAACTGGAAAAATCAGAAGTTCAAATCTACAATGGATTGGATTATCGTCATTGGGACACTTGGAACGAAGGCAAATTCAACCATGTTTTTTACAAAGAAAACAAAGAAGGTGCTGCAGGGATTGACATTCTGAAAGGAGAGAATTTTGATAGTCCACAAAAACCTTTTGGCGGTGATGAAGATTATATCTGGTCACCAGACAGCAAAAGCATTTTATATGTTTGCAAGAAAAAAGCGGGAACAGCATACGCTACTTCTACCAATACTAATATTTTCGAGTACAATCTGGAAACTGGAAAAACCATTAACCGAACCGAAGAAAATCTGGGTTACGATACTGCTCCACAATTTTCTCCTACAGGAAATCTGGCTTGGCTACAGATGAAACGTGATGGTTACGAGGCCGATAAAAATGATATAATTGTTAGTTTTGAAGGAATGAACAGGAACCTGACAGCTAATTGGGATGGCACCGTAAATCATTTTATTTGGAGTAATGATGGACAAAAAATCTATTTTATTGCACCAATTGATGGGACAAAACAGTTATTTGAAGTTAATTTTCCCGGACTGACAAATCCCGAAGCTTCGGGAGCAATCAAGGTTAGCCAAATCACTACTGGCGATTTTGACGTCAATGATTTAATTGGTTTTTCAGGCAACGAGATCATCATTACCAGAACCGACATGAATCATGCATCAGAAATTTTTTCTTTTGATTTAAATGAAAACATCTGGAAACAACTATCAAACGTAAATACTGCTGTCTATAATTCCTTGTCGTTAAGCAAAACCGAGAGAAGATACATTACCACCACCGATGACAAAAAAATGTTGGTTTGGCTAATACTCCCTCCTAATTTTGATGCATCAAAAAAATATCCAACTCTTTTATTTTGTCAAGGAGGACCACAAGCTCCATTGACACAAGGCTATTCCTTCCGTTGGAATTTCCAGTTAATGGCTGCTAACGGTTATATTGTAGTGGCGCCAAACCGTCGTGGAATGCAGGGTCATGGAGTGGAATGGAATGAGCAGATCAGTAAAGACTGGGGAGGACAAGTAATGGACGATTATCTTTCGGCTATTGACGATATAACGAAAGAAGAATATGTTGACGCAGCACGTTTGGGATGCGTGGGTGCCAGTTATGGTGGTTATTCTGTATTTTATTTAGCAGGAATTCACCACAACCGATTTAAAACATTTATTGCTCATGACGGTGTTTTTAATACCCAGAGTATGTTCGGAACTACTGAGGAAGTTTTCTTTTGTAATTGGGACTTTGATGGTCCTTATTGGGAAAAAGAAAATACAATAGCACAAAAAGCCTATACTACATTCAACCCAATAAATAGGGTCGAGAAGTGGAATAAACCTATTTTAATTATTCAAGGTGGTAAAGATTTTCGTGTACCAATTGGTCAAGGACAGGAAGCTTTTCAAGCAGCTCAATTGCGAGGTATAAAAAGTAGATTCTTATATTTTCCGGAAGAAAATCATTGGGTTTTAAAACCGCAGAACGCTCAGGTTTGGCAAGGGGAGTTTTTCAAATGGCTGAAAGAAACTCTTTAATTTGAATTACGTTTATAAAACAAAAACCTCACTTTCGTGAGGTTTTATATTTTGAATTGAATATTCTAAATTATTCTGGATCGTTCATTTTGAAAGTATCCATGAAAGCAGTTGTATAATCTCCTGCAATGTATCTTGGATCATCCATTAATTGTCTGTGAAATGGAATGGTAGTTTTTATACCTTCAATCACAAATTCATCTAATGCTCTTCTCATTTTGCTAATCGCTTCTTCGCGTGACTGTGCAGTTGTAATCAACTTTGCAATCATGGAATCATAATTTGGCGGAATAGTATAACCCGAATAAACATGCGTGTCTAAACGAACACCGTGTCCTCCTGGCATGTGAAGTGTTGTGATTTTTCCTGGAGACGGACGGAAATCATTATAAGGATCTTCCGCATTTATTCTACATTCGATGGCATGCAATTGTGGCAAATAGTTTTTTCCTGAAATAGGTATTCCAGCAGCAACCATAATTTGCTCACGGATCAAGTCATAATCAATAACTTGTTCTGTAATAGGATGCTCTACCTGAATACGGGTATTCATTTCCATAAAGTAGAAATTACGGTGTTTGTCAACCAAAAATTCTACTGTACCGGCACCTTCGTATTTAATGTATTCTGCTGCTTTTACAGCTGCTTCACCCATTTTAGCACGAAGTTCATCTGTCATAAATGGAGATGGAGTTTCTTCAGTCAATTTTTGATGACGTCTTTGAACGGAACAATCTCTTTCAGAAAGATGACAAGCTTTTCCGTAAGCATCACCTACTACTTGGATCTCAATATGACGAGGTTCTTCGATTAATTTTTCCAGATACATTCCATCATTCCCAAAAGCGGCTGCAGATTCCTGACGGGCACCTTCCCAAGCTTTAAGCAATTCCTCTTCTTTCCAAACAGCTCGCATTCCTTTTCCACCACCGCCAGCAGTTGCTTTAAGCATTACTGGATAACCAAAATCTCTCGATAATTGCAAGGCTTGTTCATATGATTCTAAAATTCCTACTGAACCTGGAACACATGGAACACCAGCTTCAATCATAGTTGCTTTTGCAGAAGCTTTGTCACCCATTCTATCAATCATTTCAGGAGATGCTCCAATGAATTTGATACCATGCTCTTGACAAATTTTAGAAAATTTTGAATTTTCAGAAAGGAATCCATAACCTGGATGTATTGCATCTGCGTTCGTAATTTCGGCAGCGGCAATAATATTTGACATTTTCAAATAGGATAAGTTACTTGGAGGTGGCCCTATACAAACCGCTTCGTCAGCAAACTTTACATGCAAACTTTCAGCATCAGCAGTAGAATAAACAGCTACTGTTTTTATACCCATTTCCTTACATGTTCTAATTACGCGAAGCGCAATTTCTCCCCTATTTGCAATTAGTATTTTTTTAAACATCTTCTTGAAATTTTAAATTATAAATTATAAATTTTAAATTATTTGAATGATCGAAAAACAATTTCTCATTCAAAATTCATCATTCAAAATTTCTTATGATGGATCTACTAAGAATAATGGCTGGTCAAATTCTACCGGAGACATATCGTCAACCAATATTTTTACAATTTTACCAGAAACTTCAGATTCAATTTCATTAAATAATTTCATTGCTTCAATAACACAAAGCACATCTCCTTTAGAAATAGTCTTCCCTACTTCAACAAACATAGGTTTATCCGGTGATGGTTTTCTATAGAAAGTTCCAATAATTGGAGATTTTATAGTAATATAATGAGAATTTTCTACTACTGGAGCTTCAGCAACAGCTACGACAGGAGCAATTTGTTGTGGAGCTGCTTGTGGAAGTGTGTTTTGAGCCGGCATCTGCTGAACATATGTGGTCTCCGTTACATTCCCTTCTAAAGTTGTTCTAATGGTGATTTTAACATCATCCATCTCTAATTTAACCTCTGCAACACCTGAATTTGCTACAAACTTGATTAGATTTTGAATTTCTTTTAAATCCATAATTATTTATTTTAGTTTAAATTTATTTTTTATCGTATGCCCATTTTAAGTAAATAGAGCCCCAAGTAAATCCTCCTCCGAAAGCTGCAAAAATAATAGTATCCCCTTTTTTAAATAAAGATTCAAAATCGTAAAGTACTAAAGGCAATGTTGCTGAAGTGGTATTCCCGTATTTTTCTATGTTCATTAAAACTTTTGAATCTTCTAAATTCATTCGGCTCGCAGTAGCGTCAATGATTCGTTTATTTGCTTGATGCGGAACTAACCAATCTACATCATCATTGGTCAAGTTATTTCTTTTCAAAATGTGTTCACTGGCATCAGCCATATTGGTTACAGCATATTTAAAAACAGTTTTACCATCTTGGATGATATTGTGTCTGTTGTCTTTTACAGTTTCGAAAGTTGTAGGAACTAGAGAACCTCCAGCGGGAATTTTTAAAAAATCACGACCAACACCATCACTACGCAAATATTCATCTTGTAATCCCAAACCTTCATAATTAGGTTCGAATAAAACTGCTCCGGCGCCATCACCAAAAATAATACAGGTTGATCTATCGGTATAATCAACGATAGAGGACATTTTATCTGCCCCAATCAAAAGTACTTTTTTATATCTACCCGATTGAATATAAGCTGCCGCTGTTGACATTCCATATAAAAAACTGGAACATGCGGCTTGCAAATCGTAAGAGAAAGCATTTATAGCTCCTATTTCGGTAGCCACATACACACCTGTAGATGCTACTGGCATGTCCGGGGTAGCGGTTGCCATTATTAATAAATCTATTTCTAAAGGGTCAATGTTTGCCTTAGCCAATAAATCTTTTGCTGCCATAATGGCTAAGTAGGAAGTTCCTTTATCTTCATCTTTAAGGATTCTTCTTTCTTTTATTCCTGTACGAGAGGTAATCCACTCGTCATTTGTGTCAACCATTGTTTCCAACACTTTGTTTGAAAGCACAAAGTCTGGCACATAGCCTCCAACAGCGGTAATTGCGGCTGTAATTGTATTCATTTTATTCGATTATTTCTTATCAAATGCTGCCATTTGAAAAATTCTTAAAAGACTTGAAAATTACAAAAAAAATACCAAAACGTATTGATTTAGAACTTCTTATTTAATGAAAATTATAAACAACAAAAAAACTCTCACGATGTGAGAGTTCGAATATCATTTACAAAAACGTATTAAGCAACAGCTACAGATTTATCTATAACAACTTGCCCTCTGTAATACATTTTTCCTTCATGCCAGTAGGCTCTGTGGTATAAATGTGCTTCCCCAGTGATTGGGCAAGTAGCGATTTGTGCTACAGTAGCTTTGTAATGTGTTCTTCTTTTATCTCTTCTTGTTTTGGAGATTTTTCTCTTAGGATGCGCCATTTTACTATATTATTTATCCGTTAATAGTTGCTTTAATTTGTCCCAACGCGGGTCAATATTTTCTTCTTTTTGTTCTTGTTTATGCTCTTTTTTTTGTTCTTTTATTGTTAGTTCTTTCAGTTTTGTCAAGGCTTCGGTATTTAAACTTCCGTCTTTTATTCCTGGATGAACTCGTCTTAGAGGTACGGACAATACTATCATTTCATAGATATATTGTGCAATATCTACTTCAAACTCTCCGTGTGGCAAAATCAACAATTCTTCATTGTCACTATTATACATTTCTCCAAAACGAACAATCAATTTCATTTTACCTTTAACAGGCAAATCAAAATCTTCACTGGTAAGATCGCAAGGAACATTTACAGTTCCTTTATGCTTTAAACTTAACTCCAGCATTGTACTTTTTTTCTCTAAAACTACATTTACTTTGATGTCTGAATTTTGAAATTCATTATAATCAAAGATTTCAAAGAACGCATTACTTATTTGATATTCAAATTGATGTTTCCCTAGCTTTAATCCTACGAAAGGAATTAAATATTCTTTTGTCTTGTTCATTTCAACAACAATTTACCCTAAACTTCGGGAGTGCAAAGATATAAAATTATTACAAATCTAATAATGTTATTCACCTTTTTTTGTTCACAACTGTTTTTCTTTTGTTTTCAAAGGTTTTTGACTAATTTCTTTGTATTGATTTCTCGAATGAAACATATCGATCGCAAGATAAACCGCTTCCTTAAATGAGTTGTAATCTGCAACCCCTTTTCCAGCAATATCATAGGCAGTACCATGATCTGGTGAGGTTCTGATTTTATTTAAACCTGCCGTATAATTCACTCCTTTTCCAAAAGATAATGTTTTGAAAGGGATTAATCCCTGATCGTGATAGGTCGCAACTACAGCATCATATTTCTCATACTGATTGCTTCCAAAAAAACCATCCGCCGCAAAAGGACCAAAAACCAATGTTCCTTTATCAAAAATCTTTTTTAGCGTTGGCTTTATTATCAAATCGTCTTCTGTACCGATTACTCCACCATCGCCACAATGCGGATTCAATCCTAAAACAGCTATTTTAGGCTTATTGATACTAAAATCCTGAATTAGCGATTGCTTTATAGTTTCTATTTTTTGCTTAATCAACTCTTCTGTCAAATGTGACGCGACTTCATTCAAAGGAATATGATCCGTCAACAAACCAACCCTTAAATTATCTTGAACCATCAACATTAACGCATTTCCTTCTAACTCTTGATTTAGATAATCAGTATGACCGGGAAATTTAAACGTTTCTGACTGTATATTGTATTTATTAATTGGAGCCGTTACTAACACATCAATCAATCCTTCTTTCAAAGCTTTGGTTGCGGCAACAAAAGATTTTATAGCATATTCACCTACCTTCTCATCATTTGTGCCTGGATTTAAATCAACACCCTCTTTCCAAAGATTCAAAACATTAATCTTTCCCAGAACAACTTGATCCAACCTATCAATCCCATGAAGCATTGACGTAGATTCAAAACTCTTTTTTACAAATGACATTATTTTAACATTGGCAAAAATAACTGGCGTACAAAGTTCCAGCATCCGAGAATCCTCAAATGTTTTCAGTACCACTTCGCTTCCAATACCGTTCAAATCCCCTATAGAAATCCCTACGATTATATTTTCTGCTTTTTTCATCATGACCTCACGTTATTTATTGCTAATTTTGAAGTGCAAATTTAGTAAAATAAAATAAGAAATGTTTACAGGAATCATAGAAACCCTTGGTGTAATCCAAGAAATAAAAAAAGAGAAAGACAACATTCATATCACAATGAATTCATCAATCACCAGCGAATTACAAATAGACCAAAGCGTAGCTCACAATGGAATCTGTTTGACGGTAGTTGCTTTAAATGACACTTTATATACCGTAACTGCCATTGATGAAACCATAAAAAAAACAAATTTAGGGTATTGGAAAGAAGGCGACAGCGTAAATCTTGAAAGAGCAATGAAACTAGGAGACAGACTCGATGGCCACATCGTACAGGGGCATATCGATCAAATAGGAACTTGCATCGTCGCCGAAGAAACTAACGGAAGTTGGCTTTATACATTTGAATATGACGAAGCTCTAAATAACATTACCATTGAAAAAGGTTCAATTACAGTAAACGGAGTAAGCTTAACAGTGGTAAACTCAAAGAAAAATGAGTTTAGTGTAGCTATTATCCCTTACACACACGAACACACTAATTTCAATTCTTTTAAAGTAGGCACAAAAATCAATCTTGAGTTTGACGTGATAGGCAAATACGTTTCTAAATTATACTCCAACAAATAGAAACCCACAAAAACCCTATAAAAACAAAAACTCCAATTTAAATTGGAGTTTTTGTTTTTAGTTTAAAGCTACAAATGATATAAATACCAAATAGAACTGCAATTATCATTAAAATAAAAATATTTTCATCAATAGGTAAACCCGGAGGCGGAGGCGGTTTTCTCCCCGTTGGAGATGGCGCAGGAGGACCGTCAGCCAAAACATTAAAAATGCCAAGGATAAATAAGGTTATAGTAAAAAAAACTTTTTCAATAAGTCTCATAAATTAGAAAAATAAAAGATAAACTATTCTTACAAGAGTTTTTCCATCATATTAATTCTTTGTGTAAAAGAAACCCATCGTTATAACAAAAACAATAGTATCCGTGACAAAAGTATGATTTTTTTGCGTCAAATTCGGCTTTATATTGTTATAAAAAAAGCCCTTCAATTACTTGAAAGGCTTTTCGAAGTGGTCCCACCTGGGCTCGAACCAGGGACCACCTGATTATGAGTCAGGTGCTCTAACCAACTGAGCTATAGGACCGGTTAAGAGTTTGCAATATTACTACTATTTTTCATTTGCTCCAAATATTTTTGACTTAGATTTTAAGATAGTTTCACTATTAAGAACTTTCAAATCGAAACCATCTGAATATTAGAATTCTACCTTTGCATCTAATCAAAAAATTATTTGGTTATCTGATTTCCTGGCATAGCTCAATCAAAACACCATTAGTGCTTTTTGGATGTAAAAAAGCAACTAGCTTATTATCTGCGCCTTTCTTCGGGATTTCATTCAGCACAACAAACCCTTCTTCCTTTAAACGTGCTATTTCCAGAACAATATCATCTACATCAAAAGCAATATGATGTATTCCTTCTCCTTTCTTGGCAATAAATTTCGCGATAGGGCTATCCGGGTTAGTAGCTGCTAATAGTTCAATTTTATTAGGACCAACATTAAAAAAAGAAGTCGTTACTCCTTCACTTTTCACTTCTTCAAATTTATATGCTGGAACACCAAATAACTTTTCAAAAACTAGATTCGAAGTTTCTAAATCAGTAACTGCAATCCCAATATGTTCTATTTTTCTCATTATTTAACTATTCGAATAAAATTAATTTATAAAATTTAAAGGCAGAAAAATTTTATCTTTTCAAAATTAACCAACCTTAAAATCCACGTAAATTTAAACATTAAAATCATAAAAAAACAAGAAGAATTACAAAAGCATGTCTAGTTAAATCCCTCATAATAATTCGATAAAAAGTTTCAATTACATTAATTATAATTGTTATTTTGTAAATTCTAATTTTGATTTGATATGTTGAAAAACAATTTAAAATATATTTCTATATTTCTGCTTTTACTAATGATTGGTTGTGCAAAAAGAGGTAGCATTACCGGAGGTCTGAAAGACACTATTGCACCTGTTTTAAAAATGAGTTTCCCTAAAAATTTTAATACTAATTTCACAGGAAATGAAATCAAATTAGTTTTTGACGAAAATATCAAATTAAAGGATCTAACCAAACAGTTGATTATTTCTCCACCTATGAAACAGGAGCCACTAATCCTTCCAACAACTGTAAGTAAATTTATTACAATCAAAATAAATGATACGTTACAACCCAACACAACTTATAATTTCAACTTTGGTCAGAGTATAGAAGATAATAACGAAGGAAATCCATTCAACCAATTCAAATATGTATTTTCAACTGGAAACTATATCGATTCTCTATCCCTTAGCGGAACTGTAAAAGATGCCCATGAAAAAGAAGCAGAATCATTCGTTTCTGTAATGCTCTATGAAGTAAATGACACTTTCAAAGATTCAATTGTGTATAATAAAAGTCCAAGATACATAACTAACACATTAGATAGTCTAAAAACATTTCGTTTAGAGAATCTTAAAGCAGGAAAATACCTTCTTGTAGCAATGAAAGACTACAATAACAATAATAAGTTCAATCCAAAAAAAGATAAAATTGGATTTAGCAAACAATTCATTACTGTTCCAAACGATACCCTTTATGAATTATCTTTATTCAGACAAGTTCTCCCATTCAAGGCTTACAAACCTAGTCAAGCGTCTGGAAATCGATTACTGATGGGCTACGAAGGAAAAGTAGATCAAGTTAATTCAAGGCCAAAAATAACCTTGAAAAAAAACAATGAAATCATTCCTGCCATTGTTACTCAATTACCTAAAAAAGATTCCCTACAAATATGGTATAAACCCATGAAAGCGGACTCGTTAGCCTTGGCTGTAGCCAAAGACAAATACAACGTAAATTTCTCCTTTAAAATTAAAGATCAGAAAAAAGACACTCTAAATATTACGGCTATACAAAACATTGGATTAAATCCTAAAGAAAGGTTCACTCTAGAAACTGCCACGCCATTAGTGAATTTTGATAATTCAAAAATAAAATTAGTAAATAAAGCAGACCTCCCTGTTCCTTTTACAACAGAATATGACGAATTTAACCAAAAACTGTATTTAGATTTTAAGAAAGAACCCTTAGAAAAGTACACCATTTCGATTCTCCCAGGTGCGTTGACTGATTTTTTTGAAAAATCAAATGATTCACTAAATTATAAAATAAACACAAAAAGCACTGATGATTACGGAAATCTCAGCGTGTCTTTACAAAACGTAAAACATTTTCCTGTAATTGTTGAATTGATAGACACAAAAGGAGAGGTTGTCTCCTCAGAATATAGCGAGAATAACACAAAAATTGCATTTGATCTGTTAGAACCTGCCGTGTTTACGCTTCGGCTTATTTATGATGATAACAAAAATAAAATTTGGGACTCCGGAAATTATTTAGAAAAACGTCAACCAGAAGAAGTTATTTATTTTTCTAAAGAAATAGACATACGGGCCAACTGGGATGTAAACCAAGTTTTTGACTTGACTATGCCTTACATTCCCGAACCTAAAAAGAAAACAGATAAAAAGCAAGGATTTTAGAATGATGATTAGCGATTTTTGATTTCAGATCTTGTATAAATCAAAAATCGCTAATCATAAATCACAAATATTTTATTTTTTCATTTCAAAAGCATCTCTATCATTTAAAAACCCCAGTTTTTGTCTGGTTTGTAGCATCTTTTCCTTACTTAATTCAGCGTAGAAAATACTTTCAGATTCTACCGGTTCGACACTATAATTTCCAAGAAAATCTACCACTTGCGAATGTCCGGTATATTGATAGCCATTGTCATCCTGTCCTATTCTATTAACCCCAATCGAATAGCACATGTTTTCTATGGCACGGGCTTTAAGCAATGCGTCCCAGGCATTTATCCTTATTTTAGGCCAACTCGCGACATAAATAAGCAAATCATAATCCTCAGAATTTCTGGAGAACACCGGAAATCTCAAATCATAACATACTTGCAGGCAAATTTTCCAATCTAAATAATCCACAATAATTTTTTGGGTTCCGCTTGTGTACACTTTGTCTTCACCGGCAAGAGTAAATAAGTGTTTTTTGTCATAGAATTGAATTTCCCCTGATGGAAAAACGAATAGCATCCTGTTGAAAAAATTACTATTTTCCTTTACAACTAAACTTCCCGTGATGGCCGTTTTTTTGGCTTTTGCCAATACTTTTAGCCACTTTACGGTTTCACCTTGCATTGTTTCTGCAACATTAACGGGAGTCATGGTAAATCCGGAGGTAAACATTTCCGGAAGTACAATCAAATCAACATCCCCATCAATTGCTTTGATTTTTTCTTCGAAATAGTTTCGATTGGATTTTGGATTTTCCCAATATAAAGAGGATTGTATAAGTGCCGTTTTCATTAGAAATCATTTTTATAAAGATAAAAAAAACGCATTCAACTTTTACATTGAATGCGTTTTATAAATTTCAGCTTATAGGTTTTATCCTTTTAAACTCGCTGACATATATTCTCTATTCATTCGAGCAATGTTTTCAAGAGAAATTCCTTTTGGACATTCTACTTCACAAGCTCCAGTATTCGTACAGTTACCAAAACCTTCAGCATCCATTTGGCTAACCATATTTAAAACTCTGTCAGTAGCTTCAATTCTTCCTTGTGGCAACAAAGCATATTGAGATACTTTTGCAGCAACAAATAACATAGCCGATGAGTTTTTACAACTCGCAACACAAGCGCCACAACCGATACAAGCAGCTGAATCAAAAGCAGTATCAGCATCTTTCTTGTTAATTGGAATTGTGTTTGCATCAATTGTATTACCAGATGTATTTACAGATATAAATCCACCAGCATGTTGAATTCGGTCAAAAGAACTTCTGTCAACAACTAAATCTTTAATTACTGGAAACGCTTTTGCTCTAAATGGCTCAATAAAAATGGTATCGCCATCCTTGAACATTCTCATGTGCAATTGACATGTTGTAACACCTCTGTCTGGCCCGTGAGCTTCCCCATTGATATACAAAGAACACATTCCGCAAATTCCTTCGCGACAATCGTGATCAAATGCTACAGGCTCATCTCCTTTCATGATTAATTCATCATTCAAAATGTCAAGCATTTCAAGGAATGACATATCCGGTTCAATATGATCTATAGGATATTCAACTATTTTTCCTTCTGTAGCGGCATTTTTCTGACGCCATATTTTTAATGTAAGTTTCATCTTTTTTTAAGTATTAAGTATTAAGAGTAATCTTCAAGATTTTTCTCGAAATACTATTTGTAACTTCTTTGAACTAATTTCACGTTATCAAATACCAATGGCTCTTTATGCAAAACAGCTTCACTTGGCTTTCCAGTGTATTCCCATGCCGCTACGTAAGCAAAATTCTCATCGTCACGTTGCGCTTCACCTTCTTCTGTTTGGTATTCTTCACGGAAATGTCCTCCACAAGATTCATTACGATGTAAGGCATCTTTAGCGAATAATTCTCCCAATTCAAGGAAATCAGCAACACGAGTGGCTTTTTCCAATTCCTGATTGAATCCTTTATCCGTTCCTGGAACTTTTACTTCTTTGTAAAATTCTTCACGTAAAGCAGCAATTTCTACAATTGCTTCATTAAGTCCTTTAGCATTGCGTGCCATCCCAACTTTGTCCCACATAATTTTCCCTAATTTCTTGTGGAAATAGTCAACAGAATGGGTTCCGTTATTGTTGATGAATTTATCAATCTGGTCTTTAACCGCTTTCTCAGCAGCTACAAACTCAGGTAAATCGGTAGAAATTGTTCCCATTTTAATATCTGGAGCTAAATAATCACCTATTGTATAAGGCAATACAAAATAGCCATCAGCTAAACCTTGCATCAAAGCCGAAGCTCCTAAACGGTTGGCTCCGTGATCTGAGAAGTTTGATTCCCCGATAGAGAAACAACCCGGAATTGTAGTTTGCAAGTTATAATCAACCCAAGTACCACCCATGGTATAATGTACCGCAGGGTAAATCATCATTGGAGAAGTATAAGGATCCTCATCTACAATTTTATAATACATCTGGAATAAGTTCCCGTATTTACTTTTTACAAGCTCAGTCCCTAATTTAGTCACTAATTTAGTATCCTTAGTATCCAAACCTTTTACATACGCTTGCTCATTTCCGTACCGTTGAATCGCTGCCGCAAAATCCAAATAAACTGCTTCACCTGTTTTGTTTACTCCAAAACCAGCATCACATCTTTCTTTCGCAGCACGTGAAGCTACATCACGAGGCACTAAGTTACCAAAAGCAGGATACCTTCTTTCCAAGAAATAATCTCTTTCTTCTTCCGATAAATCAGTTGCTTTTTTCTTTCCTTCACGAATCGCTTGCGCATCTTCTAGTTTTGCAGGAACCCAAATACGACCGTCATTACGCAATGATTCTGACATTAATGTCAGTTTCGATTGGTGGTCTCCAGAAACCGGAATACACGTTGGGTGAATTTGTGTGTAACAAGGATTTGCGAAATACGCTCCTTTTTTGTGGATTTTCCAAGCTGCAGTAGCATTAGAGCCCATCGCATTGGTAGACAAGAAGAAAACGTTTCCGTAACCTCCAGAAGCAATAACAACAGCATGTGCCGAGTGTCTTTCTATTTCACCGGTAACTAAGTTACGCGCGATAATTCCTCTTGCTTTTCCGTTTACGACTACTAAATCCAGCATTTCGTGACGGTTGTACATTTTTACTTTCCCACGACCAATTTGACGGTTCATTGCTGAGTAAGCACCCAAAAGCAATTGTTGACCTGTTTGTCCTTGTGCATAAAAAGTACGAGAAACCAAAGTTCCTCCAAAAGAACGGTTATCTAATAATCCGCCATATTCACGAGCCAATGGAACACCTTGTGCCACACATTGGTCTATAATATTAGACGAAACTTCAGCCAAACGGTGTACGTTAGCCTCACGAGCACGGTAATCTCCACCTTTTACAGTATCGTAAAACAATCTGTGAACAGAGTCTCCGTCTCCTTTATAATTTTTTGCAGCGTTGATTCCCCCTTGTGCAGCAATTGAGTGCGCACGACGTGGTGAATCTTGAAAGCAAAATGCTTTTACGTTATATCCTAATTCTGCCAATGTTGCAGCAGCAGAACCTCCAGCTAAACCTGTACCAACAATGATAATATCTAAATTACGTTTGTTAGCAGGATTTACTAAATTAATATGATCTTTATAATTTGTCCATTTGTCCGAAATTGGACCACTAGGAATTTTTGAATCTAATGCCATTATAATTGAATATTAATGATTGAAATGATGAAAAAGTGCAATAAAAACAAATCCGGCAGGAACTACATAAGCAAATCCTAATCCGAAATTTTTCAATCCTTTAGAATATTTATTATTGAATCCTACAGATTGAAAGGAAGAACTAAATCCGTGTTGTAAGTGTAATGCTAACAATACAAAAGATAAGCTATATAATATTGTACGAACCGGGCTTTCAAATTTTGCTACTAGTTCATGAAAATACCTTGTTTCATCTAACGGATTACATTCGACATACTTATACAGCATTTCCGGAAACCAGAAATCATAAAAGTGCAATCCTAAAAATGCTAAAATTACTGAACCCGAAATAATCATATTTCTTGAAGCCCAAGAAGAATTCGCAGCTCCATTATCCTTTGCGTAAGCAATTGGTCTCGCGCTTCTGTTTTTAAAATCTAAAACAAAACCCATAATAAAATGAAAAACAACACCAACAATTAAGATAGGTTGAATTACAAATTGAACTAATGGATTATTTCCCATAAAATGGGATATTGAATTAAAAGTATCGGCACTAAATACCGATGTCATATTGATAAAAAAATGCTGTGCTAGAAACAACATCAAAAAAAGTCCTGAAAGCGCCATAGCTACTTTTTTTGCTATTGACGATTTCAATAATGCAGATTTTGCCATAAGATTTATATAATTTGTTTAAAAAAATTCTACAAAAATAAAGCAATTACACAGGAACTACAACCTTTTCGCTCTTATTTATAATGATTTTAAAGTGTTCCGGCCGAATTATTAAAAAAACCTTAAATACTACCCCTTAAAGTACTAATTAACTGTATTTTAGACAATAAAAAAAGAAGAAAACGTCAAATAAGCAATACCAAAATTAATTATTTATTACTATTCAAACGTCTTAAAAATAGCAATTCAATAATTTTTAATATTATTTATTTTCAAATTAATAAAAACACAAAAAATCACCATTTTGTGTGTATAAAAGAATTGCAAATAAAGAGCGTAATTTTAACTTTACATGTTAAAAATTGAATAATGAAAACAGGAATTGATTCCATCTCTTTTGATGTTGCTAAAATACATTTACCTATTAAAACTTTGGCGAAGGCCCGAAATATTGAACCTGAAAAATTAGAAAAAGGTTTGGGTTTAATCAAAATGACACTACCTGATTCACATCAAGATACAGTAGTTTTTGCTGCAAACGCTTTGACTAAACTGATCCAAGAAAACAATCTGAATCTAAATGAAATTGCAAGAATATATGTTGGAACCGAAAGCGCTATTGATAGTTCAAAACCAATAAGTTCTTTTTTAATCGCCTTAATGGAGCAAAAATTCGGAGAAAACACTTTATCCGAATGTGATGTAGTTGATTTTACATTTGCTTGTATTGGTGGTGTGGATGCGTTGCAAAACTGTATTGATTTCGTAAAATTAAATCCAGCCAAAAAAGCAATTGTTGTCACTACGGATTTTGCAAAATACGATTTAAATTCAACCGGAGAATATACCCAAGGCGCTGGAGCTTTAGCAATGTTAATCACCTCAAAACCAAGGATTATTGCATTCGACAATAATTGGGCGACAAGCACAAAAGGTGTTTTTGACTTTTTTAAGCCGCTTAGAACACTTTCAAAAGAAGAAATCACGGGAAACAAAAACAACGAATCATGGTTTGACAATTTGGAAGCGGAAATAGAAATTCACAAAGACCAACCGGTTTTCGACGGACAATATTCCAATCAATGCTATATGGATCGCACTAGAAACGCTTATTTTTCATTCAAAAAATTAAAAAATACAAGCGAAACAATCTATAATTCGTGGGAAAGCATCATCATGCATTTGCCCTATGCTTTTCAAGGGCGTCGTATGTTATCCGAAATCTACGCATTAGATGCTTCAAATAAAATTATATCTGACAATGAAGATGCTTCGGAATACCAAAATAAATTGAAAGGAATCAGTAAATCCGAAGAATATCAAAATTTTGTAAATGAAAAATTAATGCCGGCTGAATTAGCTTCTTCATTAATTGGTAATTTATACACAGGCTCCATTTTTATGGGATTACTTTCGACTTTGGCACATTTTTATGATACCAAAAAAGAACTTTCAAATTCAAAATTTGGCTTTTTAGCTTACGGAAGTGGTTCTAAATCCAAAGTTTTCGAAGGGGAAATTCAGCCAGATTGGAAAACTGCAATAGCTGATATTAACCTTTTTGAAACCTTAGAAGAAAGCTTTGAAATTGATTTTGAAACCTATGAAAATCTCCACAAAAAAGAACAGAAACAAAGTATCCAACTTCCTAAAAACGAATGGATTTTAGAAAGAATAGAAAAAGAAATTCCAAATCTATTAGGAGCTCGCTATTACAAATGGGTTGATTAAATCATTTAAAACCTATTTTATACAAACACAAAATACGATAGACTTCTGTTTGTTTTATTTTGTGTTTTTTTTATTTAAAATTTGCCGAATTCATAACAAAAACCGATTTAAACTTAGTATTTTTGAGTAATTAAAAATTTAAACCCTATTGCTATGAAATACCATCAAATTGACCGGGATTTATTTATAAAAAATCGCACCAAATTCATGGCTCAAATGAAGCCAAAAAGTATTGCTATCTTCAACTCTAATGATATTTATCCAATAAGTGCCGATAGCACCATGCCTTTTGCACAACACCGCGATATTTTTTATTTAAGCGGAGTGGACCAAGAAGAAAGTATTTTATTGCTTTTTCCTGATGCGCCATACGAACATCAAAGAGAGATGATTTTCTTAAAAGAAACCAGCGAACACATTGCAATTTGGGAAGGGGAAAAACTGACCAAAGAACGCGCTTTTGAAGTTACAGGAATCAAAACCGTGCATTGGCTACAGGATTTCGAGAAAATTTTATTCGAAATGATGACACATTCAGATACGATTTACATCAATACCAATGAACATTATCGCGCCACCGTAGAAACCGAAACCCGTGAAGCTCGTTTTGTAAAATGGTGGAAAGAGAAATATCCAGCACATGCTGTTGCAAAAAGCAATCCGATATTGCAACGCCTTCGTTCTGTAAAAGAAAGCGAAGAATTGGATTTAATCCAAAACGCCTGTAACATCACTGAAAAAGGATACAGAAGATTATTGTCATTTGTAAAACCAAATGTAACCGAATACGAAATCGAAGCCGAACTGATTCACGAGTTCATTCGCAATCGCTCCAAAGGTTTTGCTTACACGCCAATTATCGCTTCCGGAAATAATGCGAATGTGTTGCATTACATCGAAAACAACCAACAATGCCACGCAGGTGATTTGATTTTATTGGATGTGGCTGCAGAATACGCGAATTATTCCAGCGACATGACGAGAATGATTCCTGTTTCAGGAAAATTCACCGGCCGACAAAAACAGGTGTACGAAGCCGTTTTACGAGTAAAGAATGAAGCGACTAAAATGCTTACTCCAGGAACACTTTGGAAACAATACCATCTTGAAGTGGGAAAAATCATGACTTCAGAATTGCTTGGTTTAGGATTGCTGGACAAAGCCGATGTCCAAAACGAAAACCCGGAATGGCCCGCTTACAAAAAATACTTCATGCACGGAACTTCCCACCACATGGGATTGGACACGCACGATTATGGAATCCTGACTGAACCAATGCAAGCCAATATGGTTTTCACCGTGGAACCGGGAATTTACATTCCTGCCGAAGGTTTCGGAATCCGTTTGGAGGACAATGTAATCGTTCAGGAAACGGGCGAACCATTTAATTTGATGCGCAACATTCCTATTGAAGTCGACGAAATTGAAACGTTGATGAACTGTTAATCTTCTTTCAAATAGTTATAACCAGAACGGCTTACAGCAATGTAGGCCGTTTTTTATTGGGGCGCAACCCAGCCTCCGTAAACTCCGGCTGTGTCGGGCTATCCGCTACAAGTCCTCGCACCGCAAAAAAATGCGTCGCTGTGGGCTTTTCGCTATTATCCCTTGCGCACTTCAACTAGAAAATCTAGAACTCCACAACATCAATTCCAAAACCCATCTTAAAACTGTAACTTTATATTCCAACTTCCGACTTATTTAAAAAACTTAAATAACAAAAATCATGCAAGCACACGAAATAGACTACCACATATATGGCGAGGAAATGCAATATGTGGAAATAGAACTGGACCCACAGGAAATTGTAATTGCCGAAGCAGGAAGTTTTATGATGATGGACAATAATATCCAAATGGAAACCATTTTTGGAGACGGTTCCGGACAACAAACCGGATTATTTGGCAAACTTTTAAGCGCAGGAAAAAGAGTGCTTACAGGCGAAAGTCTCTTCATGACAGCGTTCATCAATCAAAATAATACCAAGAGTAAGGTTTCATTCGCATCGCCTTATCCAGGGAAAATAATCCCAATTGACTTAACGCAATTTGGCGGAAAATTCATTTGCCAAAAAGACTCCTTTCTCTGCGCTGCCAAAGGCGTCTCTGTTGGAATCGAATTCTCTAAAAAACTGGGACGCGGACTTTTTGGAGGTGAAGGCTTCATCATGCAAAAAATAGAAGGCGACGGGCTGGCGTTTGTGCATACCGGAGGAACATTAGCCAAAAAAGAATTAGCTGCAGGCGAAATCCTAAAAGTCGACACGGGTTGTATCGTTGGTTTCACTAAAGATGTTGATTATGATATTGAATTTATTGGAGGCATCAAAAATTCTATTTTTGGCGGCGAAGGTTTGTTTTACGCCACACTTCGCGGTCCGGGAACGGTTTATGTGCAATCTTTGCCTTTCAGCCGACTCGCCGACAGAATAATCGCATCCGCACCAAAAGCTGGCGGAAACAGTCGCGACGAAGGCAGTTTATTAGGAGGATTAGGAAGTCTTCTTGATGGAGATAGACGATTTTAAATTTTAGAAACGGCTTTCAGAAATGGGAGCCATTTTTTTTATAAACAGAAAACGGAATCTCCACTAATAAAAATTTCACGATTCAATTCACGATTAATATTTTCATTATTTAATTCAACAAAACAAAGTCTATTCTCTTTATTCATATTTACAATAAGATTTGTGTTTATTATATTTAATAAATTTTTTAATTTATGCTCCTTATCTTGAGTATTATAATAAAAAACTATTATTTTTGATTTCAGAGTAAGGTCAAAATCTAAAAACTTAAATAGATCACAAATATATTCTTTATCAGATTCGTCTAAAGAGTGACCAATTATATAAAAAATTGTCTCATCAAGTTTACTTGTTTCTTGTTTTGGTATTTCTATAAATTTTTTATTGCAGTTTTTATTTACTTTTTGATAATATTTAGCAAAATCATACATTTTACCTATCTTAAATCCTTGAGGGATTTCATTAATTCCCAATACTAAATTTTGATTTTTATCATTACCAATTTCACCATGTAAAAAAACAATTCTAGATTTTTCAACGTTATAAATTTTTTCAATAGTTGGAGTGTAATTAAATGTATAAATTTCATTTATCAAATTAAATTGAATTAACTTTTTCTGTTTAATTTCTTTATAAAAAACACCAACAATATCAATTAGATACCTGTTGAAAATAACAATAAATTGTTCTAATGAAATCGCTAATCCATTATGTATTGCTTTTTCATTGACTTTCTTCTTATTAAAATCCAAATACTCTTTTCTAATAACTACATCGTAAGATTCATCATTATCTATAAATCCTAAGATTTTTAAGTCAGTATAAATATTTAATGCCTCCTTATTATAATAATGAAATTTAACATGATTTATCCTCAAATCATTAAAAATAGTAGATATATCATTCAGTACTTTTTCAAATTCTGTTTCAAAATCAATCCATGTTTCTAATTCGAGTATAGGTTTAAAATAATTATACCAGTTATTATTATTTATCAATTCTTTTAATTCCTTAATTTTTTGACTGCTGAATTTAATATTCTCGACTTTATAATTATCAATAATTAATTCATAATCATTAATAAATCTTTCTTTAAAAACATTCCCAAATAATTCATCAAAAGAAATTTCTTTATCACATTGAGTTTTTTCAATAGTCTTCATTATCGACATAAAATGTCCATACTTTGTTGGCAAATGATGAAATAAATCAAATCCGTTTCCTGTAATTAAAATCTTAGCCATATTTATAAAATGCTTTTCTCAAATATACTATTTTTAATACAAGCGTATTCATGAATTGCTTATATCAGCTATATTTCTTAAATGGTTAAAAAATAAAAGTGTTATTTTTGTAGACTAAATTTCCATTTTGAAACAAATTCTCTTTAAAAACACCTCTATCTCCTATTCCGATACCGGGAAAGGAACCGCTATTGTCTTGCTTCATGGTTTCCTAGAAAACAAAGGCATGTGGGATTTTTATATTCCGGAGTTTGCTAAAAAGAACCGCGTCATTACCATTGATTTATTGGGACATGGCGAAACGGAATGTTTGAGTTACGTGCAAACGATGGAAGATAATGCTGATGCAGTTCACGCTGTTTTATCGGAATTGCGAATTAGGAAAGCTATTTTTGTCGGGCATTCTATGGGCGGTTATGTGGCTTTGGCTTTCGCCGAATTATATCCTGAGACTGTAAAAGGACTGGTTTTATTAAATTCAACAACAAGAGCCGATAGCGAGGAGCGAAAAATAAATCGGGATCGAGCTATCAAAGCGGTAAAACAATCTTTTATGAATTTTGTTTCACTGTCTATCGCTAATTTGTTCAGCGAATCCAATCGAGAAAGACTTTCGTCAGAAATTGAAAGAGTAAAAAAAGAAGCCTTAAAAACGCCACTTCAAGGAATCGTTGCCTCACTCGAAGGAATGAAAATAAGAAAAGACCGGGAAGTTTTATTACACCTCACACCCTATCCAAAGCTATTAATTCTAGGCGAAAAAGATCCTGTTCTAAATTACGAAGAGACTAAAGAACAATTAGAAAACACTACTGTACAATTCGTAAATTTTCCAGACGGACACATGAGTCATATTGAGAATCAACAGGAATTATTGAAAGTATTGTTGGCTTTTTTTAAAAGTATCTAAATTATTTTCTCTTCAAAAGGAATATTCTCATCTAAAATTTCACTCAACAAAACGACAATCTGTTCGAGATAATTACTCAAAACTTCTTCATTTATAATTGAATTAACCTCTTTGTCTTCTTTAAAATTAAACGGAAGAAAACCTGCTTTCAAATTTTTAAAAGAAATAATTCCCGCTTCAATTGACTTTCCTTTAGCTTCATGCTCATACATAAACGCATAAGCCAGAACCTGAATGATTTTGTCGCTTTTAATATCTTCCGTTAATCCTTTCCAAGATTTCAAAGTGACACTTGCCTTTTCAACTTTACCCGTTTTGTAATCGATAATTCTAATGATTCCATTGCGCTCTTCAATTCTATCTACGTTTCCTTTTATCAATACTGGAAAAGGCAAATTAGGATGATTTAAAGTACGTCCGAATGTTTGTTCCAAAGCGATGATTTTGATTGCATCACCATTCTTAATACTTTCCAGTTCCACTTTCAGGAAATTTGAAACGTTCCGTTTCGCCACTTCAAAAGCCAACAAATTTCTTCCTTTTTTAATTTCACCTTCTTTATAAACCAATTTGAATTGTTGGAGAACCTCAGCATCAATTTGTTTGAAACAATTTAAAATATTACTTTCCGAAATGAATTTTCCAATGAACGGTTCGTAAAGTACTTTCAAAGTTTCGTGAATAATGGTTCCCAACGTGTTTAGTGCAATATTTTCCTCAACCTCTTCGACTTCGCTGATGCGTAAAATCTTCTGGAAATAAAACTGAATCGGATTCCGAATATAACTCGTCAATGCGGACGGAGAAAAACCTTTTTCGGCTATTTCTTTCAATCGCACCATAACACTCTCCGATTTTGGAATTACCATTGGCTGATATGCCGTTTCAGGTAAAACAGCATTATAAATTTCATGCGTAAGCGTATGATTATCTTGTTTTTCGACTTCTAACTGGGTAATGAATCGGCTTTTTTCACCTGCATCCAAACCTTCACTTTCGGTATTATACAGCAAGTAAACGTTTTTGGCGCGTTGCAACAAATGATAAAAATGATAGGTATAAATAGCATCTTTTTCTTTGAATGTAGGCAAACCCAATTCGCGTTTCACATCATACGGAATAAAAGAATTCTGCGATTTCCCAGCCGGAAATTTACCTTCATTCATCGAAGTAACAATTACAGTGTCAAAATCCAAAACACGACTTTCTAAAACCCCCATAATCTGCAAACCATTCAAAGGCTCTCCTTCAAAAGAAACTTCGGCTAAATCAATAACTTGTTTGTAAATCGCATAGAGTGTTTCTATTTTATCAATATGTTCGTGCTTGGAATAGTAATTAATCAGTTTATTGATGACTTTGAAAATGGCAAAGACAAAAGCTTTGGTGATTTTTTCTTCCTCGTTATCATTACTTAAATTTTCTTTTATGATTTGCAATAATTTAGAAATTGTCCCTAATACCGGAATCGAACCATGTTCCCATTTTTGGAATAATAGAAGAAACAATTCGCTTGGAATTACATTCAATTCCGTCAATTTATGATGGGTGATAAATGTGTAATTGTTTTGATTAATCACCTTAACTAATACATTCGTATTTGCATACGGTTCCACCAAAGGATGCGTCAAAATATCCAATACATCTTTGTAATACAACACATAGCTTTTGGCATTTCTGGACAAAGCATTCGTGTGCATTTTAAACAGTTTGGCAATCAAAATCTGAGCTGGATTGTTCTTACTCGAATAACCCATCGTAATATTTAAAGCACCAACGCTTGACGGTAACGAATATAAAAGTGGCACCAAAAGATTTTCCTCGCCAAGTACCACCGCTACTTTATCAAGCTTGCCGTCTGTCCCGAGACTTCGGGATTCATTGATGACATTTTCAATAATACTTCCGGCTATTTTGGCTTGACCAATCGTTTTTGGTGTTCCAATAACTCGAATATTTTTAGTCTGCGAAAAATCATTTACAATCCATTCAAAAGGATGTAGCTTATAATGTTTCCAACTTTCTTTGAAACGGCGCACAAACAGTCCTGCATCGTGATACGGATCGTTTAGAAAGGTTTGATCAACATCCCAATATATTTTGGCTTGATCAGAAGCAATAAGGTGTTGGATTATTTTTTCTTCGGCAGCATTCAGTGCATTAAAACCCGCAAACAGGAATTGCTTATTTTGTACTGAATTTGAAAAATGGTTTAAGTTGTTTACCGCTTCACGATAAATCAAACCTTGATAACCGATTCCTTTATTCAATAAATGACTATAAAGTGATTGATAATAATTGGGCAGTAGTTTCCAAAAATCAATGTATTTTTCTAATAAGGTAGTTTTATTTTCGACTTCAATTCCCCATTTTTTGATATCTTCAATATCCTTCAGATACGAAAGGACATGGGATGGCTCCAATAAATACCGGTCAATTTCATTAAAATCCTGTAATAGTGTTTTGGCCCAATTAGCAAACAATTCGAATGATTGTTGGCTTGCTTTATCAGTAACAAATAGGTAGACTTCATAAAATTCAAATAATAGCTCAATCGGATCAATAGTACGAATGCTTGCTATGTCTTGAACAAAGTCTTCAATACTTATAATTTCAGGAGAAAGTATGTTTGTGGTTACCTGATTTTTCAGTGCTTCAATTAAGAATATTTTTGCTCTTTTGTTTGGTAAAACAACAATCGTATTGGATAGATTATTTGAATATTTTTCAATTAAAACGGCGGCTATTTTATCTAAAAAAGAAGTATTTGTCATTCTATAAAAATAAAAAAAACGCCCCGATAAATCGAGGCGTTTTATAAATATTTTAGAAAGAAATTATTCTTTAATCAAAGATATTTCAACTCTTCTGTTCATCGCTTTACCTTTTGCAGTTTTGTTAGTTGCAATTGGTTTAGTTTCTCCAAAACCTGTAGATCTAAGTCTATCAGCAGCAATTCCGTTTTCAATTAAATAATTTTTAACTGCAGCAGCTCTGTTTTCAGATAACGTTTGGTTAAGTTCATTACTACCATCACTATCACAATGTCCTTCGATCATGAATCTTGAATAAGGATATTCTTTTAAGATAGAAGTGATTGATTGTAAGACTGTGTAAGTTCCTTTTTGGAAAGTAGATTTACCAGAATCAAACAAGATTATTTTACCATAGTTATTTAAAGTTTTCATAACTTCTTCTGAAACTTCTGGACAACCTTGATTAGCAACAGTTCCTCTTACATCTGGACATTTATCATCTTTGTCTAAAACACCATCTCCATCAGTATCTGGCCAAGGACAACCTGCGTTTTCTTTAGGACCTGCAACTGTTGGACATTTGTCATCTTTATCAGCTACTCCATCTCCATCAGAATCTGGACAACCTTTTAATGCAGCTAAACCAGCAACTTCTGGACAAGCATCATCTTTATCAGCAATTCCATCTCCATCAGTATCAGGACATCCGTTCAATGCAGCTAAACCAGCAACTTCAGGACAAGCATCAGCACTATCTTGAATTCCATCTCCGTCTGTATCAGGACAACCGTTGAATTCTTTTAAACCAGCAACTTCTGGACAAGCATCATCTTTATCATATATTCCATCACCGTCAGTATCTTTACCTCCAAATTTGAAGATAAGACCTGCAGTATGTTGGAAATAAGAAGGAGCATCAAGTCCATTAACACCTTCTCTATCTCCAAAAGATTTTTTGTAAGTTGTTGTTAATGAAAGCCCTATGTTTTCAGTAAACCAGATATTCAATCCAGCACCTGGATTAACAGTTCCATAACTCTCTTTTCCTAGGAAAGTATAACCTCCACCAACAGCTAAAGACGGATCAATTACTTTAGATTTAATCAAGCTCATGAAACTATATCTAACTGTACCATCAATACCATAATACATTAAATCTCCAGGATTAGTTACTATGTAACCACGAGAATCATGACCAACGGCAGTTGGACGAAAATAAACTGCTTTTGTGATTTTATTTACCGACCCAGAAAGTCCAAAAGTAAAATTGTCTCCTATGTATCTAGACACACTCAAATAAGATACAGAAGGAAGAATATTCCAGTTGTCTTTAACAGCGAATGGCTGAGAAAAATGTTGGTCTAACCAATTATGTCCACCACCAGCACTAGCTTTGGTGTCAATAGCATTAACTCCAAAAGAGATTGCCCATGGATTGTTACTGTCTTGTGCGTGAGAGCTTAAACCCATCACCATCATTACGGCAACTAAAAGTTTGTTAAGATGTTTCATACTTAATTTTTTTAATTACAATTTAGTTAATTACAAACAAAAGTAGCTCGTAAATTTTTAACTACAAAACGAAATGTTAAAAAAAAACAAAAAAACAGATGCAAAGTGGAAATTATACAACATTGAACAAAAATTATACAACTTTCAACATAGTCCCAACTTCAATGAAAGCACTTATTGCCTTATCCAAATGCGCTGTTGTATGTGCTGCAGACAACTGCACTCTAATTCTTGCTTTATCCTTAGGGACCACCGGAAAAAAGAAGCCAATGACATAAATTCCTCTTTTCAAAAGCTCATTTGCCATAGTTTGGGACAATTTAGCATCATAAAGCATCACAGGAACAATTGCCGAATCTCCGCCAATGATATCAAAACCAGCTTTTTTCATTCCTTCTTTGAAATAATTTGTATTCCATTCTAATTTATCCCGCAACACAGTATCTCGCTCTAATATTTCAAAAACTTTTACGGAGGCCCCAACAATGGCCGGCGCCAAAGAATTAGAAAACAAATACGGTCTGGAACGTTGACGCAATATTTCAATAATCTCTTTTTTAGCTGTTGTATAACCTCCCATAGCACCACCTAAAGCTTTTCCTAAAGTTCCCGTAATGATATCTACTCTTCCCATTACACCTTTTGCCTCGAGCGTTCCTTTTCCGGTAGCACCAATGAATCCGGCGGCATGGCATTCATCCACCATTACCATCGCATCATATTTATCTGCTAAATCACAGATTTTATCCAAAGGGGCCACAACTCCGTCCATAGAAAAAACGCCATCGGTAACAATTAATTTGAAACGAGTTCCAGCCTCAGTAG
Organism: Flavobacterium esculini; assembly: GCF_048284325.1. NCBI lineage: Bacteria > Pseudomonadati > Bacteroidota > Flavobacteriia > Flavobacteriales > Flavobacteriaceae > Flavobacterium > Flavobacterium esculini. The sequence continues at coordinate 147,156 of NZ_JBLVPI010000009.1, read as the reverse complement.
CTTTGATTAATTGTTGCTCCAAATCTTCCATATTGCTATTTTCATAACGATAGCGAGCCGCTTTACACAAACGAACACCATCTATGATAGAAGCATGATTTAAACTATCTGAAATTATTGCATCATTTTCTCCTAGCAACGGCTCAAAAACACCACCGTTAGCATCAAAAGCGGCGGCATAAAGAATAGTATCTTCTGTCCCATAAAATTCAGAAATCTTTTTTTCCAATATTTTATGGATATCTTGAGTCCCACAAATAAACCGAACTGATGACATTCCGAAACCGTGTGTATCCAAAGCATCTTTAGCAGCCTGAATTACTTCAGGGTGCGATGACAATCCAAGATAATTATTGGCACAAAAATTCAAAACTTTCTCACCTGTCGAAATAGTGATTTCTGCTCCTTGTGGTGAAGTGATAATTCTTTCTTTTTTGAAAATCCCATTATCTTCAATAGTTTGCAATTCTGACCGTAAGTGTTCTTTGATTTGTCCGTACATTTTATCTATTTATTAAAGCCGTTATTTATTCATTTCAATAGTAGTTTACAAATTTACTACATCGATTTCTTTCCCAATGTATATCAATGCCTTTTTAACTACTTTGTATCCCATTTTCTCAATAGCATCCTCATAATTCTCTAATTGTTGTTGGTATTTAACATTATGTATTCCAGTTTTGTAATCCAGCAACAATACTTCTTTGTTTTTTGTTAAAACCATTCGGTCCGGCTTGACTGTTTTTCCCTCTTTTTGAATAATCGTTTGTTCATTTAAAATTTCATTTCCTTCGGCAAAATAAATAGAAAGTTCTACATGACTGACAATTTCATGGATCGTCTTATAGACCAATTCTTTTTGATTTAGTGTTATTAATCCATTTTCAATAGATTTTGTAATCGCCAAATCAATATCGTTTTTAGTTCTTACAAAAGATAGAATTTCATGAATAACATTTCCATACTCTATGGCTTCTTGCTGTAGCGTTCCCCACATTAAAGCTTCTCGTTGTGCGATTTTTATATTCTTTGGATTCAGAATTTCTGAAACTAAAGGAATTGTTTTTGAAGTATCGACGTGTTGTTTTGCTGAAGATAATTTCGTTGCATTTCCAAATTCATATTCCAATTTATTTTCATCGAATTGGCCTTTGTTACCCAAATAATTAATGAAAAAGCTACACATATTATTTTTTGGAATTTCGCCTTTACTGGATAAATTCATGTTGGAAATCACATACAACTGCTCCTCAGCCCTTGTTAAAGCAACGTATAAAACATTGATATTGTCCAATAATTCTTCCTGCTTTTTTTGATTGTAAACGAATGATGCCTCCTCTCCAAAACCTTCCACCGCACTGCTATTATCGATTAAAACTTTAGGCAAACCAAAATCCTGTTCCTCAGCATTAAGCCATAATTTATCTTTTGGTTTTCGATTATAATCTTCTTCAGCGAAAGGAAAAATCACAACCGGAAATTCTAATCCTTTAGATTTATGGATTGTCATTACCCGAACCGCATTCGTCCCTTCGGGAGACGGAATACTGAATTTCTCCGCATTTTTATCCCAGAAATTCAAGAAATCTGAAATTCCTGCTTGATTGCGAATGTCGCGTTCTAAAACAATGTCCAAGAAATATTGAACGTAAGCATTACTAATCTTTGGGTTTAGGAATTTACTTATTATAGTTTCCACTGCTTCATACAATGATTTTTTTCTAATGTTTTGAAACGAAAGTGAAACATCGAAACTCATCAACCAATTTTCGAAATCAGTTTCCTGAAATAACGCCATTCCTTGGGCAATAAAATCATGAATTGGCAATTTATCCTGACTGTTTTGAGCTAAATATTGAAGAAAATTTGCTTTGGATTCCAAATCAGAAGTGTTTTTCAAGTATTTCAATAAATGAATAATCAATCGAACTTCGGTGGCATTTTGAATCATCAAGGTTTCCGAAGACAAAAGTGGAATACCTTGCTCCGTCAAATAGTTCGCAATCGCAATTCCCTGACTTCTTTTTCGGGTAAGAATAACAATATCTTTGTATTCAAATCCTTGTTTTAGTGATTTTTGAATGACATTTAATGTTGCCAAAACATACAAATCTGTTTTATCCAACGTTTCTTCTCCCGAAGTATCGGGATCATCCGAAGTTTCCACTTTTGGAATGAAAGAAATATTTACGTTGCCACCAGTTTTATCATTATTTTTTTGGTGGCTGTGATTTTCATACAAATCTTTATAATCCAAATGTTCGAATTCATTCGATAATAATTGAAAAAAATCATTATTGAATTCGACTATCTGCGAATAACTTCTATAATTTTTATCTAAATGCTCCAGAACTTTCTCCGGATTATTGAATGGATTCTGGTCTTTGCTCAATTCAATAAACTGCTCGGCTTTTCCACCACGCCATCTGTAAATGGATTGTTTTGGGTCACCCACTATCATCAAAGTGCCTTTTTCACCGTCAATTTCACTAGAAGTCGCATTATCAATCAGCGGAATTAAATTCTGCCATTGCATTTCAGAAGTATCCTGAAATTCATCAATAAAAAAATGACGGTAACGCTCTCCCAATCGTTCATATATAAAAGGAGCTGGCTGATTTTGGATTTCTCGATGAATAATCGCATTAAATTCTGAAATAGAAAGTACATTTTGCTCTTCCTGAATTTTGGCTAATTCATTACTTACGGTATTTAGTAATGATAATGGCGTAATGTTTTTCAGGAACGCTTTATAGAAATTTATCTTTTCGAAAGCCGTGTAAACTTTAGTAAGAATTAGCAAAAATTCAGGAATAAGGTTTTCAATAATCGCTCGATCTTTTGCCGTTTTATTGATTGCAATATCATCAAACTCATGAAAAGTTTTATTCTTGGGATTGAATTTTCCTTGCTGAATACTATTGATATGATTTGGAAAAGTCCCTCTGGAAAAAGATTTTACATCAATTCCGTTTTTATCCATTAACGTTAGCGCTTCTTCTGCAAAAATAATAGTTTGCTTTTCTAAGTCTTTACAGGCTTCGGATAGTTTATTTTTTATTTCGACAAATTCAGCGATGGATTTATCTTGAAAATGAGTGATTTCATTTCTATTATTTTCGTTTAAAACCAACCGGCCGGTTTCGAGAATTTCACGAGAAATATCCCAAGATTTGTCATCGTCAGTTTTTTCCATCGTGAAATCGATGAGAAGTTTGGTTAATATTTCATCTTCTCCAGCTTGAGCGATGATTGCATCGACGGCTTCTATTAATAAATTTTCGGTATCCAAGGTGACTTCAAAGGTCATGGGTAAATTCAAATCGTGTGCAAAGGCACGAATCACTTTATGCGTGAATTTATCGATGGTCGAAATATCAAAAGCAGCATAATTATGAATAATATGCTTGATGATTTGCTGTGATTTGGTTTTTATTTCAATGATAGAAAGTTCGATATCTATAGCCAAATCTTGCATTAAATCCTGCGCTTTTGGACTTGGTTCGTCTTTGGCAAATTCGGATAAGCTTCCTACGATACGGCTTTTCATTTCGTGAACCGCTTTATTGGTAAACGTAATGGCGAGAATGTTGCGATAAGCATCATTTTTTTTGGCAACAAGAATGATTTTCAGGTATTCTTTGACAAGCGCGTAGGTTTTTCCGGAACCTGCCGATGCGTCGTATATGGAGAAGGAAGGTCTTTGCATTAAGATTTTAGATTTCTGATTAACGATTTTAGATTTCTGATTTAGAATTAGCGTTCTAATTTCCCAAATTCCCTAGCCCTGATAGAAGCGACATCCTTATGTACCGGTGTTCGGCACATAAGATATAGCGAATAGCAGGAAATAGCTTCTAAAAACACAACTATTTTTAGGCTACTTTTAAAATTTGTCCCGAAACTTCGGGATAAAACTTAAAAGTAGTATTTTTGCAGCATGGAAACAAATAGACAGAAAAAAATAGGTGGGGTTATCCAAAAAGATTTGGTTGACATTCTGCAAGGTGAAGTGAGAAAAAACGGAGTTACAAATTTGATAATTTCGGTATCCAAGGTTGTTGTAACTTCAGATTTATCTGTAGCTACAGTACATTTAAGCGTTTTTCCTCAGGATAAAGCAAAAGAGATTTTAGAGGCGGTTAAGTCTAATTCTAAAACAATAAAACATGATTTATCACAACGTGTTCGTTTACAATTAAGAAAAGTTCCCAATTTGGTTTTCTTTATCGACGACTCTTTGGACTATATCGAAAAAATTGACAATGCCTTAGCCAACAAAGATAATCCTATAGAAAACAGAGATCTTTTGGACAAACGCAGATTTCAATAAAATTTGAATTTCCCCCTTTACATAGCCAAACGCTATATTCGTAGCAATAGTAAAAACAATGCGATCAATATCATCAATCGGATTGCCAGCATGGGAATTATTGTTGGCGCAATGGCTTTGTTTGTGGTTTTATCTGTTTTTAGCGGGTTGAAAGTTTTTAGTCTTTCGTTTACCAATGACATTGATCCCGATTTAAAAATAAGTAGTACTTTAGGAAAATCCTTTCTTATTTCTCCAAATCAGGAGAGCAAAATCAATAAAATCGAAGGTTTGGCTTCGTATACTAAAATTATTGAAGAGCGTGTTTTATTTACTTTTGACGGAAAACAGGAAGTTACGTACTTAAAAGGAGTTGATTCCAACTTTAGTAAAGTAAATGCTATTGAAAAGAAACTTTTCAACGGGCAATGGCTCAAACCGAATACCTATCAAGTAGTGGTTGGTTACGGAATTGCCCAGAAATTCTCGATGGGACTGTTTGATTTTAATCATCAGTTGGAAGTTTTAGTTCCAAAACCTGGGAAAGGAGCTATCGAAAATCCAGAACAAGCTTTTAATAAAACGGAGATTATTCCTGTTGGGATTTATGCCATCAGCGAAGACCTTGATTCGAAATATGTTTTTGCCGATTTAGGTTTAGCACAAGAATTATTGGAATATAAAACCAATCAAGTTTCAGGGATTGAAATCAAAGAAAAAGCGGGTGCTGATGAAAACGCCATCATCGACCAACTTCAAACTATTTTTAATAATACCATTACTATAAAAAACAGGGCTCAACTCAACGAATCCTTGTATAAAATGTTGAATACCGAGAACATTGCGGTGTATTTAATTTTTACTTTGGTAATTGTTGTAGCCCTTTTCAATTTGATAGGCGCATTGATTATGATGATTTTGGATAAAAAAGGAAACTTAAAAACCCTTTTTAATTTAGGAACTGAAATCAAAGATTTGCGAAAAATATTCCTGCTTCAAGGCACTTTGTTAAGTGTTTTTGGCGGAATTATTGGACTGGTTTTAGGAATTATAATTGTGTTGCTGCAACAACATTTTCAACTGGTTATGATTACACCTACACTGGCGTATCCCGTAGTTTTCTCTCTCGAAAATGTACTGATTGTTATGGGAACAATTGTTACGCTAGGTTTTATTGCTTCGCTGATTGCAAGCAGTCGCGTGAGTAAAAAGTTGTTGGAATAAGATTTTTGATCAAAAAATAAAACAAAAATTCCACTAATTTACACGAAATAACTTGTGCAAATTAGTGGAATTTTTGTTTGAAATATTTAGTTAAACAACCTCATAACCCGCATACGCTTCTTCGATTTCATTCAAAGCGGCGAACAACTCTTCCGGTCTATCTAAGGTTACTAATTGTTGTTTGTGGGGTTTAAAAGAATGAATCCCTTTGAAATAATTGGTGTAATGAGGACGCGTTTCAACAATTCCCAATCTCTCCCCTTTCCATTCCATTGCCCAAGTGAGGTGGTTTCTCACAGCTTCGACTCTGTCTACAACAGTGGGTTTTGCTAAATGTTCTCCCGTTTTGAAGTAATGTTTGATTTCGTCAAAAATCCAAGGATAACCAATGGCAGCTCGACCAATCATGATACCATCGATGCCGTATTCGTTTTTGTACTGCAATGCTTTTTCGGGTGAATCAATGTCGCCGTTTCCAAAAATAGGCATCGTAATTCTGGGATTATTTTTTACTCGGGCAATGTGGGACCAGTCAGAATGGCCTTTGTACATTTGGGCACGAGTTCTGGCGTGGATGCTCAAAGCGGCTACGCCAATGTCTTGCAAACGCTCTGCAACTTCATCAATATTAATGGAATTATCATCCCAACCCAAACGAGTTTTTACAGTTACAGGCAAATGCGTGCTGTCGATAACAGCTTTCGTTAAACGAATCATCAAATCTACATCTTTTAAAACACCGGCTCCAGCGCCTTTACAAACGACTTTTTTGACAGGGCACCCAAAATTGATATCTATTAAATCTGGGTTTACAGCTGAAACAATTTTGGAGGACATCGCCATGGCTTCTTCATCTCCGCCAAAAATCTGGATTCCGACAGGGCGTTCGTAATCGAAAATGTCTAATTTCATTCGGCTTTTGATGGCGTCCCGAATTAATCCTTCGGAAGAAATAAATTCCGAATACATCATATCGGCACCATGGGCTTTACACAACCTGCGAAAAGGCGGATCGCTCACATCTTCCATAGGCGCGAGAAGTAAAGGGAATTCGGGTAATATTATGTTGCCAATCTTGACCATCTTCATGTATTTTGGTGCAAAATTACGATTTTTAGATGAAAGGATAAAAGAAGAAAGAAGAAAGACTTAGTATTAAACCGATTAGTTTGCGAATTCGGGACTTTGAAACTGTTGAATTTAGCTTATATTTGCAGATTAATTGTCACTGTTTGGCGATTGCGTGAGGGATTGTAGCAAAAATCCTTTTCCTTTTTTCTTTAAAAAGGAAAAGATTGTAGCGGAAAGCCCGACCCTTGTGGTCACGCCCTGAAACAATTCAGGGTAAACCAAAATAAATTTGATACCAACGGAAAATGAAACATATACGGAATTTTTGCATTATTGCACATATTGATCACGGGAAAAGTACGCTTGCTGACCGATTACTTGGCGCAACACAAACGGTAACCGCTCGTGAAGAAAAAGCGCAATTGCTTGACAACATGGACCTAGAACGCGAACGTGGTATTACGATTAAGAGTCACGCGATTCAGATGGAATATACCTATAAAGGACAAGAATACATCCTGAATTTGATTGATACTCCGGGACACGTGGATTTTTCGTATGAAGTTTCCCGATCGATTGCAGCTTGCGAAGGTGCGCTTTTGATTGTAGATGCAGCGCAAAGTATCCAGGCACAAACGATTTCGAATTTATATTTGGCTTTAGAAAACGACTTGGAAATTATTCCCGTTTTGAACAAAGTGGATTTACCAAGTGCCAATCCAGAAGAAGTAAGTGACGATATTATTGATTTACTGGGATGTAAATTGGAAGATATTATTCACGCTTCGGGTAAAACTGGTTTTGGTGTAGAAAATATATTGGCAGCAATTATCGAAAAAATTCCGCCTCCATCAGGAAGTGTTGACGAACCGCTACAAGCGTTGATTTTTGACTCGCATTACAATCCGTTTCGTGGAATCGAGGTTATTTTCCGTGTGAAAAACGGACAGATTAAAAAAGGCCAGAAAATTAAATTTATGGCTACCGGAAATGAGTATTTTGCAGATGAAATTGGTACTTTGAAACTGAATCAAGTTCCGAAACAAGTCATTTCAGCGGGTGATGTTGGGTATTTGATTTCTGGAATTAAAGAAGCAAAAGAAGTAAAAGTAGGAGATACACTGACGGATGCAAAAACGCCAACAACGAATATAATTAAAGGTTTTGAAGATGTGAAACCAATGGTTTTTGCGGGGATTTATCCTGTGGATACTGAAGATTACGAGGAGTTGAGAAACTCTATGGAAAAGTTGCAGTTGAATGATGCTTCGTTGGTATTTTTACCGGAAAGTTCGGCAGCTTTGGGATTTGGTTTCCGTTGCGGATTCTTGGGAATGTTGCACATGGAAATTATCCAGGAGCGTTTGGAGAGAGAATTTAACATGACTGTTATTACTACCGTTCCCAACGTTTCGTATTTGGCTTACACCAAAAAAGATCCTACAACACCGCTTATCGTAAATAATCCTTCGGACTTGCCGGAGCCTTCTCGTTTAGACCATGTGGAGGAACCCTTTATTAAGGCAACTATCATTACCAAATCCGATTATGTGGGGAATGTAATGAGTTTGTGTATCGAAAAACGTGGGTTGATTACGAATCAAACGTATTTGACTACAGAACGCGTAGAGTTGACTTTTGACATGCCGTTGGCAGAGATTGTATTTGATTTTTACGACCGTTTAAAAACAGTTTCTAAAGGATATGCTTCGTTTGATTATACGCCAATAGGGATGCGAACTTCTAATTTGGTTAAAGTAGATATCTTGTTGAACGCTACCATTGTGGATGCTTTGTCATCTTTGATGCATGCCGACAATGCCTACTCTATTGGTAAAAAAATGTGTGAGAAGTTGAAAGAATTGATTCCACGTCAGCAATTTGATATTCCTGTTCAAGCGGCTATTGGAGTAAAAGTTATCTCTCGTGAAACGATAAAAGCATTGCGTAAAGACGTTACCGCCAAATGTTATGGTGGAGATATTTCCCGTAAACGTAAATTGTTGGAAAAACAGAAAAAAGGTAAAAAACGTATGAGACTGGTTGGAAATGTTGAAATTCCACAAGAAGCATTTATGGCAGTTTTGAAGTTGAATGATTAAAAATTATTCTAAATTCTGACCCGAGCGAAGCGAACTGGCGAAGCAATTTTAAATTATAAATGAAACCTGACGATGTGAAAATTGTCAGGTTTTTTAGTTTCTATTTATTCTTTAACCATTGAAACAATCGTTTGGCATCTTCGAATTTAAACAATTGGGTTCCTTCATTCATCGTTGCTGCCGATCCGCAAGCAACTCCCCAACGGATGACTTCTTTCAGGCCTTTATTTTCCGAAAGCGCCCAAACCATTCCACCCACCATACTGTCACCGGCACCCACAGTACTTTTTTTGGCAACATTAGGAGCAGGGACAAATTCATAGGAATCTTTGGTAACTAAAACTGCGCCTTGCGGACCAAGGGAAACCACTACAATTTCGGCACCGCCTTTTGCAATGATTTGTTTGGCGGCTTCGTTTACTTCTTCCAGTTCCAATCGCTCCACGCCTATTAATTTTGCCAGTTCTCCAACATTGGGCTTGATCATATAAACGCCAATTTCTAACGCTTTTTTTAATGATTCACCAGAGGTATCCACAATTAATTTAGCATTTGTTTTTTTTGCGATTTCTGCTATTTTTTGATAAAAATCTATTGACAAACCTTCATTCAAACTACCACTGGCTACCAAAAATTTTGGTTTAAAACTAGCTATGGTTTCTAATATTCTATTGCTTTCTTCGGTAGTAATTTGTCCTCCTGTAAATCCAAATCGGTATTGTGAATTGGTGTTGTCATCTACCGCGACAAAACTTTCTCTTGTCCAGGTTTGGACTTCGATTGCTTTAAATTCAACGGCTTCTTTACTCACCAATTCCTCCAGCATTTTACCCATTGGTCCACCAGAAGTAAACACCGCTAGAGACGTTCCTCCCAGACGAGAGATCGCCTTAGAAACATTGACTCCACCACCTCCCGCATCATAACGAGGCTCATCACATCTTATTTTTTGTTCCGGGACTAAGCCTTTAAAATGTGTGCTTTTATCTAAAGCAGGATTAACTGTAAGCGTAACTATATCAAATGCCTTCATTTTTTACAAATTTAATACTCTAAAGGTCGGATAAAATTGATACAATTTGATACAAATCAAGGCGAATATTTCTTTGTATATTTGCAACCTCAAAACAATGAAAAAAAATGATTGAAGATAAAACCCCACAACGTACAAGTATTGCTCAATTAGGAGAATTTGGATTGATAGACCATTTGACAAAAAACTTTGAAATAAATCAACCTTCTACATTAAAGGGAATTGGAGATGACGCTGCTGTTTTGGATTTCAAAGACAAAAAAGTAGTCATTTCAACTGATTTATTAATTGAAGGCGTGCATTTCGATTTGGCTTATATGCCCTTAAAGCATTTGGGTTATAAAGCTGTCGTAGTCAATGTTTCTGACATTTGTGCGATGAATGCAAAGCCAACGCAAATCACGGTTTCCATTGCGGTATCTAACCGTTTTCCTTTGGAAGCATTAGATGAATTATTTGCAGGAATAACGCATGCAGCACGTGAATATAATGTAGATGTTATAGGTGGCGACACCACTTCTTCCCAAAAAGGATTAATCATCAGTATAACAGCTCTTGGCGAAGCTGATGAAGAAGAAATCGTTTATAGAAACGGTGCCAAAGAAACTGATTTATTAGTGGTTACAGGCGATATTGGAGCTGCTTATATGGGGTTGCAAGTTTTGGAAAGAGAAAAGCAAGTTTTTCAGGTTAATCCAAATTCACAACCGGATTTAGATGCGTATACCTACCTAATAGAACGTCAATTAAAGCCAGAAGCGCGTAAAGATGTTCGTACTTTATTGCACGCTTTAGAAATAAAACCAACATCAATGATTGATATTTCTGATGGACTCTCATCGGAGATTATGCATTTGTGCAAGCAGTCTAAAGTGGGTTGTAATTTATATGAGGACAAATTACCAATCGATCCACAATTTATTAATGTTTGTGAAGAATTCAACATCGACAGTACAACTGTTGCAATTAATGGGGGAGAAGATTACGAATTGCTTTTCACCATTGCTATGGAAGACTTTGAAAAAATAAAAGGCAATCCAAATTTCACGATTATTGGTCACATGACACAAGAAAGTGAAGGCATTCATTTAGTTACTCGTGCCAATACAAAAATTGCTTTAAAAGCGCGTGGTTGGGATGCTTTGAGCGAATAGAAATCTCTAAATTAAACAAGGAACGACACCTGAAAAGTGTCGTTTTTGGCTTAAAGTACATTCTAGCTAAAAAAGCAATCCTTGATTTTTTGCCTCGCGAATTAAATCAATATCGCTCCCATCTACAATTTTTAGTAATTCTTTTAGGTTTAATTTTCTTCTTTCTATTGCGCCCAAAGATATTGGAATGTATTGCGGAATCTCATTCAGCTTCGTACCTTTTGACAAATGAAATAAAATTTGTTTATCAAATTGATCAATCTCTATTGTATCCTTTTCTGCCAAGTCTAACATTTTTTGAACAGATTGACTGTAATAGATTTTATTATTTATGACTTTATCAAAAGCAAAAAGTAATTCATCAAATGTCAAATCATTTTTTATTACTAATCCATTTGGGTTTATAGTACTTATAATCGTTTTTATCTTTAACAATTCAGTATACATAGTCAGCAAAATGATTTTGCAAGTAGGCATGGTTTCATTAATCAACTTAGCCAAATCCTCTCCAGTATAAATACCTTTTTCTTCATAAGGCGGCATGCTAATATCCAAAAAAGCGATGTCAAAAGCTAAAGTATCAGGATTTGTAATCAAATCATATGCTGATTTACAGTCTTTAGCCTGACTAATAAAAAAATCAAATTCCTTAGGATTATATCTTGTTATCGCATTTTTATACCCTTCAATAATAAAAGGGTGATCATCAACGATTAATATATTATTTTGAATCATTGTCTTTTCAGTTGAGGCAATTGTCATTTCTCTGTAAGTATTTGTTTCTGTTCTATTGGGACTGTAATTGTAATGGTTGTCCCTTCTCCTATATTTGATTTGATTTCTACCGTTCCATCACATTCTTTTGTTCGGGATTGTATGTTCTGTATACCAATACCTCTTTTAGCCTTGTTTACATTAAACCCAATTCCATCATCTTTTATTGACAAAAATAAATCATCTCCTCTTTTCTTAAGATCGACTTTAATAGTATTGGCATTCGCATACTTATTAATATTTTGTAGTGACTCCTGAATAATTCGGTATAAATTTATTTTGACTGCATTACTTAACGACTCCCATTTTATAGCTGGATCAATAATCGTAACTAATTTTGGTTCAAATGTCTTTTTTTGTTCTTCAAATAAATTATTTACAATCGCAACGAAGTTATTAATTAATTCTGATTTTTCTCTATTCAAATCATGTGAAATTTCACGAATATCCTGCTCTATATTTTTTAACTCTGATAAATAACTATTTCTTTGATTAACGGCCATTTCATCGTTGAATTTATTTAAACCATCTAAGTTCATTCGCACTCCAAACATTCTTCCCAATACCCCATCATGCAACTCTTGCGCAACTCTTTTTTTCTCTACAACCCTATTCGTTTCTATAGTGCTTTGCTGGGAAATCATTAAATTATAGATTTCTTCATTGACTTTTTGTTGCTCTTGTTTGAACAACAACTCTCTATTCTTCGTTTTTTGAGCTTTAATAATATATAAAAAAAGACCCAACATAGTAAAAGCGCTAAACCCAAATAACAAATTCCTGTTTTTGGTTTCCAAGCTTGTATTCTCTCCTTTTATCTGATCCGTTTCATATTCTATTCGGGAGAATTTATCGCCCATTTTACGCTCTGCTTTTTGTAAATTTTCATTGATGTGAATGTATTCCTTTGAATAAACAGATGCCTTTTCAGGCTCAATAATACCCAATTGTTTTAATGCCACTAAAATATCACGAGGATTATTGGTCGTTCGGGATAACAAAAGTGCTTCTTTAGAATATTGCAATGACTTTACTACATCCTTTTTAGAAGCGAAATATTCGGACAAATGGATTTTATTAATAAAAATCCCTGTCGTCAATTGAAGGCTATCCCTTAATTTTAACGATTGATAAAATAATTCTGGGAGATTATCTGAATCTTTCAATTTAAATTTTGAATAGGCCAAGTTATCTAACAACATGGTATAAACGTATGGCTTTTGGATTTTTAAGTTTTTTTGTTCCAATCCTTTTTGAAAATAGCTTTTTGCAAGCAAGTAGTCTCTAGAATTTAAATACAGAAACCCGATATTATTATAAGTCGTAGCTTTTGACTGAAATACCTTAGGTATTATTTCATCATCACTGATTATTAATGCCTTATTATGATAGGTAATTGCATTTTCAAATTCCCCTAGCTCTCCATATATTATTCCCAGAAGATTATAAGCATCATATAAAATATTATTTATTTGCTTTTCTCCTTTAATTATTCGTAACACATTGAAAACTGATTTTTCACTCCCCAAAAAATCACCTGCCTTATATTGTAAATTAGCTTTGCTTATCAGTATTTTACCTAAATTAAAATTGTCTCCCTGTTTCACATACATTTTTTCTGCTTGATAATAAAATAGAAAAGCGCTGTCTAAAACTGCTTGAGAATCATAGTAATCTCCTAAATATGTGTAAGCCTTAATTATGTTTAAAGTATCCTTCGCACTTTCCGACTTCTCTAAAACAATATGAACCGTTTTATTAAAATCTTTCCAACTGTTTATGTTATAATACCGATTTGCAACTTTAAATAGATTAACACGGTTCAGCGAATCGTTCTCCTGATTCATGACGATATCAAAAGCTTTATAATTATATTCTTGTCTTTTTTGTCGAGGCAAATTGAAATCATTTGCTAATGAGAAATAAGATGAAAGACTGTCTTGAGAAGAAATTACAGAAATGTTTTCAGCATTTTTTTTGGAACAACCAAAAAAACCGAATAAAAGAAACAATAGTATATATATGAAGTATTTATTTTTCAATAGTTTTTAAAGAATTTTACCAAAAATAGTAAAATAAATCTATTGACATAAAAAAGGCTACCAAATAATTGATAGCCTAAATAATATTTTAAAATAAAATTAAAGTATTAGTCCACTTTTACATTTCCTCCTGTTGCCGTACCTCCAACAATATCTACTTTTACATTTCCTCCTGTTGCTGTGCCTCCAACTATATCTACTTTTACATTTCCTCCTGTTGCTGTGCCTCCAACTATATCTACTTTTACATTTCCTCCTGTTGCTGTGCCTCCAACTATATTAAGAGTAGTATCAGATTTTACAGTGTTATTATTTGTTTCTGGTGTCGTGAATGATGTTAAAATCATTACTAAAGAGAATAAACCGATTGTTAAGATTGCTTTTTTCATAATTTGGGGATTTTTATGTTGTTATGTTTTTTACTTTTTTACTTCCCTTTGCAGGAAATTCTTTGGTAAAACTACATAAGCATTCTTAAAATTTCCTACAAAAAAAGGCGTTTATGGTAGAATACAGCCGTTTGGTAGTGAATGATACTCAAATTATGGTAAATGACTATTTTTTAGATTTCCAAGTAATTACCGTTAGAGAAATCGGAAATAATAAGGTCAATATTTGCCTTATACGATTTGGAGAAAGGAAGTTTTGTAGTGGTATTTTTAATGTAACATATCGTATTTCCTGTATGAATTCTAGAAATATAATTTCGGTTTACAATATAGCTGTTGTGAATTCTGATAAAAGGAAAAGACAAAACCCCTTCGAAATGCTTCAATGTTTTGAAAGCAGTAATCATTTCACCATTATTTAGGTGTATGTCAGTAGAATTATTATCCGCTTGGAAATAGCAAATATCTTTAGCATCAATATACCTGTAATCACCATAGGATTTTATACACAGAATAAGAGGCTGCTCCTGATTTGGCGTTTCTTGCCTAACTGAAACTATAGGTTTTTCATCAAGAGTTAGGGATTGTTCCGAAAGGACTTCTTCTGTGATATTCGATTTGTTCAATTTTAAAATTGATTTTACAATATCAATACGTGCTAATGGTTTTAATAAATAATCCGCCACTTCATATTGAATAGCTTCAAAAGCCAAATCTTTCTTAGTCGTAGTAACAATAATCTTCGGGACTACTTTCAGATACCGATACAACTCATTAATGAGTATTAACGATAAATTACTTTCTTTATTAGTAGGGTCAATTTCAAGAAAAACTAATTGAGGAGTGTGTTCTAAAATAAGGTTTAAGCCATCCTTATAATTATTTGCTGATGCCACAAAAGTAAGCTCCGAAAAACTATCAGCAATGGCTTTCGTTTTCGAAACACTTTCTTGATCATCGTCAATAATAATGTACGAGTAATTCATCAATGGCTTTTCCTGGAATTATTAGGCATGACATCAGATTTCCAAAGTAAAATGCACTTCAAATTATTAAGTAATATTGGTAGTTTTGGGAAACTAATTAAACAAAAGCATAAAATATCGCATAAAAACCCTTATTTAACAGTCTAAAAATAAGCATTTAACCATTTTTTAATAGATCTTGTTAATATGTTTTTAACAAATGTTGATACATTAAGATGAAGCGCAAATAAATCCGACAAAGCGCATAAATTCTTGCTACAAAAGGAATTAATAACTATTTTCTTTCTATTTAATTGTGCTTTAAAAAAATTACGATCCTATGCAAAATAAAAAAGCTCTCCGTTTAGGAAAGCTTTTCTTATTTAAACAAAAAAATAATTACATTTTCATCAACCAATTTTTCATCGAAACTTCATTCTCAATAATCGATTTCAAATCTGTGATTTTTACACGATCTTGTTTCATTGTATCTCTATGACGAATCGTTACAGTTTGATCCTCGATAGTTTGATGATCTACGGTAATACAAAAAGGAGTTCCCAATGCATCCTGTCTTCTATAACGTCTTCCCACAGCATCCTTTTCATCGTATGCTACATTGAAATCCCATTTTAAATCATCTATGATTTTTTTGGAAATTTCCGGTAATCCATCTCTTTTGATTAACGGTAAAACTGCCGCTTTTGTAGGCGCTAAAACTGCTGGCAATTTTAGAACTGTTCTAGTAGAACCATCTTCTAATGTTTCTTCTTTTAATGAAGTTGCAAAAACAGCTAAGAACATTCTATCTAATCCTACAGAAGTTTCCACTACATAAGGAACATAATTCTGATTCAATTCAGCATCAAAATACTGTAATTTTCTACCTGAAAACTGTTCGTGCGCTTTCAAATCAAAATCAGTACGAGAGTGAATTCCTTCTAATTCTTTGAATCCAAAAGGAAAGTTAAATTCAATATCAGCTGCTGCATTCGCATAATGTGCTAATTTCTCATGATCGTGAAAACGATAATTCTCTCTTCCTAAACCAAGCGATAAATGCCAGTTTAGTCTTGCGGTTTTCCAATGTTCGTACCATTTCATTTCATCGCCTGGACGCACAAAAAATTGCATTTCCATTTGTTCAAACTCACGCATACGGAAAATAAATTGTCTTGCTACAATCTCATTTCTAAAAGCTTTTCCTGTTTGTGCAATTCCAAAAGGAACTTTCATTCTTCCTGATTTTTGCACATTTAAAAAGTTCACAAAAATACCTTGAGCCGTTTCCGGACGTAAATACAAATCCATTGCCGTATCAGCTGAGGCTCCTAATTTTGTTCCGAACATCAAGTTAAATTGACGTACTTCCGTCCAATTTCTTGAACCTGATTCCGGACAGGCAATTTCCAATTCTTCAATTAAAGCTTTTACATCTTCCAAATCTTCGTTACCAAGCGAACCCGCCATTCTTTCCAGAATTTCTCTCTCTTTGGCTTTGTACTCCATAACACGGGCATTTGTAGTCACAAATTCCTGTTCGTTGAAAGCATCACCAAAACGAGCACGCGCTTTTTCGATTTCCTTGATTGCTTTTTGATTTAGCTTTTCGGCATAATCTTCAATCAAAACATCGGCTCTATATCTTCTTTTTGAATCTTTGTTGTCAATCAATGGATCATTGAAGGCATCTACGTGGCCGGATGCTTTCCAGGTCGTTGGATGCATTAATATTGCCGCGTCAAGACCAACAATGTTATCGTTCATTTGAACCATTGCCTTCCACCAATATTCGCGTATGTTCTTTTTTAACTCTACTCCGTTTTGTGCATAATCATAGACTGCACTTAAACCATCGTAAATTTCGCTTGACGGAAAAATAAATCCGTATTCTTTTGCGTGCGAAATTACATTCTTAAATAAATCTTCTTGTTTTGCCATAATAGTGCAAAAATATAAAAAGTGAACTTAAAAAAAAGAAAATTGTTAAAGATTGAAGCACTGATTTGTCTATTTTTATAAATAAATCCTTGATTACATGTTTGAAAGCATTCTAAATCTATTTTTTCCAAAAGTCTGTTCCGGTTGCAGTTCCTTTTTAGCAGTAAATGAAAATGTGATTTGTACCGTTTGCAGACACGATATTCCATTGACAAATCATCATTTGAATCCAGAGAATGATGCATTCAAAAAGTTTTACGGAAGAATTCCTGTAATTCACACTTCTGCGTTATTTTATTTTCATAAAAAAGGAATCGTCCAAGAACTCATCCATAATTTAAAATATAAAGGACACGAAGAAATAGGAACAATTTTAGGTGAATGGTATGCTGAAGATTTGAAAACAATCGAATTATTACAATCTGTAGATGAAATTATTCCAGTTCCTTTGCATCCAAGAAAATTAAAAGAAAGAGGGTATAATCAAGTAACCGCTTTTGGAAAAGCACTTTCTTCCAGTTTAAATTTAGATTATAATGATTCGCTATTGTTTCGGAATGTGTATTCAAAAACGCAATCCAAGAAAAATTTATTGGGAAGAACGGAAGGAATTGAAACTATTTTTGATGTTTCTTTTACCGAAAAAGACCATCACAAACATTTTCTTTTAATTGATGACGTTATCACAACCGGAGCCACATTAGAAGTCTGTTCCCGTGCTTTATTGAAAATTCCTGGCGCTAAAATTAGTATCATTTGTATGGCAATGGCACAATCGTAATGTGGAAATTTAGGTCCTAAAACTTATTTTAAAACAGAACGGCAATTTTCAATCACAGTCGTTTTTAGCCCTAATTACTTCACTTAACTTTTGTTTTTATAGGGGTTCAATGAACTGCGTTTGAAATGGAATTTTTTTATTTGCCCTTTCGACAAATAAAAATATTGAAGCGGAAAGCAGGAAATAGCTACTGAAAATAAGATTATTACAATTCCAAAGAACGCACTATCAATTAATTTAATGAAATTATAACAAAATAGAGTTTCCGTTTCCAAAGTTAAATGTCTAAATTTGATAAAATTTTTTATAAATCACTTAACAATCATAATTATGGCTTTTGAATTACCTCAATTACCTTATGCGTATGACGCATTAGAACCTTATATTGATGCGCGTACAATGGAAATTCACCATTCTAAACATCACAATGCTTACACTACCAATCTTAATGCCGCTATTGTTGGGACGGACATGGAAGGTAAGACAATTGAAAATATTTTGATTAATCTTGATATGAAAAATGCAGCTGTTCGTAACAATGGTGGTGGTTTTTACAACCACAGCTTGTTTTGGACTGTAATGACTCCAAACGGTGGCGGACTTCCAACTGGAGATTTATTGGCTGCTATCGAAGCTGCTTTTGGAACTTTTGAAGAATTTAAAGCATCGTTCAGCAAAGCTGGAGCTACTCAATTTGGTTCTGGATGGGCTTGGCTTTGTGTTCATAAAGGTGGAAAAGTGGATGTTTGCGGAACTCCAAACCAAGATAATCCTTTGATGCCAGGTATTGGTTGTGGTGGAACTCCAATTTTAGGAATGGATGTTTGGGAACATGCCTACTATTTGCATTATCAAAACAGAAGACCGGATTATATCGAAGCTTTTTTCAATGTAATTAACTGGACAGAAGTATCCAGAAGATACGCTTTAGAGAAATAGTCCTAAAGATAACTGACTTTTTTATACTATAGACGAATAGACTTTTTGAAAGTTTGTTCGTCTATTTTTTTGTATTATCTAAAAAAACCTTGACTTTATTCCATAAAAAAGGTGGAATTTCTTCCACCTTTTTTGCCCCAAATCTACCATAAACTTAACCTACTAATGTTATGGTGATTCAAATTTATACTAGTTCTTGGTTGCCACCAAATAAATTAGACGAACAACCTATAAAACCGATTAATAACTAGATTACACCTATTACTAGTATGCTCTCGCATCTTTTCCTTCATAAAAATTCATAAATGCTCGATTTACCACTCGATTTCCTCCAGGTGTAGGGTAATCTCCAGTGAAATACCAATCCCCTAAGTGTTTAGGGCAAGCAATATGTAAATCATCTACGGTTTGAAATATTATTTTCACTTCAGCATTGATTTCAGGAGAGCTTAACATTTCAGCAATTTTGTTTGAAACTTCTTCTGGTTGAAATGGCTCATAGATTGCCGTTACATAATTTACAACATCACTGTCAATGTAATTTTCCTGTACTTTACATTTCAAATATACTTCATCAACAATGTGATATAAGTTCCTCTCTTTCAGTAATTCTAAAGCTGCCCTAAATGCGACCAAACCTTCCAGTTTAGCCATATCAATTCCATAACAGTCAGGATATCTAATTTGAGGCGCAGATGAAACGATTACAATACGTTTTGGATTCAAACGGTCCATCATTTTGATAATACTCATTTTCAACGTAGTTCCACGCACGATACTGTCATCAATAATTACCAGATTGTCTGTTGGTTTGATAACACCATAAGTAACATCATAAACGTGAGCTACCAAGTCATCACGGCTGCTGTCCTCCGTAATAAATGTTCTTAGTTTCGCATCTTTAATCGCTACTTTTTCCGTACGGATTTTTACAGAAAGTAATTCTTGTAAAGAATCCTTAGTTAAAGTATTTCTGTTTTCAAGAATGTAATTGTTCTTTCTTTGATTCAGGAAATCTTGGGCTGCTTCAACTAATCCGTAGAAGGATGTTTCAGCAGTATTTGGAATATAAGAGAAAACCGTATTATCCGTATCTTCATCAATAGCTTCCAAAACAGCAGGCAAAATCAATTTTCCTAATTTTTTTCTTTCCTGATAAATTTCAGCATCGCTTCCTCTGGAGAAATAAATACGTTCAAAAGAACATGCTTTTTTAACTGTTGGAGGAAGGATTTCTTCCATTGAAACAGTTCCGTTTTTCTTAATTATCAATGCATTTCCAGGCTCTATTTCTTGTACTTTTTCGAAAGGTACATTGAAAACAGTTTGAATAACCGGTCTTTCAGAAGCAACAACAACTACTTCATCATCTTGATAAAAATAAGCTGGACGTATTCCTGCAGGATCTCTAAATACAAATGAATCTCCGTGTCCTAAAAGTCCCGCCATAGCGTAACCTCCATCTAAATTCTTAGAAGAGCGTCTCAAAATTTTAGCAATATCTAAACGTTCCGCAATAACAGGAGATGCTTCTCTTTTAGACAAACCTTCTTCTTTACAATCTTGATACAATTGCATCACTTCTTTGTCTAGAAAATGTCCAATTTTTTCCATAACCGTAACCGTATCCGCCATTTCTTTTGGATGCTGACCCAGTTCCACTAAATTTTGAAAAAGTTCTTTTACATTGGTCATATTGAAATTTCCGGCCAATATCAGATTTCGATGCATCCAATTGCTTTGACGCAAAAACGGATGAACACTTTCGATACTGTTTTTTCCAAAAGTTCCGTAACGTACATGTCCCAAAAACAACTCCCCTATGTAAGGAATATTTTCTTTTTGAAGCGCAACATCATCCGCATATTCAGGATGAGCTGCCATCTCCTCATTTATTCTTTCATTTATTTGTTTAAATACATCTTGAATGGGCTGTGAATGATTGGATCGCACGCGACTTATATATCGCTCCCCAGGTTCAACATCCATTTTAATACTTGCAAAACCAGCTCCGTCTTGCCCTCGATTGTGTTGCTTTTCCATAAGGAGATACATTTTTTGTATTCCGTAAAAAGCAGTTCCGTATTTTTCTTTGTAAAATTCAAGCGGTTTGAGAAGTCTAACTAGTGCTATTCCACATTCGTGTTGTAAAGCGTCGCTCATTGTGTTGTTGTTTGTTGTTGTGTTATTCTGAAAAATAGATTTTACCGGTTGCCATTATTATACAATAATCAAACCAGATGTTAATCCCTTATGTTTTTTTAACAAAAAACCCCGTTTCCGAGGTTTCCATGCATTATAATTCTATATCAAACTGTGTCAATGATTTGAATTGTTTTAATCTGGACAATACTTCTTTTTTATCTAAACCAATCATTCTCTCCGTTCCAAATTTCTCCACACTAAATGAAGCCAAATTGGAACCATGAATTATTGCGTTTTTCATATTCTCGAAAGAGATATTTTCACTTTGTGTTAAATATCCTGCAAAACCTCCCGCAAAAGTATCTCCTGCTCCTGTTGGATCAAAAACTTCTTCTAATGGTAGAGCTGGCGCAAAGAAAACTTCTTTATCATGAAACAAAAGTGCTCCATGCTCCCCTTTTTTAATTACTACGTATTTAGGGCCCATATTCTGAATCTTAGCGGCCGCTTTCACTAGAGAATATTCTCCCGAAAGTTGTCTTGCTTCTTCGTCATTAATGGTAATTACATCAACACGCTTCATCACTTCCAGCAATTCTGGCAAAGCACAATCCATCCAAAAATTCATAGTGTCAAGCACTACCAACTTTGGTTTCATTTCCATTTGGTCAATTACACTACTTTGTACTAATGGATGCAAATTTCCCAACATCACTATGTCCGCATTTTTAAAATTTTCAGGCACAATGGGTTGAAAATCACCTAAAACATTCAACTCAGTTACCAAAGTATCTCTTGAATTTAAATCGTTGCGATAGCGACCGCTCCAAAAGAACGTTTTTCCGCCTTCGACTACTTTAATTCCAGAAATGTCAATATTTCTTTCCGTCAATAAATCTAAATATTCTTGTGGAAAATCATCACCCACTATAGAAACTATTGCTGATTGTAAATTAAAAAAAGAAGCCGAAATTCCTATATACGGTGCCGCTCCACCTAAAATTTTATCAGTTTTGCCAAAAGGCGTTTCTATGGCATCAAAAGCAACGCTTCCAACAATTAATAATTTATTCATTTTATGAGTTTCGAATTAAGGCGCAAAGATAGTTTATAAGTTGTAAAATTGCAACGGGTCTCAATTGTAAAGTTTTGCTAATTTAAACAGCTAGCTTTTTAATAATTTATATCTTAAATAATAAAAAATTTCATTATTTGCACGCTACATATCTAATCAAAATGTCTTTACTTTAACAAGGAAATAGTAGCCTCATTTTCTTGGTTCACTGCATAGTCCAATGCCGTTTTTCCAAAAATATCCTTTTGATGCGTATTAATTTTATATTTCAACAAAATTTCCACACATTTTACCTGTGCAAAAGTTGCAGCAAAAAATAAAGCATTGGCATTATTATAATTTATCAAATCTGGACTCGCTTTGTGCACCAACAACAATTCTGCTAATCCAGAATACCCTTTGAAACAAGCGCCCATCAAAGCTGAATTACCCGAAGAATCCTGAATATCTAAATTCGCTTTTTGCGAAATCAAATATGCTGCAACCTCATAACTATTATTATAAACGGACAAAATAAGCAAACTACAACCCGAGGGATTTAATGTATTTATATCTTTTCCTTCCTTTACAAAGTTTTCAATCGTTTTTAAATCATTCGTTCTTGCCGCTTCAAAAATAGCTGTGTTTTGCGCATTCAAAAGCCCCGAAATCAAAATCAATAAGGTGAAAATTATTTTTTTCATATTTTTAAATTATAAATACAGGAGCGTTAAAAAAACGCTCCTGTATTAAGTTTTGCTATTGCAACATTAAAGATTCTATTTTTTTACG
This sequence comes from Flavobacterium esculini, assembly GCF_048284325.1. NCBI lineage: Bacteria > Pseudomonadati > Bacteroidota > Flavobacteriia > Flavobacteriales > Flavobacteriaceae > Flavobacterium > Flavobacterium esculini. The sequence continues at coordinate 124,438 of NZ_JBLVPI010000009.1, read as the reverse complement.
ATCCATTTTAAGCTCTTTAGCTAAACGCGTTCCGTATTCACTATCCGCTTGATAAAAATGAGCAATCATTTTAGCAACAATCACTTTATTTTTAACTTGTTTCAGAGCACCAGATAAATTAAAGATTAACGCATCTTGATCTTTTTTGGAAAAAGAACGGTATAAATCTCCCGCTTGAGCAAAATCATTTGTTTTCGAAATTTTTGCCTGTGCAGTTGTTACGTTTGTAAATTGTGATTTTGAATATTTGAATTTCGCATCATCATTTACTTCTGGTTTATTTGTAGAAGGCTGATAATTTACATCCCCAATTTGAGGGCGCATCGACATATATCCGTTTTGATTATAAGTAGTCACAGCGTTTTTAGGCATGTTTACAGGAATTTGTTGAAAATTCCCTCCTAAACGATGGCGTTGTGTATCCGAATACGAGAACAGTCTCCCTTGTAATAATTTATCTTCCGAAGGCTCAATTCCCGGAACCAAAATTGCTGGCGAAAAAGCCGCTTGCTCTATTTGCTGAAAATAATCAGTAGGATTTTGATTCAATGTCATCGTCCCTACTTTGATCAGTTTAGCAATTTTTTCAGGCCAAATTTTAGTGGGATCAACGGCATTGAAATCCAAAGCCATAAAATCTTCTTTTTTCAGCATTTGAACATACAAGTCCCATTTTGGAAAATTCCCTTTTTCAATTTCATTACGCAAATCCAAAGTCGCATGTTCAATTTGTGTAGCTTGAATTGCATTTGCTTCTGCTTGCGATAAATTACGCACTTCTTGTTGCGGCACCCATTTGTATTTTACGTAGGTAACTTCGCCTTTTGCATTTACCCATTTGTACGCATGTACTCCATTACCTTCCATTTGGCGAAAATTTGCAGGGATTCCATAATCAGAAAATAGCCAAGTTAGTGTATGCGTTGATTCTGGTATATTAGAAAAGAAATCGAATACTCGATTCGGATCTGATGCGCCATTTGTTATTGGGGACGGTTTAAAGGCATGAACCATATCCGGAAACTTCATTGCGTCACGAATAAAGAAAACAGGCAAATTGTTTCCTACTAAATCATAATTCCCTTGTTCAGTATAAAATTTAACAGCAAAACCTCGAGGATCACGGTACGTTTCTGGAGAACCCGCTTGGTGTGTTACAGTTGAAAAACGAACCAGTAAAGGTGTTTTTTTACCCGCTTTACTTAAAAAATCTGCCATAGTAACATCTGAAAAATCAGAAACCGCAACAAATTCTCCAAAAGCACCAGCTCCTCGAGCATGAACCACTCTTTCCGGGATACGTTCCCGATCAAACGCTGCTAATTTTTCAATCAAATGAATATCTTCTAACAAGACTTGTCCGTCTTGCCCTATTGTTTTTGAATTTTGATTGTCACCTACTGGAGCTCCAGAATTTGTAGTCAAGGTTTGACCAAATGTTAGCTGAGTTATGACTATCGCTAATGATAACACGAGTGCTTTTTGTTTCATAAGATTATTTTTTATCTATTTTTTGAGGCAAAAATATCGACAAAAACTATATTGACATAACTGAAATTTTATATATTTGCCATAGACAACATCTATATATATGAATATCCAACAATTAGAATACATAATTGCCGTAGATCGATTAAAAAATTTCACAAAAGCTGCTGAATATTGCAATGTTACACAAGCAACATTAAGCACAATGATCAAAAAACTAGAGGAAGAGCTTGAAATAATTATTTTTGATCGAAAGAAAAACCCAACTGCGACTACCGAAATTGGAATGGAAACTGTTGAAAATGCAAAAAAAGTAGTGCTTCACAGCCAGCTTTTGAAAGATAATGCCAAGAAGATTAATGGAAAAATTGGAGGAAAAATTAGAATCGGAATCATCCCGACAATTGCAAACTCTTTACTGCCAAAAATCATAAAACCTATTTTAGAAAAATATCCGGATTTAAAACTGGAAATATCAGAATTAACGACTAGTTCCATTACAAAACAGCTGAAAGAAGGGCAACTCGATATGGGAATTGTTGCAACGCCTTTAAATGATACCGAAATTGAGGACATTGTTTTATTTTATGAAACTTTGATGGTTTATGGCGATATTGATCCGACGCAAAACTACATTTTACCCGATGAAATTAGAAATCATAAAATCTGGCTTTTGGAAGAAGGTCATTGCCTTAGAGAACAATTCATTAAATTATGCTCTTTAAAGAAAAAAGATAAAATGGTTGAAAATTTAAAATTGGAAGCGAGTTCTTTTGACACTTTACTGAATATGATCGACGAATTTGGCGGATTAACTTTAATTCCGGAATTGTATTACAACACCCTTTCCTCCGAAAGAAAAAAACAAGTCAGTTTTTTTAACGCGCCCATTCCGGTTCGCGAAATGAGCATTATTTACCATCGCCCCTATGCAAAAATCCGAACAATTGAAGCGCTAGTCAAAATTATCCAAAGCATAATAAACAAAGATTTAATTTCGAATAAATACAAAAAAAGTGAATTAGCAATTACTCAAATATAATACTTACTCACTTGTACTTTCATAAAAAGCATCCACTGAAAGCTGCTTTTGCATAGAAGCCATAACTGCCAACTCGTCACATCTTTCGTTTTGAACATGATTATTATGCCCTTTGATCCATTTGAAATCAACTTTATGTTTTCTATAGGCTACTAAAAAACGTTTCCATAAGTCGGAATTTTTCCTATCAATAAACCCTTTTTTCTCCCAACCTAAAACCCATTTTTTTTCAACTGAATCCACCACATACTTAGAATCGGAAACTACTAAAACTCTCGTATTGGGATTTTTTAGTTTTTCGAGTCCGACAATAACCCCTAGCAATTCCATTCTATTATTAGTCGTTCGACGAAAACCTTCATAGAATTCTTTCTTATACGGTTTGCCTACCCATTCCATAACCACTCCGTAACCGCCAGGACCGGGGTTACCTTTTGCAGCGCCATCCGTATATATATGTACGTCGTGAATATTCAAAATTATAAATTATGATTTAACAGCTTTTCAATCACTTTCGGAAAATATTTTTGCTCCAATTCATGAATTTTTTCAGCAACTTCTTCTGGAGTTTCGTCTCCTGATAAAACTACATTTTTTTGAAAAAGAATATTTCCTTCGTCATAATTTTCATTTACAAAATGAATAGTAATACCCGTTTCTCTTTCTTTATTCCCAACAATTGCTCTATGTATGTGCATCCCATACATCCCTTTTCCGCCATACTTTGGCAACAAGGCCGGATGAATATTTATTATTTTATTAGGATAGGCTTCGATGATATTCTCAGGAAATTTTAACAAGAAACCAGCCAGAACAATCAAATCTGGTTTTATATTATTAATTTTTTGTAGTATTTTACTTTCTAATAATTCTATTCTAGAGAAAACTTCCGTTGGAATCTCATATTTCTTTGCTCTTTCAATCACCTTAGCATTTGGGTTATTTGTAAACACCGCTTCAACACTTCCAATTTTTGTTGCAGCAAAATACTTGATGATGTTTTCAGCATTAGTCCCCGATCCAGAAGCGAAAATCACTATTTTTTTCATAATTAAACCCTTTTATATTATGCAAAAAAAGGCATAAAAAATGAAATTAAATAACATTGCGAAGGCTTTGTCAAATATATTTTATAAATTAGTTGTCACATTTATTAACTAAATAGTTGTTTTAAAATAAAGTTTTTTATTTTTGCCAACAAATTAAATTCTAAAATTAAAGATTATGTCAGACATTGCATCAAGAGTAAAAGCGATTATCGTAGACAAATTAGGTGTTGACGAAAACGAAGTTGTAACAGAAGCAAGCTTCACTAATGATTTAGGAGCTGACTCATTAGACACTGTTGAGCTTATTATGGAATTCGAAAAAGAATTTGACATTCAAATTCCAGATGATCAAGCAGAAAACATCGCTACTGTAGGTCAAGCAATCTCTTACATCGAGGAAGCTAAAAAATAATAAATTACACACCCGTTTGCAATCCTGTAAACGGGTGTTATTATTTTTTTTTAAAATTAAATTCGAGATTGAAATTCAATCAAAAGATATTTATTGTATTACCCATCGCTATTTGTACTATATAATACAGTAACAGCATGGGTTTTATTTGTTTAAAGATAACAAAATAAAGAATTTATGGAATTAAGACGAGTTGTTGTAACAGGTTTAGGCGCTCTTACTCCTATTGGAAATAACATTGAAGCGTATTGGAATGGCCTTATTAACGGCGTTAGTGGAGCTGCACCAATTACTTATTTTGATGCTTCAAAATTTAAAACTCAATTTGCATGCGAATTGAAAAATTTTAATGCTGAAGATTTTTTAGACAGAAAAGAAGCGAGAAAAATGGACCGTTACGCTCAATATGCTATGGTTTCATCTGATGAAGCTGTACTCGATGCTGGTTTCAATTTTGAAAAATTAGATAAAGACAGAGTGGGTGTAATATGGGGATCTGGAATTGGAGGATTAGAAACTTTTCAAATAGAAGTTCTTAATTTTGCTGCTGGTGACGGCACCCCAAAATTCAATCCTTTCTTCATCCCTAAAATGATTGCCGATATAGCTGGTGGTCATATTTCAATAAAATATGGCTTTAGAGGGCCAAATTTCACAACTGTTTCAGCTTGTGCTTCTTCTACAAATGCTATAATTGATGCTTTCAATTATATCCGATTAGGTCATGCAGATGCTATGGTTACAGGTGGTTCTGAAGCTGCGGTAACTATCGCAGGAATGGGTGGATTTAATGCCATGCATGCTTTATCTACAAGAAACGACGATCCAAAAACAGCCTCAAGACCAATGGATAAAGACAGAGATGGATTTATTCTAGGCGAAGGAGCTGGTGCTCTTGTCCTTGAAGAATATGAACATGCTATAGCTCGTGGTGCAAAAATTTATTGTGAAATTGGCGGTGGCGGAATGTCAGCAGATGCACATCATATTACTGCTCCACATCCTGAAGGATTAGGTGCTAAAAATGTAATGTTGAATTGCTTGAGAGACGCAGGGTTACAGGCAAGTGATGTTGATGGTGTAAACATGCACGGAACATCTACTCCTCTTGGAGACATGGCAGAATCTAAAGCTATATTACATGTTTTTGGCGAACATGCTTATACCATGAATCTGAATTCAACAAAATCAATGACAGGTCATTTACTTGGTGCTGCCGGAGCAATTGAAACTATTTCTTCGATTCTTTCTATGAAACACGGAATAGTACCACCTACGATAAATCATTTTACTAATGATGAAAGCATTGATTCTAAACTAAACTTTACTTTTAATGTTCCTCAAAAAAGAGAAATGAATGTTGTTATGAGTAATACTTTTGGTTTTGGAGGACACAATGCTTGTGTATTAGTAAAAAAATTAGATATCTAAATTATATGCGTATAATTAGAAAAATATTTTCGAAATCCCGTTCTCTAGAAGACGGGATTTTTTTTGATTCTATTCAAAAAATTTTGGGCTTCGCTCCAATCAATTTAGATTATTATAAAAAAGCCTTCACACACCGCTCCTCTAACCGACTTGATGTTCTAGGAAACCCTATCAACTACGAACGATTAGAATTTTTAGGTGATGCCATGTTAAGCTCTGTAATTGCAGCTCATTTATTCAGCAAAGCACCAGCCGGTGACGAAGGTTATCTGACTAAAATGCGTTCAAAAATTGTAAGTAGAGAACACTTGAACGAATTAGGAAAGGATTTAAATCTGGTTCAATATATAGAAAGCAAAGTGCCGTTACAACATTTTGGCGAAAACATACACGGTAATATCTTTGAATCACTAGTCGGAGCAATCTATTTAGACAGAGGATATGTGTATTGCGAGAAATTCATTCAAAAAAGAGTTATCGTTCCCTATGTAGATATTGCCAGATTGGAAGGAAAAGTAATTAGTTATAAAAGCTTAATTATAGAATGGTGTCAAAAAGAGAAAAAAATATTTCATTATGATATTTTTGAGGACAATGCAATAGATGGACAACGCTTGTTTGGGGTTAAACTCAGCATCGATGATAAAGTAATTGCAAAAGCAAGAGCGACTTCAAAAAAGAAGGCAGAAGAGAAAGCGTCCCAACGTGCTTATTTTGCATTTCAAGAAAAAATGGAGAGAAAATAACATCATTTCCTTAAACCTATAACGTTTTCGTTGACAATTTAACAAAAACATCTTATTTAGATAGGTTAGAACGTCGATAGAAATACTATATTTACAACTTATTTTTTCATGAAATGGCTATTCACAAACTGGATCTTGGAGAATTTGACGAAATAGATTACTATTTAATTGCTATTCATACTTCATTAGAAGACTACAGATTGGCCTTTTTTATTAATCAATTATTGCCAATAAATCTAAGTAAAAGTAAGAATGAAATTCAGATTAATATAGAAGAAGGGGAAACAAATTTTTCAAGATTTTATTATTATGATAATGAAAAAGCAATCACTTGGAATTTGATTCAAAATAAAAATGAGGTTATTCAATATAAAAAAGGAATTAACCAAAATTTATTTTCAAATGTTACAATGGAAGTGGCAACAAAAGTCTTTTTACTTCCTGAGTTTAAAAAAGTAGATTATTTCTTAAAAATAGAGAATATTGAAGATACAACGAGCGTATCAACAATACAGACTATATTAAACAAAATCGATAGCATATCTGCACTTTATACCGTAGATACAAATCAAATCAAATCAAAAAACAATTTAATTTTTTAATACCAATGCTTACAAACAAAAAAACCAAAATTGTAGCCACACTTGGGCCTGCATGTAGTACAAGAGAAATCATTAAAGACATGATTGATGCAGGTGTAAATGTGTTTAGAGTGAATTTTTCACATGCTGACTACGAAGATGTAAAAGAAAAAATAAATCTGATACGAGGCCTAAACGAAGAATTTGGCTACACTACTGCAATCCTAGGAGATTTACAAGGACCTAAGCTTCGTGTAGGAGTTATGGAAGAAGGAGTTGTTGTACATGATGGAGACTTAATTACATTTACTACAGCCGAAGATATCCTTGGGACTGCAAAAAAGGTATTCATGAAATACCAAAACTTTCCAAATGATGTAAATCCAGGAGAAAGAATTTTGCTTGATGATGGAAAACTTATTTTCGAAATCGTTGAGACTGATAAAAAATCAGAAGTTATAGCAAGAGTAATTCAAGGTGGTGAATTGAAATCTAAAAAAGGAGTAAATCTACCAAACACAAAAATATCTCTTCCTGCAATGACAGAGAAAGATATTGCTGATGCTATTTTTGCAATTGGGCAAAATGTGGATTGGATTGCTTTATCATTTGTAAAAACACCGAGAGATTTACAAGACTTACAGGAATTAATTGCAGAACATTCAGAATATAAAATTCCAATTATTGCCAAAATAGAAATGCCGGAAGCATTAGAAAATATTGACAAAATTGTTGCATATTGCGATGCCTTGATGGTTGCTCGTGGAGATTTAGGAGTTGAACTTCCTGCACATGAGGTGCCTTTAGTTCAAAAAGAATTAATTCGCAGAGCTAAAACAGCTCGTATCCCAGTTATCGTTGCTACACAAATGATGGAAACAATGATCACTAGCCTTACGCCAACACGTGCAGAGGTGAATGATGTTGCAAACTCAGTTATGGATGGTGCAGATGCTGTAATGCTTTCTGGAGAAACTGCCACTGGAAATTATCCAGTTCAAGTAATCCAAAAAATGACTCAAATCATTGAAGCAGTTGAGGATTCTCCGCTGATTCAAGTACCACAAAATACACCACAGATAAAAACAAAACGTTTTATTACAAAAACGATCTGTCATCACGCTGCAACTATGGCTAATGTTATCAAAGCAAAAGCAATTTGTACCTTGACTAATAGTGGTTATACTGCTTTCCAAATTTCAGCTTGGAGACCAAATTCACATATTTTAGTTTTTACATCTAATAAAAGAATCCTTACACAACTGAATTTATTATGGGGTGTGAAATCTTTTTTCTATGAAAAAACAGTAAGTACTGATGATACGGTAACTGACATTAACGAAATCGTAAAACAAAAAGGTTTTGTACAAAAAGGAGATTTTCTTATCAATTTAGCAGCAATGCCTATAAAAGATAAAGGAATGGTAAACACCTTGAGAGTTTCTGAAATAGAATAATTTCAATTATTTGAATATATTAAATCCGTCCTGTTATCAAACTGGACGGATTTTTTTTGATTAATTTTTCAAAAACAACCAAAAACATATCTATTTTTCATTCGAAAAAAATTAAGAACAATTAAACATTCTTCTGTAAAATAAAATTTATATTTGAGGAACAAAAAAATCGTACTAATTATGAGTTTCAATTCGAAAAATCCATTTTTAAATAATAAATCTTTTTCGTCAGCGGTATCCAGAAAAGACGAAGTACACCAAGCAACTCTAATTGATTACAATCAAGAAATGACTTTGTCAGGGACAATCAACAAGAGTCTAATTCTATTTTTACTTCTTACGGCTTCAGCCATGGTAATTTGGTGGTTGGCTTTTAATGGTATGAATCCAATGGTTCCGGCAATTGGCGGTGCAATTGTAGGACTTATTCTTGTCGTGATTTCAGCTTTCAAACCACAATATTCTCCGTATCTAGCTCCTGGATATGCCTTATTCGAAGGATTATTCATAGGTGGAATTTCGGCAATATTTGAAGCCATGTATCCCGGGATTGTGATTCAGGCCGTTGGGGCAACTTTTGTAACGTTCATGGTTTGCTTAGGATTGTATAAATATAAAATCGTAAAAGTAACAGAACAGTTCAAATCCGTTGTTGTGGCAGCTACACTTGCCATTGCGACCTATTATCTGATATCTTGGTTATTTTCTATGTTTACCAGCTTTGTACCTGTTCATTATGGCAACTCGATGATGAGCATCGGAATCAGTGTTTTTGTGATAGTTATTGCTGCTTTAAATCTATTTTTGGATTTTGACCGAATAGAAAAAGGAGTGGAACAAAAAATGCCAAAATATATGGAATGGTATGGCGCCATGGGATTAATGATTACACTGGTTTGGTTGTATATAGAATTTTTAAGATTGTTATCTAAATTGAACAGTAAAAACTAAGCCTATTCTAAGATATTTTAATAATGAGAAAACCTTTCTAATTTTTAGAGAGGTTTTTTCGTTTTATGCTGCTTTCTCAAAAGCTATGTAGTGGCTTAACTGTCCTTTCAAGTTGAAAATAGGAAATCCTTTTATCAAACAAGTATATCGCTCTCCATTCTTTTTATAATTCATGACTGTTTTCTCAAAAGGTTCTTGAAGCGCTATAGCATTCCGGATTTCATTCGAAGTAACCAAGCTAGTTCCCTCACCTTGAAACATCTTAGGACTTTTACCCAAAACTTCAGCAGACTCATAGCCACTCATTTTTACTATATTATGCGAAGCAAAAACAATAGTCAGTTTAATATCCGTTACAATTAACACTTCCTCATTGAGTCTTATTTTTAAATCCAAGTTATCACAATCCCATTTATTTTGAACAGCAATAGAGTTGAGTTTATCCAAATCCAGAAAAGAATTCTTTAGTTCCTGTAAAAATTCGTGATGGAAATCCCAAGAAAAAACGGGTAGTTTTTTTACGTTCAAGCAACTGTGATACTTGGCAATAGCTCCATCATATTCCTGAAAATTACTCATGATATTTTGTATTAAAAACCAAATGTAAATTTATTTATAAAAACAAAACTACAAATTTTAGACTTTAACCATTGTTGAACGTGTCTATTATTAATTAAAAATCAAATTTTAACTGCACTACAACAAATTTCTTCTCTTCTGTATTTAAATTACTTAATGAAATCCCAAGTAGCCGAACGGAATCTTTCATCCGTTCTTGATACAACAGTTCTTTTACTACTTCTACTATTAATGCTTTATCAGAAATAAAATAAGGCAAAGTTTTGCTTCGGGTTTGTTGCGTGAAATCACTGTATTTTATTTTCAAAGTGACTGTTTTTCCTGCGATATTGTGTTTCTTCAACCTTCTTTCTAATGCACCGGCAATAGTTTCAAGCTGTTCTAACATATAAATTTCAGAAGAGAGATTAACATCGAAAGTGTGTTCTGCTGCAACTGATTTTGTAATTCGATTTGATTTCACTTCACTATTATGAATCCCTCTCACAACATTATAATAGAAATTTCCTGACTTCCCGAAATGTTTCTCTAAAAATTCCAATGATTTACTTTTTAATTCTACTCCGGTAAAAATTCCAAGTTGGTACATTTTTTCGGTGGTAACTTTTCCAACGCCATGAAATTTTCGAATGGGTAATTCTTCCAGAAATGAAATAACTTCATCAGGATTAACCGTTTTTTGTCCGTTGGGTTTATTATAATCACTGGCGATTTTAGCCACAAACTTATTGACTGATATTCCAGCAGAAGCTGTTAAACCTACTTCATTAAAAATGCGCTGTCTTATTTCCTGTGCCAATAAAGTAGCGCTAGGATTCCCTTTTTTGTTATTAGTTACATCTAAATAGGCCTCATCGAGTGACAATGGTTCCACCAAATCCGTATAGTCATGAAAAATTTTGTGAATCTTAGTTGAAATCTCTTTGTATCTATCAAATCGGGGTCTTACAAAAATGAGTTCGGGGCAATTTTTCTTGGCCATTACACCACTTATAGCACTCCGAACACCAAATTTTCTAGCCTCATAACTCGCCGCCGCAACAACGCCACGGTTTTCAGAACCTCCTACAGCAATAGGCTTTCCTCTCAACAACGGGTTGTCCATCTGCTCCACCGAAGCATAAAAGGCATCCATGTCAACATGTATGATTTTTCTATTTGGAATTAATTCCTGCATATTAAACTAATTGTATACCCAATCCTATTTTTCGAATGGTTTACTATATCCCAAAATTATTTTTGTTCTTCGGTACTTAAATAATTCTCGACTACTACCGATTTGTTTTTCTTTTCGGTAGGAAAGAAAAAACTGAATGGACATGATTTGAAATGATTCCAAATGGAAATCGTGACAAAGCGCAACTCAAATAATGAAATGGCTCTCGAACGAAATGCCAGACCTAATGACAGGCTAAAACTTACCATAAAGTTAACCAAACCAATAATACCAATTCCAAAAACACCCCAAAATAACATCGAGTCACTCACAGCATAATTTGCGCCGTATAATGCCAAGGCCAGATTTCCACTACCAAAAGTAATATGTCGAATATCCAGATTCAGCCCTAAAAACAAACCAATAGATGCTGTACTTCCCATGAATATACCAAACCAAAAATTAGAAACAATTCCTGCCCATCTTTTCTCATATAGTTTTGCTAATTTAATCGTCCTGTCTTTTCCTAAACTTCTTTTCAGCAAAGGATGTTCCGTTATCCTGAAAAAAACCTGATTGTGTTTATCCCTATTAGCAATACTTCCCGAAATAATTCCGGATAAAAACAAAAATACTCCGGCAATAGCTGCATGAAGAATCGCTAAGGAATGTATCGGACTTAAATCAATCAGTAACGATTCCCATTTAGTCGCAGTAATATTATAATGCAGCGTATAATCAATCAGCCAAACACCAAGTAACGAAACCGGAAATGCCATAATCACATTTCCTACAAATGCTATAAACTGAGAGCGAAAAACGCGTGCAAAAAGGATAGCAAAAGCTCTATATTTTTCGGCATCTTTACCTTGTTTTATTACTCCTTCCTCCAACGCTTTTATCAAAGCCGAAGCAGTCATGGCGGGTTGCTTTGTAGCCAATGTAAAACCCAACAAATAAATCGCAATAAATCCAAAAGCATAGTTCATGCTATAAAGAAAAGCATGTCCAAAAAAACTCGTATCAGCTTTAGAAAGCAAGACTTTAATGACACACATTATTCCAACAATAAATCCTCCACCAAGTGCTGTCCGGAACATTTTAAAATACTCCTTTCGGCTTTCCGTAATATAATGTTCTCCTGTTTTAGCCGTATGTTGCGTTATTTCATAAGAAATCAGTTGGGTACTTTCACTAATAAATTTTCGAACATTATTTTTATAGCAATTGTATTTAATTAAGTGCAACGCCAATGCTATTCCGTTGCTCTTTTTATCGTTCTCTTTATCTACAAGTAAAAGCGGAATTAAAAATTTTAACCGTTCTAATTGTTGCCTGATTTTTAATAAATTTTGGTTTACCCGAAGTGAAATTCCATATTTTGAAGTGTTGTGAAATGCTTTATCAACAAACTCTTCACATTGCTTATGCAAAACCAATAGTTGCGCATACGATAAATCATTCGACTTGATAAAATGCTTTTCATAATTTTTAATTTTGTCTTCAATTTGAAATAATTCCTTTTCAAAAGCCGAGAAAGGACTTTCATAATCATCAAATTCCGGTACCATTTTGATAACATCCGTTTCCATGGCACGACCGCTAATTCGCTGTGTAATTAAGTGCATTCCAAATAACAATTCTGACAAAACTGAATTGGGTTCCGTACTTTCATAAATAGATTTGAATTTTAAAAGACCATACAACTCTTCTAATTGTTGTGAGGGTATTCTATTAATCCAAATCGTGTCATCGTCTCGATAAAAAACCTGATTGAGAATATATTCTAATGTATTTTTTTGTGGCTGATATGGCAAAAATTTAGCGAAAATCCTTTTTTTAACTTCAAAAACAAAATCAACATCTTGCAAAATAGCTGCATCCGAAAGAATCTTATTGAACTTTTTATCTTTTAAAATTTCTTTGATGTAAATGGAGAACTGTTTTCGAATACCATAATTGTCCTTTAAAAAAGAAAGGATTTCTTGTAAATCAATACTTTCCAGATTTTTAGTTTTCAAAGGGCGGATTAACCGAATTAACTCCACTAAAGGCTCTAAATCATCTTCCTTCTCGCGCCAAAACTGACTTTCATCAAAAAAATTAGTTAATAATCCAGCTGGAGTTAATTTGGGTTTTACTTTGAAAAATAATTTCATTATTTGGCTCAATTTTGGTAAAAATACAAATTGACCCACCAACTTTCATTAAGTTAATCATAAATAAATGATTATAGAAGTACTTTCAAAAAACTTAATGTTGCACGTAAAATTCGGTTAAAATCCAAAACCATATCCTTCTCTATCGTCTATTGTATGAAAAAAAATTAGCGTAAGCAATTATAAACCCTTCTGAAAGAGATAAAATTAACCATAGGAAAATATTTGATATCTTTGAGGCAAGAGATTAGCCCAGATAGAAATGAAAATCTTCGATTGAAAAAAACTATTTTTTCTTTTAAAAAAAGAGCGACCCAGAAGCTCCTTTTTTTAAAATAGAAAAAAAGTTTTATGATTGAGAAATTGAAACGGATAGCTGGAAATTGCTACAAATACTTAAACGACGCAACAAAAAAATGATTGAAATAGAGAGAAAATATTTGGTTAAAGACGATTCGTTCAAGGCAGCCGCTTTTACTCAAAACCGTATTACACAGGGCTATTTGAGTTCGGTTCCAGAACGCACGGTTCGGGTTCGAATAAAAGGAGAAGAGGGATTTTTGACTATAAAAGGAATTTCAAATGAATCGGGTTTGTCCCGTTTTGAGTGGGAAAAAGAAATCCCTTTTGAAGAAGCTAAAGCATTACTGCTTTTATGTGAAAAAGGTGTTATAGATAAAACGCGATTTGAAGTCAGATCAGGCAATCACATTTATGAAATTGATGTTTTTTATGGAGATAATGAAGGATTGATTATTGCTGAGATTGAACTGGGTTCTGAAACCGAAACATTTGAAAAACCAAGCTGGTTAGACGAGGAAGTGACCGATGACAAGCGTTATTACAATTCTTACTTAAGTAAAAATCCTTATAAAAACTGGTAATTAATTATTCAACACTGCTATTGTCACCTTCATTCCTCCGTCATCTTTACGTGAAGCGATATCTTTAAAAGCTCGTTTTGACAAATCTATTTCTCTTGACCTTACAAATGGACCTCTATCAGTAATTTCTACAATTACTGATTTACCATTAGCTTCATTTGTTACTTTCACTTTTGTACCAAAAGGGAGTTTTTTATGTGCTGCAGTATATTTATTATTATCAAATTTTCTTCCGCTCGTAGTTCTTTTTCCATTAAACTTATCTGCATAATAAGATGCATGTGCCTCTTTTTTATAGATTTTGAACTTCCCTAATGAAATAATTAAAGAGTCTAATTTATCATCTTGTTGTTCAACTGCTATTTTAGTCTTTTTGAGAGAGTCTCTTTGAATGGTAGATCTTTGTTTATCGGAGATTGAACTTTGACTGTTAACTAAGCCAATAATTGCCAGTAAAAAAAATAATGTTATTGATTTTTTCATTTATACCTTTTTAGTTAAATCTATTTTACAAAAACCATACCCAGATAAAAAAAGCTCTATTTCTAGAGCTTTAATTGATTTTTAAAACCACATTGACCATGGAATTCTACTTAGAATAAGCAATAATCCTAAACCATAAAAAATAGAAAATGTTTTGAATTTTGACTCGCTATCAGTTAATTTTTTATGTTTTGACCATCCTATTGTAATCAAAGTAATTGCAATAATATTTATTAGCGGATGTTCCAATGACGTTAAACGCAACGCTTTATCTGACATTTGTCCTAATGAAGCAAACCCTAATGGTGAAACAAAATATAAAATTAAACCAATCAATAATTGTGTATGAGTCCCTATAAGACCAAATAATGCTATTTTTCTATCTTTTGAAGTAAATTCTTTTTTAGAAGACATTCCAATAAAAGAATTAACAACGGCAACTACCAATAATAAAAGTGCTAAATAAGCCCAACCGGAATGAAATTTTTGAATAAATTCGTACATAAATTGTGTTTTTGTTTTAACAAATATAATAAAAAAAGGCATAAAAAAACCACTTATTGCTAAAAGCTAAAGTGGTTTAATAATTAATATTTATAAATAACAGCCCAAAATAAATTTTAGGCAGTTTATAAAAATTTAGATTATAGTCTTACAAAAATGGTTGTAATACTTTATCTATTACTTGAATTACTCCATTAGTACCTTGAATATTAATGATTTTAATTGTACCATTGCTAGTTGCTACAATATCTTTAATTTTAACTGTACCCAATAAAATTGTAAATTTATTCGGAGTATATAAAGTTGTAACAGAAACATCAGCAGTTGCAGAAGAAGAAGTATAAGAAGTAACTGAACTTGCTGTTTTATTACCACTTTCTAAATGATATTTTAAGATGTTTGTAATTTGAACATCTGTTTTACCAACTAAATAACCTCCAGTTGCTTTAGCTGCAGCAAACGCATCATTGTTTGGCGCATAAACAGTAACAGCTGCAGATCCAGTAGCAGCGTTTAAAATAGCCAATACTGACGCTTGTGGAGTAGTTGTAACGACACCTAATAAAGCAGATAAACTTGGATTTGCAGTTATTTGGTTAACAATTGTTGGCAATTTTAAAACTGCATCAATTACATGTACAATACCATTACTAGCTTCAATATCCGCAGTAGTAACTTTAGCACCGCCATTTGTTGCACCACCGTTTAATAAAACGTCAGCGGTTGGTTTACTAACAAACAAATTTAAGTTTGCTCCTGTTGTTGCAGTAGGAGTTGTTTTGATAAATGCAAATGTTTTAGAGTATCCTGCAGCTAATAAATCATTCGATCTAGTTCCAATTCCAATTACATGATTTTGCAAAACTAATTTTAAATTAGCAATTGCAGCATTATCAGCTGGAACAACCATAGCATTGATACTAGCACTTGTAATACCTGCAGCAGTAAAAGCAGCATTTGTAGGAGCAAAAACAGTGTATGATCCTGGGTTACTCAATGTAACATCTAAACCTGTTTTTTTTAATGCATCCACTAAAATACTGAAATTAGCTGGGTCAGCTTTTGCAATTTCAACTATTGATTTCAACTTTACTACTTCTTTTGTATCGTCAGTACAAGAAAACGTCATTAGAGCGACCGATAAAATTGTAAAAAAATATAGGATTTGATTTTTAATTTTCATGATTATTTAATTTATGATTATATACTAATTGTCTATTTTTAATGTCTTTGTATTATTAATATTTTATTTTCCAAAAGTGTATCTTAAAGTAAATTGAGCTTGCCAAACATCAGAAATTGATGCATTCTTTTGGAAAGTATCTTTAGCTAAAAATCTTTTTCCTTCATTATCCGTTTGTAACGCTAAAGTATAAAAAGGAGTGTAACTATTAGAACTACTTGGTGCTTGAGCTACTGCCAATATATTTGTTGCTGTCGCTCTCTGAGATATACCCCAATTACGGTTCAATAGGTTTGTGAAATTTAAAACATCCGCTCTAAATTGGAAACTATTCTTTTTACCAGCAATTTTCACAAAGAAATCTTGAGTTACAGACAAGTCTACTCTGTGTAACATTGGTAAAATATTTTTATTTTTCGCAACATAGTGCCCTCTATTAGAAGATAAATAAGGATCTTGATCAATGAATTTATCAAACGCTTCTTGTTGTTGCGCCTCTGTGTATAATACAATAGAAGAACCCCCTAAGTTTTGAGAAATTGGAGAAAAACGCATATCTGAAGCTTTGTTAGGTACAAAAAGTAAATCATTACCATTTATACGATCTCCATTTAAATCTCCACTATATGTATACGAAAATGGACTACCTTGCTCGCCAATGTAACCTAAGTTAATTGAAGTAGCTGCTCCAGCTTTATCGCCGTATTCAATTTTATACCCTACAATACCCACATATCTATGAGGAGTGTTGTTATTAGATAAACCTAATGGTAAGTCATTATTTCCATTTACCGATCTTGCGCCTGTCCAAGTTCCTGATGCAGTAGAACCTGCAGAAAGTAAATCATTAGCTTGTGAATGCGTATAAGAGAATGAACCCCAAAGTCCTTTTCTATAAGGATATTCTAACTTGAAAGTTGTAGAATAAAAATATCCTTTGTTCGTATTATTAAGAACAATTGCATTAGAAACATTATTATTAACACGCACTCCGTTGTCATTTCCTGCGAATAAAGGTCTATTATCCGGACCGCTTATTGTTCCAACTGGATTTTCAAAGTTAGCATTATAATACCCTACTTCATTGATGTTTTTGCTAAAAATACCTTCAACTGTACCTACAAAACCCAATGGCAATTTTTGATCAACTGCAACAGTAGTTTTCCACACTTGTGGGAATTTGTATTTTTTATCCGTAAAAGCTAAATCAAATGTTGATGGAAGCGTAGGCGTCGCTGGTGTAAAATATTGAGCTGGATTTGCTGTAAAACCATAACCACCAGTCCCTACCGCTGCATCGCTTACATCTACAATCCCTGTAAGTACTCCATTATTTCCTATTGCATTAGATAAAAATACAAGAGGTGGTCTTCCTGTAAAAACTCCTGAACCTCCTCTAACTTGTGTAGTGGCATCTCCAGTCACGTCCAAATTAAAACCAAATCTTGGTTCAAAAAGGTATTGTGTATTTGGCATATCACCTGTATTCAATTTTTGACCATTAGCAAAGCTCATGTTAGTTACTGCAGTATTTTCTATAGCAGTATTTTCAAAAGATACTCTTGTTGCTCTAACACCTACTGTAAGTTTAAGTTGATCACTCACTTTGAACTCGTCTTGTACATAAACATCAATTTTATCAGATTTTAAAATCTGTAATGGCTCTACACCTCCAGGCAATGCTGAATATCTGAATTGAGTTCTAACAGGTAAGTTAGAAACTGAAGGTGCTCCATTTAAAGCGATTGATTCATTGGCAGCATTATAGAATTCATCTAAAGAGTTGAATATAAATACCCCATTTGAGCCTGAGAAAAATAAATTTTCAGATTTGAAATGCTCATAATTTACACCAAACAATAGTGTATGTTTTCCTAAATATTTTGTTACATTATCAGTAAAATGTAAAGTAGAATAATTTAATTTATTTCCTTGAGTAAAAGGGTCTAAACCTACAGACATAAGTGTTAAATTTCCTGTTGAATAACCAGTAGTCGGATCCGCATTAGGCTGACCATTTTTGATATCAATTGTAGGAAATAAACCTCCACCTTGCAAACCTCTATCCTCAATTTGTTTATCATAACCTGCAATAAAATTATTACTCCAAGTTGACGATAATTTACTGTCTAATTGAACAACAATAGAACGAGTATTATCTTCTACCACATAGCCACTATTTTTAAAAGACATTGCATTAACATTTGTTCTTCTATTACCAAATCCTAATGAATTAGAATTAGATGTCAATTCATCAGAAGATGAATCATGATGAACATAACGAACAGAAAATTTATTATCATCATTTATGTTCCAGTCAATTTTAGCAAGGAATTTTTTTGAAATTTTGACAGCATCATAATTCTCCCAAGGTCCAGTACCGTAATTAAATTTATCCTTCATAAAACCAGAAAGGGTTTGCATTTGGGCATAAGTAGGTGCTGAAACCTGAGTACCCCCATTAGGAGAGTTCGTAGAAGTCCATGTTGTTGCAGGACTTGTATTATCAATAGTCTCAAAATTTCCGAAGAAAAACAATTTATCTTTGATTATTGGAGCGCCAATTCTTGCACCCCAGATTTTTTCATTAAAAGTAGCAGGCGCTATTCTTAACTCTCCCGCTTTTGTTCCAATAAAATCTTTTTTGTTACTTCTGAAAGAGTTATAAACTGACCCTTCTATTTCATTCGTTCCACTTCTGGTAACTCCATTGATTCCTGTACCCGTAAAACCAGATTGGCGAACATCAAATGGCGCTATACTTACTTGTAACTGTTCAATAGCATCCAAAGATATTGCTGTAGAACCAGTTCTTCCCCCTGCTTGTGCATCAGAACCAAGACCAAAACCATTATTAAAAACTGAACCATCAATGGTAAAATTATTTAATCTTGAATCTTGTCCTCCAAAAGAACCTCCACCACCAGCATTAGCATTGTATTTTGTAATTGAATTAATAGATCTGGCACCAATTACTGGCACAGCATTAATCTGTCTGTTTGAAAACTGTTGCGAAGCTCCGGTTCTTCCTTTTGAGAAAACACCGTTTGACTTAGTTTTAGTTATAACAACTTCTTGAAGTGAATTTACTTCGTCTTCAAGCAAAACGTTAATAGTAACACTATTTCCTAAAGGAGCATTAACCTCAGTAATTTCTGCTTGCTTATATCCTACATAAGAAACCTTAACAACGTAAGGTCCCCCTGGTCTAATTGCAGGAATAGCATAACCCCCAGAAAGATCTGAACTAGTATTATACTTTGTGCCTGATGGCTGGTGAATCACTTGTATGGATGCACCTGTAAGTTTTTTTCCCGAAGTTGATTTTACCGTACCAGAAATCCCTGAGGTAGTAACCTGGGAATATCCGATTACCGACAGAAAAAAAATAAAAAGAAATGTAACTTTTTTCATTTTTTGTTTAATTTATTAATTTTTAGCAAAATTATAACATTTAAACCGCATACTGTTATGAAAACGTTAAGAAAATACTTTAAAACCATAATTTTTACTTTAAAGTGATTATTGCAAATTCATTGTTAAAAAAGAATATAATTGCTATTTTTATATGATTATTTTTATTTATATAATAAAAATATTACAACGCAATTTATACGAAAATGAAAATTATATCAAACGTATATAATATATAGTCCGAATTTTATCTAAAAAACACATAACTATATCCACAGATACTCATTACCTTTTTTTTGCTTGTAGCTTTTACGACATTAGTAATGAAATCTTTTACATCTTCCAATGAATTATAAAATTTATTAGGGAACTCTCGTTTGTATTTTGCCCACATTTTTCAGCGGGATTAAGTTCCGGACTATATGGTGGTAGAAAAACCAAAACAATATTTTCAGGAATGATTAATCTTTTAGCCTTATAAAACCTTCCTTTATCCAGCACCATTATTTTTCCTTTTTTGAAATGACTTTTGCGGGCTACTTTTATATTTGATTTAAAATTCCTGATGCAGTAAGAAAGCAATGTGTTATAATTGAAAGTCTTCCCTGATTTTTCAATGCAATCTTTAAGTACAACATAGCCTTGAAGTCCATTTTGAGGGTTGTTGAGTTTTGTTTCCAACATATTGTGTTCAATGATATTAAAGGCCGACGGCTTAAAGCCTGTTTTTTTGATACTTCATCAGACCCTAAACTCCAGCATTAAGGTATTATGTTCTCCAATTCAGAACGCTATTAGGGTCAACCATCGTTAATTTAGCAACCTCACGTTAGAAATACCCGCTTTTTCATTTTGCTTCAAAATCAGCAGAACTCACAAACGTTGACCAATAAATAGAATAGATTCTTTGAGCAGATTTTTTATTTCTTTTTCGGTTTCCTTAATTACCACAATTTTTCCATGTGCCATAATTACTATTATAATATAGTCCAAATTTAATATATACCAATTATAAAGTACGATTTGGTTCGGAATTATGTGGCAAAGTTAATTCATGTACGTTTAGCAATTCACGACAATCATCTAATAAAATTTTAAAAGAGAATTCAGGTAAAACCACCGAGTTAGTCAGTGACCGATTGATTCATGAAGCGAAGATTTTATTAAAAGAAACCGATTAGAACGTTTCGGAAATCGTGTATTCACTGGGTTTTGAAGAGCTGGTACATTTTTCTAATTTTTTCAAAAAGCAAACGGCATTATCACCGTTGTCTTTTAGAGTTTAAATTCTTTAAATCTACGTGCCAATTTATTATTTTCACACAGTTTTTGCAGATTCAGCAGATTTCTATTCTGCCTTTAACAATTGCTTATTGAATAACAACACATTTAAGCACCTAAACCAGTCAACTTTAAATGAACTTACATTCTTTATATGTTCAAAAAATCATGATTTAAATTTCGCAAACTCTGGATTGATATTTACAATTGGCTAGCGTTACTACTTCACTAATTTTACTGTATTAATTTAAAACAACTATTTAAGACGGAATCAAAAAGAAAAAAATAGCATTAGTAACAGGAGGAAGTTCAAAATGTAACAACCGCTTTAAAAACCTTTCGATACTGAAAAATTTAATTTTTTTAATTAACAATGCGGACGTTGGTGTTCACGAAAGTTTATTAAAAACAACTACAGCTCAATTTGATGATTTAGTTAATACTCAATTCAAAGGGCCTTTTTTCTAACTCAAAAAGCGTTGCAAATAATGAGCGATTGCGGCGGAATTGCAAATATTTCATCTGGTTTGACTCGCTTTCCATTTCCGGAATTTGGTGCTTATAGGTGCGATGGAAACATTGACAAAATACCAAGCTAAAGAATTGGGAGAAAGAACGATGCAACCAAACTTTCAAAAATACTTCTTGAACATTTTCTTCTGCTAATTGTTTTGACTTGAGGAGACTTATACTAACCTCTTAATTGCTCAAAGAATTAGCAAATATATAAAAATATTATTCGCATCTATTTCTTTGAGTAAAAACGGGTTTTAATTTACTCACAAATCTTTAGAGATAAGTAGTATAACCATAATGAAGAATGGATTCATTATGCCTGAAAAATTAGACTTGCAATAAAAAAGCTTCCAGTCTTTAAAAAAGGCTGGAAGCTTTAAAATATAGAATAATAAATATTAATTCTTTAGATCTTTAATTACTTTAAAAGCAACATCCACTTCGTTTTCGCTTACTAAAATGGTGAATTCGTTTGAAGTCGAAATTACTTCGTTGATGATAATTCCTTCCCAAGCCAAACGTTGGAAAATGAAATAGTAAATTCCTGGAACAACGATATTTTCTTTAGGTAATTTTACGGTTATCGAAGCCAGATTATCCAGTTTTTGAATCAATTTTTCGTTGGCAAAATGTTTGTCAACCAAATGGTTTATTGTATTACTCACCACGATATTAGTTTCATTTACGCCTCTTGATGAGGTATAGAAAATATCTGGAAAAGCATTCAAATCGGTAATTAATTCAGCTTGTTTGTTTAAAACCGTATCTGATGCTGCAAAAGTATAATCGGTTAGTTCAGAGCGAACTGTGATTTCTCCAATATTTTTTATTACTTTATTGATTTTATGATTTAATCTAAAATCCAACTCTTCCGTAAGTCTTTTTAGAGACATAACAACTGCTCCTTGTTTTACTTCTTTACCAAATTCTGATTCCAATTCAGTCATTATATTCCGTGATAAGGAAGTCAAATTAATGATTCCAAGAGATAAAGCATTTAATAGAAAAGGCTTTGTTTTGATGTAATTTTCTACAATGGATGAAACAGTTTTCATAATGTATTAGGTGTTTTTACGTAGTTTTTACTTAGTTAGAGTGTCAAAAATCTTTGCAAAGATAGATAAAAAACAATTTGTTACAAATATAACATTACTTTTTTTTGTTAAAAATGATAAAAAGCATCTATAAGGTGTTCAATTACAAAAGATTTGCCTTCTTTATGGATGGCAATAATGTCAAAACGGACTTCTACGTCTAAATCGCTCTTACTTACGTAAGCATCTACCGCCTTTACCAGAAGCTGTATTTTTTTGGGTTTTACAAAATCTTGGGGTAAACCAAATTCTAGGGACGAACGGGTTTTTACTTCAATAACAGCTAGTGTGTTTTCTTTTTGAGCAAGAATGTCAATTTCGGCTTTTTGAAAAGTCCAATTCATTTCCAGGATAGTATAGCCGTCTTTTTGCAAGTATTCTACCGCCATTTCTTCTCCAAGTTTTCCCAGTTCGTTGTGTTCAGCCATAAAAAAGTATTCAGTGTTCAGTCGCAGTTTTTAAAACCTCTGTAATCAATCCCGACGCTTCGGGACGTTAATCAACAATCTAAAATCAAAAAAAGTATTCAGTGTTCAGTCGCAATATTCAGTTCGTAAACCTCTGCAATGAATCCCGACGCTTCGGGACGTTAATCAACAATCAAAAAAAGTGTTCAGTCGCAGTATTCAGTTCGTAAACTTCTGCAATCAATCCCGACGCTTCGGGACGTTAATCAAAAATCAAAAATCAGAATTTAATTTTTTTACTCAAAAACTACGCTGCTGGAATTTTTGTCCAAATGCAAAGTCACTTTATTCCCTAAAATCAATGCTCGGTTATCATGAATATGTCCTGCTGGGAAATTATAAATAACCGGAATAGTATACTTTTTAGTAACATCTTCTATGATTTCAAGGGCATTTTTGCCCCAAGGAATGTCATTGTCTTTCATTTTTGACATCGAACCAACTATGATTCCCTTAATGCTTTCTAAACAACCGTTGCGTTTTAAGTTCATCATCATACGATCAATGTGATATAAATACTCATCTAAGTCTTCTATAAACAAGATTTTATCAGTGCAATCTATTGCTGATTTTGAGCCAAATAAACTATACAAAATAGATAAATTACCGCCAACCAATTCACCGGAAGCATCACCCAATCGGTTCATTATATTTGGTTCAATTGTATATTTTAAAGATTCACCAAACATGGCAATTCGTAAAGTTTCAATGGCTTTAGGTGTTGCTTTTGGGATACTTATGGGCATAATGCCATGTATAGATTTGAAACCCATTGTATTCAAATGATTGTGTAAAACGGTTACATCACTAAAACCAATAATCCATTTTGGATGCTGTTTAAATTTGGCAAAATCCAATAAGTCAATCATTCTCACCGTACCATAACCACCGCGCACGCACCAGATTGCTTTGATATTTGGATTGTCTAATTGTTCTTGAAAATCAGCGGCACGCTGTTCATCCGTACCCGCCAATTGATTATCATCTAAACCAATACTTTTCCCAATAACAACTTCCAGTCCCCAACTGTGTAATAAATCTATAGCTGGTTTCAGGTTATCGTCTATGTTTTTTCTGGCTGTTGCCAATATGGCTATGGTGTCTCCTTTTTGTAAAATTGGTGGTGTAATCATTAGTGTGTTGGCTTGAGAATTGAAAGATTGGAAAACAAAAATAAGAAATAGGAATTTATATGAAATAAAATTTCTGTTGATAAAAGTAAATCGGGTAGCATGCATATTCTTTGCTTTTTCTAAAACAAATATAAGCAATTACAAAATAGTTTTAAGTTCCGTCTTCAAATGACTATTTTTACAATAAACGACACCATTAGGAATCACATTTATGATCAAAAATAAATTTATATGTATAAGAATTCCCCGCCTCATTTTATTGTTGTTTTTGTTTTTCCCAATGATAAAATCGGACGCTCAACAAAAGAATTATGTGATTCATACCGTTGCGTTCTATAATTTCGAAAATCTATACGATACAATAAATGATGCGAATACTCGAGATGATGACTGGGTTTATTCGTCAAGCTATTATAGGAAAAAAATTAGTAACATAGCAAGAGTCCTTTCAAAAATAGGAACAGGAGAGAATCCTAATTCGCCAACAATTATAGGTTTGGCAGAAGCTGAAAATAGAAATGTTTTGGAAGATTTAATCAAAGATCCTCAAATAGTCAATAAAGATTATGGAATAGTACATTTTGAATCGCCAGACAGAAGAGGTATCGATTGTTCTTTTTTATATCAAAAGAAATATTTTAAACCTACCAGCTATGCAAACATTCCATTGCTAATCTATGAAAAAGACACAAAACCAATTAAGAGAAAAATACTGGAAGATGATAAAGAGGATAGTAATGAACCAGATCAAACAACAAAAAGAATTTACACTAGAGATCAAATCCTGTTAACAGGATTTCTTGATGGAGAAGAAATAAATTTTATAGTAAATCACTGGCCTTCAAGACGAGGAGGGGAAGCTATAAGTAGCCTATTAAGAGAAAAGGCTGCTGCATTGAATGTGAAAATCATTGATTCTTTGCAAAAATTAAATCCAAATGTTAAAGTAATTACTATGGGCGACTTAAATGACGGGCCTTTTAATACCAGTTTAAAAAAGGTTCTTAAAACAAAAGCAAATAAAAACGATGTCCAACTTTTAGGAATGTATAACCCAATGGAAAGCATCGCCAAAAAAGGAATCGGAACTATTGCTTTTCGGGACGCATGGGATGTTTTTGATCAAATAATACTGACGGAATCATTAATAAGAGCCGATTATTCGACCTATAAATATTGGAAAGCAGGCATTTATAATGCTCTATTTATGGTTCAAACAACAGGACAATATAAAGGGTATGGTTTAAGAAATACACCAACTGTTCCAGGATTTAGTGACCATTTTCCAGTTTATATTTATTTAATCAAAGAAAAAAAATAGCGTTTTTTATTTCATAACTTTACATTTAAAATTTAGAAAATATGGCAATAGCAAAACCTTTCAACCTTAATAAATGGATTGATGAAAACCGTCATCTGCTGAAACCACCCGTTGGAAATAGAAATTTATACAGAGAATCCGGTGATTATATCGTGATGATTGTTGCAGGTCCAAACGCCCGAAAAGATTATCATTATAACGAAACCGAAGAATTATTTTACCAACTCGAAGGTTCTATAAAAGTAATTATTCAGGAAGATGGTGAGCGCAAAGAAATGGAACTTCATGCCGGCGATATGTATCTTCATCCTGCTAAGGTTCCGCATTCTCCCGTTCGTTCGGAGGGTTCAATAGGTTTAGTGATTGAAAGAAAAAGAGTTGGAAAAGGTTTTACGGATGGATTGATTTGGTTTTGTGACAATTGCAATCATAAATTACACGAAGTCTATTTTGAACTGCACAATATCGAAAAAGATTTTCTGCCGCATTTCGAACATTTCTATAATTCAGAAAAGTTGAGAACTTGCGAAAAATGCGGGGCTGTAATGGAAACTGATCCTCGATTTGTTGCCAAAAAATAATTTTCAGGAGCTATTCCCGCTGTACGTTATATCTTTCTAGTCCTGAACTTGTTTCAGAATCCTGAAACAAGTTCAGGACTAGAAAGGATGCCACTCCCATCGGGGCTAAAAACGGGATGCGAGGTACTTTGTCCAAACCAAGAAAAAAATCTCTTGCGATTACTGCTTTATAAGGGTTTTTAAAAGGCATATTACGCAAAAATAATTTAACTGTAAAGCAATAAATTAAAGAACCAATCTTTTAATATTTCATCTTAAAATAATATATTTGTAAAAAATATAACAATTTTTAATAAAAAAGTTACAATGATAACAATAGCAAATCGATTTGGAATAAAAGAAGCCCTAGAACAATTAGGAATTGTAGCCATAAATGAAGGAACATCAACCGGAGCAGACAATTTTGCAAACGGAAAAATAATCGAAAGCTATTCTCCGGCAGACGGTACTCTAATAGGAAAAGTGAAAACTTCTTCTACAGAAGATTATGAAAAAGCAATGCAAAAAGCCTCGGAAGCGTTTTTAGAATGGCGTATGGTTCCGGCTCCCAAAAGAGGCGATATCGTTCGTCAGATGGGAGATGAATTAAGAAAATTTAAAGAACCTCTGGGAAAACTCGTTTCTTATGAAATGGGAAAAAGCCTTCAGGAAGGATATGGTGAGGTTCAGGAAATGATTGACATTTGTGATTTTGCTGTGGGTTTATCCCGCCAGTTGTATGGATTGACAATGCATTCTGAACGACCAATGCACAGAATGTATGAGCAGTATCATCCAATAGGAACTGTTGGAATTATTTCGGCGTTTAACTTCCCGGTAGCCGTTTGGAGCTGGAACGCAATGATAGCTTGGATTTGTGGCGATGTTGCAATTTGGAAACCAAGTTCAAAAACCCCTTTATGCGGTGTTGCGTGTCAGAATATTATAAAAAGCGTTTTAGAAAGAAATAATGTTCCCGAAGGAGTGAGTTGTTTAGTAACAGGAAATGAATCCGGGGATTTAATCAATAATGATAAAAGAATTACGTTAGTATCTTTTACAGGATCAACAAGAATTGGGCGTCACGTATCTAAAACAGTTGCAGAACGTTTTGGAAATACAATCTTGGAACTGGGAGGAAACAATGCAATTATTGTTTCGGAGCATGCTGATATCAGTATGGTATTGGTTGGGGCAGTTTTTGGTGCGGTAGGAACAGCGGGACAACGTTGTACTTCCACCAGGCGTTTAATCATTCACGAAAGTGTGTATGACAAAACCATAAGCGTATTGAAAAGCGCATACGGTCAATTGCAAATTGGAAATCCATTAGACGAAAACAATCATGTTGGGCCACTTATTGACAAAGGAGCCGTTCAGGATTATTTGGATGCGATTGAAAAAGCAAAACTAGAAGGCGGAAAAATCATTGTGGAAGGTGGATTGATGGAAGGCGAAGGGTACGAAAGTGGTTGCTACGTAAAACCATGCATTATTGAAGCCGAAAATCATTTTGATATCGTTCAAACGGAAACCTTCGCTCCTATTTTATACGTAATGAAATACTGTACAATTGAAGAAGCCATTGCATTACAAAACGGAGTTCCGCAAGGGCTTTCTTCTTCTATTTTTACCAATAACATGAGAGAAATGGAATTGTTCCTTTCTCAATCCGGTTCTGATTGTGGAATTGCGAATGTAAATATTGGTACTTCAGGAGCAGAAATTGGCGGTGCTTTTGGTGGTGAAAAAGAAACGGGTGGCGGACGTGAGTCAGGATCTGATGCTTGGAAAGCCTACATGCGAAGACAAACGAATACCATCAACTACGGTGCAAAATTACCATTGGCACAAGGAATAAGATTTGATTTGTAACATAACAAAAACAATCATAAACTAAAAAAGACAACTTGAAATTTAAATTTCAAATTGTCTTTTTTTATTAAGAATTGCTACGCGAACTCAACAAAAAATCTTTTTTATTTTTTTGATTAAAACCGTTCTACATGTTAAACGAAGCACCAATATTAAAAGTAAATTGGTTGTTTAAATGATTAAAAGTTTCAGAATTACTATTGTATTTTGCTATTGGGAAACCAGCTTCAGAATAAATACCAAAACCTTCCGAAAAGAAATAGCGCATTCCAACATGTCCGCCAAAGTTTCTAAGTCCCAGATTTAATCCTGGATAAACATCTAATTTCTCATCTATTTTCAGAACGTTTCCTAGATTAGCATTAATTCTAAATTTAGCATCGAAACGATCTTTGAATTCTGGTTTTTCACCTAGAACTTCATTTACGCCCAGTAAATAAGACCCAACGAATCCATAAGATAAGTTTTCGCCAATTCCAAAATCACTAGATACTTGAATTCCAGTTCCGCCATCTTGAATATTAGCGCCTAAATTAAATTTTGCATCACCTTTTCCTGTAAAAGCTTGTGCGTTTATCAAACTAAATGACAGCAATAATGCCAATGTAATAATCTTTTTCATACTCTTGAAATTTAATAATTTCTTACAAAAATAGTTTTTTTTAAACTAGTTCCTACCTTTTTCGTTTGTATATAAAGTCATCAAAGGTTCACTTTGCCAGTATTCTTTTGAATCGACATCCATAATAGTTAAGGGACCTTTGAAAGCAGCACCAGTATCTAAATTCCAAACGCAGGCCATTTGAACAGGAACAGTTTTTCCAATTCGAGAAACAGGTGTGTGTCCAATGTAAATTTCGTCATACAATGTAAATCGTTTGGGATAAAACACATCATCTGGTTTCATAGTTTTATCCAAAGCCAGAGCAGTTTCCCACAAGGTTCTGTCCCAATAAAAAAGTCCTGGAAAATATTCAAAATTGACACCATTCATATTCGTAAAGCCCGCATGAACAAACAAACGATTTTGTTCATCAAGATGAAAATTATCCAGTGACTGAAGGAATTCAATGTGCTTTTGCTTGGTTTCTGCATCGACTGTTTCATAAGCAATAACCGTTGCTTCGCCTCCGTGCTTGTACCACATCAGATTGTCGGTACTTTTATTAAGCCATTCCAGCAATAAATCATCATGATTCCCGCGAATACAAATACAGTTCTGTTTTTTTTGTAATTCAATTAAATAATCAATTACCTGTGGGGATTGACTCCACCCATCAACATAATCTCCCAGAAAGATTAAGGTGTCTTTTATAGTTACATTGGCTCTTTCCATAATTTGGTGCAGCGCATGCAAACCACCATGTATATCGCCTATCACGAGTGTTCTCATTTCTTGTAGTCTCAATTAATTTATATACAAAAATAGCAGAAAAAACGGTTTTATTTTATAATTTTTGGTTTAAACCCGAGCATCCGAAATGGAAAACAAAAGAGACCGATTTCTTAAAAATATTTTTTGAACTCATTAGGCATTTCGTTAATTGGTTTTATCATTACCTCTTTGTAAAATACTTCTCCGGCTTCGCTTTGTAATTGTATTTTCCCTTCAACTAACGGATTGAATTTGGCACCATCCCAAAAACGAGAGTTTGCCAGCACCATTACCACATGGCCATTTACAATATGAAGACTTTTCCCTTCAAAACATACCAATTCTACTTCGGTCCAACTTCCCATCGGACTTTCATAATTGTTTTTTCGGGTGCAATAACCGGTCCTTTCTGTATGGGTTCCAAAGGGTAAAAAAGACTGATTTTCATCGGCTATGGAACTCATCACTCCTTCTGAAGCGAACGCTTTTATATCGATGGCAGCATTGGCAATATTCCAATAATCACCAAAATGTCCTTCCATAAACTGAAACTCTTGTGATACCATCCATGCTTTCCAATAATCTACGCCAGCTGGACCTTGTGAATGATACAATACACTGGCGTCCACCAATTTATCCGTTCTGGGTTCCCATTTTTTAGTTCCCCATTTAACTTTAAGTTTAGGCGGTAATTTTTATAACTGTTTTTGGTAAAAACACAACCGTAATATTCTCCGGAAACTCTTAAAACGGGAACATTATTTTCTTGGATTACAGTAAAAACTCTAGCTTCATTCTTGTTATAGCCAATGGGTTCAATAGCTTTCCCTTCACTATCTACAGGGACTTGGCCATTGTAATTGTTTTTATGTTTATAACTCAAATACATATCCCATTGACTGAGATTTGAATCTAGAAGATTGGTCCAATCCTTGTTTTTTGAAGTCTGTGCAAAAAGTTCTAAGGTTGTGGAAAAAAGGAGTATGGAGCAAAAAAATAATTTAATGATGTTTTTCATTTTACGGTTGATTTTTCATAATTTATAGGGTTTGGCAAATATTCTGATTCAATAAATTGATGCGATTTGGATAAATGTATTGAATTCAAATATATTGTTTATTAACAATATAAAGACGGGTTCAAGTTTTGCGTTTAGCACAATTCTTTTAAATAATTAGGGCTTGAATAAGCTAAATAATTAAGTTATTTATTTGAAATACAAATTATTAATGTAAATTGCAGTATAAAAATTAGGGTTTCCGTTTGACGAAAAAATCACTATTTTTGGTGATAGTTTGATAAAATATTTTAGGTTATTTTTACAAAAACTTTAAAACGTATAAGATGAATGCAGTTTTCGCTTTGTTGCTTCTATTGACCAGTTTTATATGTCAAGTGATAAATGAATTCCTAGTTTGGTTAGCGGCTTTGTGGTCTTAAACTATCTGGAGGAATCAATAGTTCATTTAACTTTCACTGTACATCATATTTCATCTTTCTCAAAATCCGTAACGCTTCTTTAAAGGACAAATACACTTGTGTAAAAGGTTTTAACAGTAGTTTGGCGTCAATCAGTTTTTGTTTGGCTTCTTCAAAACCGTTGAGGTAACAAATCATGAAAGTGGAAGGTAAGTTCTCTAAATCTTTCCGCTCTCTTTCGGATAACGAAAGTCCTTTTTGGAGTTTGTTCAACAAAGTAATATTGGCATTGTAAATATGGAATAATAGTTTCTTATTGAATTCCGGCGGCTGAAAAAGCATTTCTCTTTCAATTTTGTAATAGCCATTGTCATGAAAATGAATGGTTTGTTTTTCTAAAGGATAATAACTCGTTTTATCATTCAAGCCCAAGGGAACATATTCGATAATCGTAAAAGTATCTTCATCATAAATGATTTCGACAACATCCTGAGCCGAGTAAAACAGCTTAATTTGTTCGTTTATCAGTTCAATATCCACACGTGATAAATAGGTTTTATCACGAGATTTTTTTGCAATTCCGGCCCAGCAAATCACAAACAATTCCTTGAATACTTTATATTTTGGCGACATGTCTTTGTGCCTGAAATTCATAAAATCAATGACACCGTCCAGTGTGTATTCGATGCTGTTTCTAGAATTGTTTTCAATACCAATAACGGTTTCCGTGTTCTGGTAATTCTTTTCGATTTCGCCTTCGACCGGCATGGTGTTACTGCCTCGCCTTATAAAAACGCTGTTGGCAGGAATGGTATGAATTCCTTTTTTGAAATGAGACGTTTTGCTTTTGGGTTTGATGGTTACTAACCCTATAACTTTATCCTTTGGCAAATTAGGGAAAGGGACATTTTCGTATTGAATTTTGGGTGAATTTTCCAGATAGGCATTCACTAAATTCTGAATCCGGCTATCATCAAAGAAATCATCGCCAACAATAGTATTGTCTTGATCTTCAACGCCCACCACAATATAGGAATTGTTAGTGGGATTTGAATTGGATAAGGCACAAATGTGTTTTAAAAACTTAGCTTTTCCCTCTCGGGTATGCAAATTCAATTGCCGTTTTTTGTCATAAAAACTGCTCTCATCATTGTGAGCGAGAAGGTTTTTAATAAGAATGCGTTTATTGATCATTTGCAATTATTTACTTTTTTATTATTAAACTATTCAATTTTAGAAGATTTTCCAAAATCGAACAGTCTAATTGTCTAAAGATCTTTTTAAAATAGTCGGAGAAGCTTGCGCAGTTGGAAATACAATCAAATCGGCAATATTCACATGATACGGCCGGGAAACTACAAAATGAATAATGTCAGCAATATCTTCAGGCTGTAAAGGTTCAAAACCTTCATAAACATTAGCCGCTTTGGCTGCATCACCTTTAAAACGCACTTCACTAAATTCCGTTTCTACTGCCCCCGGATGAATGGCGCCGACACGGATTCCATACGGATTTAAGTCCATGCGCATGGCTTGGTTCAGGGCGTCAACGGCATGTTTTGAAGCACAATATACATTTCCGTTTACATACACTTCTTTTCCGGCTATAGAACCAATGTTGATAATATGACCTGATTTTTGTTCAATCATTCGCGGAATTATAGCTTTCGAAACATACAATAGCCCTTTTACATTGATGTCAATCATCGCATCCCAATCGTCTAAATCTCCATTTTGGATAGCATCCAAACCATGCGCATTTCCGGCATTATTAATTAAAACATCAATTTTGGAAAACGTTTCCGGCAAGGAGTTGATATTCTCAAAAACGGCCTTTCTATCCCTAACATCAAATGATAACGTATGGATTTCAGTAAATTCCGAAAGCTCTTTCTGGAGAGCAATTAATCGGTCTTCACGGCGTCCACAAAGAATAATTTTATAATTATTCTTTGCTAATATTCTCGCTGTTGCTTCTCCAATTCCGCTTGTTGCACCAGTTACAAAGGCTATTTTATTCATTGGTTATAATTTCAATTTGGAGATTTTGACTCTTAGATTTCACGATATATTATTTCACAAATCTGTTTTTATATATTTAATTTCAGAAAAACTGAAAACTGTTTTTAAGGTACATTTTTTCCCATACTTTCTGACCAAATAGCAAACCAATCTTCATGTTCTAATTCTAATTCAACGGCTTTCATCAATGCCTGAATTCTTGCAACATTAACCGTTCCTGCAATAGGGATGACTTGGGCAGGATGTTTTAAAATCCAGGAAAGTAAAATCGTATCAGAACCCAAATGGTATTTTGAAACTAATGTTGCCAATAATTTTTTAAGTCTATGTGTTTGCGGAATGTCTTGCCTAAAAACGCATCCTAATGGATTCCATGACATGGGACGAATGTTGTTCGTTTGCATATAATCAAAGCTTCCGTCAAGCATAGGTTCGAAGTTGGTAGCCGAAAATTGGACTTGATTGTAGCTGATTTCAGTTTTCTGACGAATCAATTCGGTCTGCGAAGAAGTGAAATTAGAAAGGCCAAAATCGATAACTTTCCCATCTGATTTTAGTTTCAAAACGGCTTCAGCAATTTCATCTACCTGCATCAAAGGACTTGGTCTATGCAATAAAAAGACATCAAGATAATCCGTGTGTAAATTTTTTAAGGAATTTTCAACGGACCAAATAATATGATTTTTCGAATAATCATAATGTTTTATGGTGTTTTTACGATTTTCCGTTACCATTTGGATACCACATTTGGATATCAGTTGTATTTTTTTTCGGCCTATTTTACTGGAAGCAAACGCTTTTCCAAACTCGGATTCGGTGGTGTAATCTCCATATATATCGGCATGATCAAAAGAGGTTATTTTGTTTTCTAAACAGATATTAATCATGTTTTCCATTTCTTTGGTATTGAGATTTTTATCCCAAATTCCCCAATTCATGACACCAGCAACGATAGGTGATAATTTTGTTTTACTCATGGTTTTTATTTTTTATTGAAATGCGCAATTCTTCGAATTCAAAGCATATTTTTCAAAGTTCTTAAAAATAGGTAAATTGTATCATAATTCGTCCTTAAAATTAAGGGTTTGGTCGAAGTTTTAACCATTTTTTAACATCTTACGTCTAAAAAAAAATTCAATTTGCACCATCAAAACGAAGACATTAAATTCAAGGTTTTAAAAATAATAAAATGGAAGAAAATACAGCGACTTTAGACATTAGAGCAATCAATGAAAAAATTGAAAGAGAGAGTGCTTTTATAGACCTTCTCACCATGGAAATGAACAAGGTTATTGTGGGTCAGAAGCACATGGTGGAGCGTTTATTAATTGGACTTTTGGGTCAGGGTCACATTTTGCTAGAAGGAGTTCCAGGATTAGCAAAGACATTAGCGATAAATACTCTTTCACAAGCTGTTCAAGGATCTTTCAGCAGAATACAATTTACTCCTGATTTATTGCCTGCTGATGTTGTTGGGACAATGATTTACAACATCAAACAAAATGAATTTTCGATAAAAAAAGGTCCTATTTTCGCTAATTTTGTCCTTGCCGATGAGATTAACCGTGCGCCAGCCAAAGTGCAATCGGCATTATTAGAAGCGATGCAGGAAAAACAAGTGACTATTGGTGATACTACTTTCAAACTGGACAGACCATTTTTAGTTTTGGCTACGCAAAATCCAATTGAGCAAGAAGGAACGTATCAATTGCCTGAAGCTCAGGTCGATCGCTTCATGTTGAAAACGGTTATTGATTATCCAAAAATGGAAGATGAGCGTTTGGTGATTCGTCAAAACCTGAAAGGAAGTTACGAAAAAGTAAATCCTGTGGTTTCAGTAGAACAAATTTTACGTGCACAAGAAGCGGTTCGTGAAGTTTATATGGATGAAAAAATAGAAAAATACATTCTTGATATTATTTTCGCCACACGTTACCCGGAGAAATATAAATTGGCTGATTTGAAACCATTAATCAGTTTTGGAGCTTCGCCACGTGGAAGTATCAATTTAGCGAATGCCGCAAAATGTTACGCTTTTATCAAACGTCGCGGATATGTAATTCCAGAAGACGTTCGTGCTGTAGTTCATGATGTATTGCGTCATAGAATTGGGGTTACCTATGAAGCTGAAGCCGAAAATATTACTTCAGTGGATATCATTAACAAAATCGTAAACGAAGTAGAAGTACCTTAAAAATAGTTTTCAGTTTTCAGTCGCAGTTTTCAAACTATATTGTCAACTGCGACTGAAAACTGCGACTGAAAACTAAAAAAATGGATACAAAAGAGCTTTTAAAAAAAGTACGAAAAATAGAAATCAAAACCCGAAGATTGAGCGATCACATCTTTTCAGGAGAATATCATACCTCTTTCAAAGGACGCGGAATGACGTTTAGCGAAGTGCGCCAATACCAATACGGAGATGATATCCGTGCAATTGATTGGAATGTAACCGCACGTTATAATGAAGCACACGTGAAGGTTTTTGAGGAAGAGCGTGAATTGACCATGATGCTAATGGTTGATATTTCGGGTTCGGAAAGTTTTGGTTCGAAAAACCAATTTAAAAAAGATATTGTTACGGAGATTGCCGCAACAATGGCTTTTTCGGCGACTCAAAACAATGATAAAATTGGTTTGATTTTGTTTTCGGATGAAATCGAATTGTACATACCCCCTAAAAAAGGAAGATCACACGTATTGCGTATTATCCGGGAATTGATAGAATTTCAGCCTAAAAGTCGTAAAACTGATATCGCCCAGGCCTTGAAGTTTTTATCTGGAACCCAAAAAAAGAAAGCCATCGTATTTGTGATTTCTGATTTCATGTCGGAAGAGTACGAACAAACATTAAAAATAGCTTCAAAGAAACACGATATAACGGGCATCAGAGTGTACGACATTCGAGAAGAAAAAATGCCAAATTTAGGTATGGTTTCCATGCTTGATGCTGAAACTGGAGCAATCGAACTGATAAATACCGGTTCAAAATCAGTGCGAATGAACTATGAAAAACAGTATCATGATAAAGTAAACTATTTTAAAGAAACATTTAGCAAATCAGGTTCAGGTGTTGTAAATACAAGAGTTGACGAAAGTTATGTCACTAAATTATTAGGCTATTTTAAATCGAGATAAATCCTCTCCCAGTCTCCCCAAAGGGGAGGAGATGATAAAGGATTAAAATTTTCACGACTCGGCTCCCTCTCCCTTGGAGAGGGCTGGGGTGAGGAAAAAATATTTAATATAAAAATGAAAATTAGACTTTACCTACTTTTTTTACTGGTTACAACGTTTGTTTTTGCGCAACAAAAACAAGTAGTCACGAGTATTGACACGATTAAAAATAAAATTGGTGCTGAATTTAAACTGTCGATAAAAACGACGGTTGACACATCGTCTAAAGTAATTTTTCCAAAACTAAAAAACTTGGGCGCTTTAGAGGTAATTCAGTCCTATCCCATAGATACTATCAAAACGGATGGGCGTTATGAATTGGTAAAAAAATACGGTTTAACCCAATTTGATTCCGGTAGATATGTTATTCCTAGTATAAAAATCTTCATCAACAGTAAGCCGTTTATGACGGATTCTCTTTTGGTAGAAGTGGCGAATGTTAAAGTAGATACTTTAAAACAAAAAATGTTCGATATCAAGGGCATTGCCCAAGCGGATAATTCGATAGGAGATTGGTGGAAATATCTTTTGATAATCGGATTGATTGTTGGAATTGGAGTTTTGATTTATTGGTACATTAAAAAACACCAAAAGAAAAAATTAGAAGCTGAAATATTCAAAACTCCAATAGAAAAAGCGACCAGTTTGCTGGATACTTTAGAGAAAAAAGAACTTTGGCAAAAAGGAGAAGTAAAAGCTTATTACAGTGAATTGACGGATATCGCCAGAAATTATATTGAGGAAGCAATCGAAATTCCAGCAATGGAAAGTACTACATCAGAGCTGATTCAAGGACTTAGGGCAGCTTCTGTCAAAAAGAAAATGACGCTTTCGCAAGAAATCATCGAAAATCTCGAACGTGTTTTAAAACAAGCCGATTTAGTGAAATTTGCGAAATCAAAACCATTGGATTTTGAAATTACCGAGGACCGAAATAAGATTCAAAAAGCAATTCTGACTTTAGATAATTCTATTCCTGTTGAGGTTCCTGCAGAAGAAGATGTTTTATTGAATGAGGCACAAAGACAAAAACAGATACAAATTCAATTACTGAAAAAGAGAAAGAAACGTATCGTTACTGCAGTTGTTTCGGTTGTTTTTTTAGTGGTAGCAACGAGTACTTTTTTCATTGTTCTCAAAGGATTTGATTATGTAAAAGATAATATTCTAGGGAATCCTACTAAAGAGTTATTGGAGGGCGAATGGGTGAAAAGTGAATACGGAAATCCGGGTGTTATAATAGAAACTCCAAAAGTGCTGAAGAGAGTTGATTTGACTAAAACGCTGCCTAAAGATGGAATGGCATTGATTAAAGAAATGCAATCTTTTGTTTATGGAAGTGTTTCGGATCATTTTTATCTGATGGTTTCTACTTTAAAGTATAAAAAAGAAACCGAAATAGATTTAAAAAAATCAATGGATGGAGCATTGCAATCACTAGAAGCACAAGGGGCACAAAACATGATTGTAAAACAAGAAGATTTTGAGACCAAAGAAGGAATAAAAGGACTTAAAGCTTACGGAACATTTCAGAAAATTGATGGCGATAAACAAAGCAGTGCAAAAATTTATTATGAAGCATTATTGTTTAGTCAAGAAGGCGGATTACAACAAATTTTACTTTTTCATGAAGAAGGAGACACGTATGCAAATAATATATCAGAACGCGTTTTGAGTTCTGTCGAATTAAAACAAGCAAGTAAATAATGGCTAAAATAACTTTTTTAAACCCAGAATTTTTTTGGTTGTTTCTTCTAATTCCAGTTGCAATTGCCTGGTTATTTTGGAAAAAGAACCAACAATCAGCTACGTTAAAAATAAGTTCCTTACAAGGATTTAAAGGTACAACTTCTTATTTAACAAAACTGAAACCAATATTGAATGTGTTTCGTGTATTGGCTTTGTCTTCTTTGATTGTGGCAATGGCAAGACCGAGAACGGTTGATGTAAGCAATAAAACAAAAACGACAAAGGGAGTTGATATTGTAATGGCAGTAGACGTTTCCGGAAGTATGCTGGCCAAAGATTTAAAGCCAGATCGAATGCAGGCACTCAAAAGATTAGCGTCTGATTTTGTTGAAGAACGACCAAATGATAGAATCGGATTGGTGGTTTATGCTTCTGAGGCTTATACAAAAACACCGGTAACAAGTGATAAAGCAGTTATTTTGGACGCTATCCAAAGTATAAAATACGATAATGTTCTAAAGGACGGAACAGGAATAGGAATGGGATTGGCTACAGCAGTTAACCGTTTGAAAGACAGTAAAGCCAAAAGCAAAGTGATTATTTTGATGACAGACGGGGTAAACAATGCTGGATTCATTGAGCCAGACACCGCTTCGGATATTGCCAAACAATATGGAATAAAAGTATATACTATAGGAATAGGAACAAACGGAATGGCACTATTTCCATACGCAGTTGCGCCAAATGGTCAATTTCTCTTTCAAATGATGAAAGTGGAGATTGATGAGCAAATGATGAAAAAAATTGCAAACAATACGGGTGGAAAATATTTTAGGGCTACCAGTAATAGCAAGTTAGCCGAAATTTATGCAACAATAAACAAGTTGGAGACCACAGAAATTGAAGAATTGAAATTCTATGATTACGATGAAAAATTCAGACCTTTTATATGGTTTGCAGGTTTTTTATTATTACTGGAAATAGGATTGCGAAATACGGTTTTTAAAAGCTTTATATAATGAGAGTCGCAAATTGAAAATTGTGACTAAAAGATAAAAAATGGAATTAGACGAAAAAAAATATTTATACCTGCTACTTATACTACCTATCGTAGTGTTGGTTTTTCTAGTTAATTTATATTGGAAAAGAAAAAAACAACGCGAATTTGGGGATTTAGAAATGGTGAAAAAACTAAGCCCGGAAAGTTCGGTTTTTAAACCAGTTTTGAAGTTGGTATTGTTATTACTGGCATTTCTTGGACTGATTCTTGGATTGGTAAATCCAAAGATTGGTACTAAAATGGAAACCGTAAAACGAGAAGGAATTGACATCGTTTTTGCATTGGATGTATCCAAAAGTATGTTGGCCGAGGATGTCGCACCCAATCGTCTCGACAAAAGCAAGCAAATCATTTCGCAAATTATCAATCAATTAGGAAGTGACAGAATAGGAATTGTGGCTTACGCCGGAAGTGCTTTTCCTGTATTACCTATCACGACAGATTATAGTGTAGCAAAAATGTATTTGCAAAGCATGAATACTGACATGGTTTCCTCTGTAGGAACGTCGTTCAACGAAGCAATCAAACTGTCTACGACTTATTTTGATGATAAAAAGACGAGTAAGTTATTGATTATGATTTCCGATGGTGAAGACCATGCCGAAGGAGCGGAAGAAGCCGCAGAGGAGGCCAATAAGTTAGGTGTAAAAATCATCACAATAGGAGTAGGAACTGAAAAAGGAGGTCCCATTCCTTTAAAAAGGAACGGTATTGTTGAAAGTTTTAAAAGAGACAATAACAATGAAGTGGTTATTACCAAATTAAATCAAGAAAGTCTAAAAGCTATTGCAAAAGCCACAAAAGGCGGGTATGTAAACGGGAATAATACCAAAGAAGTGCTGGAATACATCAAGAATGCTTTGGATAAAATCCAAAAAACAGAATTTGAAGCTACCGAAATGGCCGACTTTCAATCCCAATTTCAATGGTTTTTAGGTTTTGCTTTTGTTCTCTTATTTCTGGATATTTTCCTTTTGGAAAGAAAAACAAGTTGGGTAAACAAATTGAATTTATTTAACGAGAATAAATAAAATATAAAGCGCAAAGTATAAGGAAGATGCTCCATTATTGGAACAAAATAAAAATATACCTTGACACTTACATTTAAAAAATAAAATGAAAAACTTAATTTTACATCTTTTATTGCTCCTTTCCTTTGTTGTAAACGCACAACAGAAAGACAGGATATTGCCTAAAGCAAATGAGGAATATGCTGAAAATAAATTTGTGGATGCCGAAGCTAATTACAGAATTTCGGATTCAAAATTTCCGAATAAAACGGTTGCTCCTTACAATTTAGGAAATGCCATTTATAAGCAAAACCAAGTTGCAGAGGCAAAATTTGCTTACGCAAAAGCATTAAAAAATGCCAAATCAAGACCGGATAAACACCAAGCTTTTCATAATTTAGGAAATGTCCTCATGAAAGAAAAGGATTATACGCAAGCGGTGGAAGCCTATAAAAATGCATTGCGGAATGATCCTACAGATGAAGAAACCCGTTATAATTATGCTTTGGCAAAGAAGAAGCTAAAAGAAAATCCGCCAAAGGATGATAACAAGAAAGACGATAAGAAAAGCGATAAGAATAAAGACAAGAAAAAGGACGATAAAGACAAGAAAGACAAGAAAGACAAGAAAGACAAGAAAGACGACAAAGGAGATAAGGATAAAGACAATAAAGGTCCTAAACCAGATGATAAAGGAGAACCAAAACCAGCGCCTGGCGGAATCTCTAAAGAACGGTTAGAAAATCTTTTGGACGCAGTAAATAAGGAAGAAAAGAAAGTTCAGGATAAAGTGAATGCCCAAAGAGTAAAAGGAAAACCAATGAAAACAGAGAAAGATTGGTAATTCAATTAGATAATTTAAACATGAAAAGATTTATAGCAGTACTAGTTTTAATAGTGTGTAACTCACTTAGCGCTCAAGTACAATTTGAGGCTAGGGTGAGTAAAACCATACTAGGCTTAAACGAAAGACTTCGTATCGATTTTATAATGAATGTAGATGGGGATAATTTTAACCAGCCTACTTTTGACGGATTTAGAATTTTAGCAGGGCCAAGTCAGCAAGTGAGCCAATCATGGGTAAATGGGAAGAGTTCTTTTGAAAAAGTATATTCTTATTTTCTTTTGCCAAATCAAAAAGGATCATTAGTTATCAAGCAGGCAGCGATAGAATATAACGGGCAAATTTATAAAACATCACCCATAAGAATTAATGTTACTGCGGCAACAGAACAGCCCAGAGATCCTAACGATACAAGTATATCAGCAGATGATAATATTTATCTCGTTGCGGATATTTCTAAAACAAATCCGTATATAAACGAACCGATTACGGTGGTTTATAAATTGTATTTCAGTTATAATATTGGAATCACTAATTGGCGAGAACTCAATAAACCGAAGTACAATGATTTCTGGAGCCAGAACATCGATATCAAACAGCTTGTTGCAGAAGAAGGGATGTTTAAAGGACAGAAATACCGTTATGTGGTATTGAGAAAAACGGTTCTGTATCCCCAAAAATCTGGAAAGTTAGTAATTGAACCTTTGTCATTAGATATTGATGTGCAATTGCCTACAAACCGCCACGATATGTTTGGACGTGTAATTGTTACTGACGGCAGTAAAAGGGTTTCTGCGGGAACAAAAACGATTGCTGTCAAATCACTTCCTGAAGCAGGAAAACCGGAAGATTTCTCTGGTGCTGTTGGTAATTTTAGTTTTAAAGTAACGCCAACAAAAACCGATTTAAAAAACGGAGAAAGCCTTGATTTAGTTGTAAGTGTAACTGGTAAAGGGAACATGAAATTGTTCAGTTTACCAAAACCGGTTGTGCCAAATGCACTGGAAATGTATGACGCCGTTCATAGTGAGCAAGTAAACACACCACTTTCAGGGATGTCAGGAAAAATTTCAGATAGTTATACCATTATTCCACAGTACAAAGGGAATTATCCTATAAAACCATTACAGTTTTCTTATTTTGATTTGGGTTCAGGTACGTATAAAACCATAAGTTCTAAAGAAATAATGATTAATGTATTGGATGGTCCTACAGCATCGGATGCTACTGCAGCTTCAAATGCTGGGGAGAATAAGAATAAAATAACAAACGTAGAGCAATTCAAATTCATTAAGTTGAAGAGCAATCTTTTGAACATCAATAAGAAAGATTTCTTTGGGTCCAATTTGTTTTACGGATTGGTATTTTTCCCGTTTCTGTTATTGCCTCTGATTGTATTATTCAAAAAGAAAAAAGAAGCTCTTGACGGCGATATTACCGGAAATAGAATCCGAATGAATAATAGACTGGCAAAAAAATATTTATCGGAAGCCAAAAAGCAAATCAACAATAAAGAATTATTTTATATAGCACTTGAAAAAGCGATGCATAATTTCCTGAAGGCTAAATTGCATATCGAGACTTCGGAAATGAGCAAAGATAATATTCAGGACCTTTTGTTGTCAAGGAATGCAAATCCAGAGGCAGTAAATGATTTTATTGGACTTACGGAGAACTGTGAAGTAGCCCGTTATGCGCCTTCGTCAAGTGTCACGGTCCAACAGGATTTTGATAAAGCGGTAGCGATAATCTCCCAATTAGAAAAACAGATTGCTTAAATAGCTATTTAAAATAAACACTTAGACACAACGCAGATTGAACTAATTATTGAGTTAATAACTTTGTGCCTTCGTGACAAAAAAATAAAACAGTGCCTTCGTGGTAATAAAAATAGAAATGAAAAATATAGTATACATACTCTTACTTTCAACCCAAGTTTTCTTTGCCCAAAATGGCTTCGAAAAAGGGAACGCCTATTATGAAAAAGGGAAATATGAGGAAGCCGTTACAGCCTACGAAAGTGTTTTGAAAGACAACAAGCATTCATCAGAATTGTATTTTAATTTAGGAAATGCCTATTATAAATTGAATAAAGTAGCGCCTTCGATTTACAATTATGAAAAAGCATTAGTGCTTAATCCAAATGATAGCGACAGTAGCAACAACTTGAAATTTGCTCAAAAAAGAACCATTGATGAAATTAAAGTAATCCCAAAAGTTGGTTTTGGAAAGCTAGTCCGGGATTTTACAGGGATTTATCATTACAATACTTGGGCATGGATTTCAGTGGGGATTGCAGCATCGTTCTTGTTGTTTTTCCTGGGATATTATTTTTCACAAACAACAGTGTCCAAAAGAA
The DNA here is from genome assembly GCF_048284325.1 of Flavobacterium esculini. Taxonomy (NCBI): domain Bacteria; kingdom Pseudomonadati; phylum Bacteroidota; class Flavobacteriia; order Flavobacteriales; family Flavobacteriaceae; genus Flavobacterium; species Flavobacterium esculini. The sequence goes on along the minus strand of NZ_JBLVPI010000009.1, from coordinate 81,717 downwards.
TATTCTTTTTTGGAATGTTTGTCCTTATTTTTCTGATTCTGATAAGTGTCTCATCAGCAATTTTCGAAAAAAGTCATTATGACACTGAAAAACCGGCTATTGTTTTTGCAGAAATTGCAGAGGTAAAAAGCGAACCCAGAAATGGAGGTCCGGCACTATTTGTGCTTCACGAAGGGACCAAAGTGTACGTAGAGGAAATCATCGGGAAATGGAAAAAAGTGCAATTAACGGATGGAACGGAAGGCTGGATTGATAGCCGCGTGATAAAGGAAGTGAAGTAGGTTTAGATTTCAGATTTTCGATCCAAAGACTTTTTCTTTAAAAGCAAGTGTTCTTTTTGTATCGGCAAGTTGTTGTCTGAAAACTAGTGCTTTTTCTTCAAACCATCGTACCATTTCTCAATCGAAGGATACATAAACCGAGCTGTTTTCTGGATGGGATTATAAAACACAGATTTATCCAATGTCTCTTTTTTGGCTATAAAATTGTGATAATTTATTTTTTCGAAAACAGCGAATACAATTCCTAATATCAAAACAGTTTTCAATACCCTGAAAAAACCACCCCCCAATTTATTTAACCAGCCCAAAAAGGCTAAATCTGCTATTCCGGTGAGGAACTTCCCCAATAATGATATTCCAATCACAACAAGGATAAATGTGAGCACAAAAGCAATAACCTGAATAGTATGGGGATTCCAATGAACAAATCCTGCCAACATTCCTTTTATAAGAGAGGAAAATTTTATAGCCAAATAAATCCCAACTATTAATGAAACTAAAGAAGCTAATTCAATAAAAAGTCCATTTCTAATGCCTTTATACAAAGCAAAGGCAAGTAATACACCCAAAACCATATCTAAAAAACTCATAATTATATTTTATAAAGAAAAAGTGCAAATATAAAAGAAAGTTCAGTATCAATTGCCAAATTTCAAGTTCTTATCTTTGCCCAAATAATTATATGAATTATGAAGTAATAATTCATAATTCATAATTCATAATTCAACAAAATGTCAAGAGACACACAACTTAAAGAACGCTGGGAACAGCTTGTAAATATACTTTCGAATCAATTTTCACAAGGAGAAGATTTAGATCTTGATGCAATTATTTATTTAATTGGCGTACAAGAACTCGGGAAAGTACATAGTGAATACAAGAAAGACGAAAAACTAAACCTGATGCACATCGCGATTTGCAGATTATTAGAACCTTACGGATTTTATGAATTTGAGTTTTTTGATGAAGAAGGATGGCCGCATTACAAAGTAAAAGAAGAATTACCACCATTAAAAGCAGGGGAACAGTCGGTTTTGATGAAAGAAGCCATTGTGAATTATTTTATTGAAAGAGAACTGATAGATTAGCGTTCAGTACACCGTTTTTAGTATTCTGTTATGCCTAGCTTAAGTGAACTTGTATCTCTTATATGGTTTAGAAAGAAGTAGAACACGGGTAAAAAGCAATCTAACAATTTAGAATGGAAACTTTAAACTTTAAACGGGAAACCTAAAACAAATTTTGTAATTTTGCACTCTCAATTATTGGATGAAAATGATAGACAAGATAAAAGAATATATTGGTGAAGCACAAGCTTTCTCAACGCAAAATACAGCAGATTTAGAAGCATTCCGAATTAAATTTCTTGGAAGTAAAGGGCTTTTGAAAGATCTTTTTGCTGAATTCAAAAATGTTCCTAACGAACAAAAAAAGGAATTTGGACAAGTAATCAATTTGCTTAAAACGTCAGCCGAAGATAAAGTAAAAACGATACAGGAAGCTTTAGAAAGCAAAGAAGAAATCAAAGGCTTTTATGGGGATTTGACGCGTTCGGCTGAACCAATAACTATTGGCTCTCGTCACCCTATTTCATTGGTAAAAAACCAAATTATTGATATCTTTTCGAATATTGGATTCAACGTTTCCGAAGGTCCTGAAATTGAAGATGACTGGCATAATTTCACCGCATTAAACTTACCGGAATACCATCCGGCACGCGACATGCAAGACACATTTTTCATACAAACGAATCCTGATATTTTGTTGCGCACGCACACATCATCCGTTCAGGTGCGTTACATGGAAGAGAATAAACCGCCAATTCGTACGATTTCTCCGGGAAGAGTTTTTCGTAATGAAGCTGTTTCATCCCGTTCACACTGTATTTTTCATCAAGTGGAAGGTTTGTACATTGACAAAGACGTTTCTTTTGCCGACTTAAAACAAACGCTTTTGTATTTCACCAAAGAAATGTTCGGAAAATCAAAAATCCGTTTGCGTCCTTCTTATTTTCCATTTACTGAGCCAAGTGCTGAGGTTGATATTTATTGGGGTCTGAAAACAGAAACCGATTACAGAATCACCAAAGGAACCGGCTGGTTAGAAATCATGGGTTGCGGAATGGTAGATCCTAATGTTTTGAAAAACTGTGGCATCAATCCCGACGAATACAATGGTTTTGCATTTGGAATGGGAATTGAAAGAATCGCCATGTTGTTGTATCAAATCGGCGATATTCGTATGTTTTATGAAAATGACATCCGTTTCTTGGAGCAATTCAAATCAAGCATTTAAATATTTAAGAATGTTGATTAACGATTTCTGAAGGATTTAAAATTTGAATTCAGAAATCGTTAATCTTATATCTAAAACCAAAAAAATGAAATCCGATATTATCATCCCCGAAGTAGAAAACGTATTCCTTGCTGCAGTTCAGGAATGGAGCGACGATTTCATGGAAAAAGTATGGTACGCCTATTTAATAAACGATAGTGATTTCCTTATAGAAAGCGTAATGGTCGTTTCTAAAGCTTTTGGAACCATTGACGGCGAGATGAAAAAAACCTCTCTTTTGCGTCACGCTTTTGTGGAAGTTCCGCCCGTTTCCGTGATCAAAATAGAAATGATAGAAAAAAGTGTTGTAGCACTCAACAATGAATTTATGGTGACTTATTTCATAGGAGATAAATTACATGATAAAAAGTTCATTTTCAAAGCGCATTCCATCCATGAAGATTTTGTCGAAGAAGTACCTATTTTATTCGTTGACGGTGTTATTGTGAGATAAATTTATTTCGGGTCAAGCCGAATTAAAAACAATTATAAAAAAAAGGCACTATCTTTATGTAGATTAGTGCCTTTGTTTTTATGTTAGATTTGAATAAATTTCACTATTTTGCTAATCTAATTGATCAGTCAAAGCCTTAAAAATAGTTTTAGCATCCTTACCTTCATATAAAATCGCGTAAACGGCATCTATAATGGGGGTTTTGGCTCCGTAAGCCTGATTTAGTTTATAGGCGCTTTTGGCCGCATAATAACCTTCGGCAACCATGCTCATTTCCATCATTGCTGATTTTACCGTGTAGCCTTTACCAATCATATTCCCGAACATTCTGTTTCTGGAGAATACAGAATAACCGGTAACCAATAAATCGCCTAGATAAGCCGAATCATTAATGTTGCGTTTCATTTTATGAACTTTTCTGATGAATTTTTTCATCTCCCGTATCCCATTACTCATCAATACAGATTGAAAGTTATCCCCATAACCTAATCCGTGTGCCATTCCGGCTGCAATTGCATAAATATTTTTTAGCATGGCAGCATATTCAGTTCCTATAATGTCATCTGTAATCTTAGTTTTAATATAATTTCCAGATAGATTTTTAGCCACAATTTTAGCTTTTTCATCATCGCCACAGGCAATAGTCAGATACGACAATCGTTCCATAGCCACTTCTTCTGCGTGACAAGGTCCGGTAATTACACCTATATTATAATAAGGAATGTCATATTTTACATGAAAATGTTCGCCTACAATCAAACTCGTTTCGGGAACTATGCCTTTTATCGCCGAAAAAATGATTTTATCTTGCAACGAAACGGTTAATTTTTCTAATTCAGTATCTAAAAAGGCAGATGGAATTGCAAAAATGATATAATCCGCATACCCAACAGCCTCATTGATATCACTGGTGAGTTTCAGTTTTTTGACATCAAATTCAACAGAACTCAGATAATTTGGATTGTGTTTGTAGGTTTTAATGTGTTCTATAGCAGCTTCATTACGCATATACCAAGAAATCTCCGAAAGATTTACACATAGCATCTTTGCAATAGCAGTTGCCCAACTTCCTCCGCCAATCACTGCAAATTTTATGTTTTCGGTCATTTTTTTATTAGATTTAATCAAAAGTACTTAAAAAAGTAGTGATTATACAAATAAAATTGGAACAAGAAACTGGCATCTTAAGAGTTTTCAAAAAGACACTATTGCTAACAAAAAAAATAATTTTACTTTTTTTTGTTTTTTAACACAATATGTATATTCAATTTACGTTCTATATGATTATAAATTAATCATTTAACAATTATAATGCATATTGAATTAGTTGGTTTTGTTTTAGTATTTTAAAAGGCGTTCCCATTTAAATAGGAGAACGCCTTTTTATTTGTGCCAATGTCAATCAGCATCAGGATTATTTGAATTAATAACTCATTTCTACAATGGTTTGTAGTTTTTCTAAAGTAATGTTTTGTTTTTCACCCAAAGCTTTCCAACCTCTCTTTTCAAAACGAGTTACAATAAAATCAGCCGTTTTTTCAAAGTCCTTTGTATAATCAGATAATTTGGTTTGCATTCCCATCGTATGGTAAAATTCTACCGTTTTATTGATGGCTTCATTAGCAATCTCATCGTCACTTCCGGTTAAATTAAAAATACGTTTCCCGTATTGTGCTAATTTTCCTTTTTTGGTTTCAAACATTACTCGGAATAAATTTGGACCTACAACTGCCAAAGTTCTAGCATGATCGATTTCGTATAAAGCCGTTAATTCGTGCCCAATCATGTGCGTCGCCCAATCCGAAGGAACTCCTTTTTGGATTAATCCGTTTAAAGCCATCGTACAACTCCACATAAAATTAGAAGCCAAGGCATAATCTGTAGGATTTTCAACTACTTCGGGACCTACTTGAATCAGCGTTTGTAAAATACTTTCTGCAATTCGATCTTGAAGGTATCCGTCATGTGGGTAGGTTAAATATTGCTCTAAAACGTGTACGTAAGCATCAACAACACCATTTTGCAATTGTCTTTTTGGTAAAGAGGCGATTACAGTTGGATCACAAATAGAGAATTTTGGAAACATGGCCGAACCACCAAAGTCTAATTTTTCCTGAGTGGCTTCAATCGTAATAACCGCACCAGAATTCATTTCGGTTCCGGTTGCGGGTAAAGTCAAAACAGTTGCAAAAGGTACTACTTTTGAACCTTCTGTAAACATGATTCTCTTTTTAAGAATATCAATTGGATTTCCGTCAAAGTGTACGGCTGCCGAGATGAATTTTACACCATCAATTACTGATCCGCCTCCTACGGCAAGAATGAAATCAATGTTTTGTTCCTTAATAATCGCTACGGCTTTCATCAATGTTTCAAAACGAGGATTGGGCTCTATTCCGCCAAATTCTACAATATCAAAACCTTTTAGGTTGTTGATTACTTGCTCGTGAATGCCATTTTTAAAAATACTTCCGCCACCATACGCCAAAAGAATTTTTGATCCTTGTGGTACTAATGTTGGTAATCTTTCAATTTGTCCTTTTCCAAAAATTAAATGGGTAGGATTGTATAATTCGAAATTTAACATGTTTATTTTTTTGCGTTTAATTGATTTAATATTTTTTCGGCAACAAGTTTAGAGGAAGCCGGGTTTTGACCTGTAATTAGTAACCCATCTTCCACGGCATACGGTTGCCAGTCTGCAACTTTGCTATACGTAGCGCCATTATTTTGTAAAACATCTTCCAGTAGAAAAGGAACCACTTTAGTTAAACCTACCGCCTCCTCTTCGGTATTAGAGAATCCGGTCACTTTTTTCCCTTTTACTAAAAACTCCCCATTTATTTTTACATTTTTCAAAGCCCCTGGAGCATGACAAACAAAACCAACTGGTTTATTGTGTGTGTAAAAAGATTCAATTAAAGCGATTGACGTTTTATCTTCGGCTAAATCCCATAATGGACCATGACCTCCCGGATAAAAAACCGCATCATAATCAGACTCTTTTACATCTGCTAATTTATGCGTATTTTTTAGTTTATCCAATAGTTCGGTATCGGCATCAAATCGTTTAGTGTCTTCAGTTGCAGCAGATGGATCTTCACTTTTTGGATCAATAGGCGGCTGTCCCCCTAGTGGAGTAGCAATGTCTATGACAACACCTTTATCTAATAATTCGTAATAAGGAGCCGCTAATTCTTCGGTCCAAAATCCTGTTTTTTCTCCCGTGTTACCTAATTTATCGTGACTGGTAACCACAAATAATACTTTTTTCATACTTTTTTTATTTTGTGCTGTTGCAGGGATGCAAGTTGCGGTTAATGCTATAATAAAAACGAATGCAATTTTCTTCATTTCTGATTTTGTTTGTACAAATTTAGGTCTAATATGCTATTAGTAAAAATAATTTAAATTATGTTTGTGATAAATATATTTATATCATGGTCAATCTGGAATGGTACAGAACGTTCAAATCGGTTTATAAAAACGGAAATTTTTCTTTGGCTGCAAAAGAATTGTTTATCAGTCAACCTGCTGTAAGTCAACAAATATCGATGTTGGAAGCGCATGTAGGGTATAAACTTTTCAATCGAAAGTCAAAAGGCGTGGAGCCAACAGAATATGCCAAGTTACTCAATAATTTAATCATCGAGGCTTTAGACCGATTGGAAAATGTGGAGAATGGTTTTCGTGCCAAAGCGTTTGATGCGAATCGATTAATTTCAATTGGAATTTCGAAACACTTGATGAGCAGTTTGGGAAGTTGCTTAATTTCAAAATTTGATTTTATTGATTTTAGCTTTCATGAAAATGACACGCTTTTTGAATTGGTAGATTCTAAAAAACTTGATTTTGCGGTTGTAACCAAAAAATACGATACGTTTGACACGATTCAGAAAAAGGTGGGTGAAATCAAACAAGTCATTGTAGGTTCAAACACTATTGATGCCTCCGAATTAAAATCGAATATTAAAATCAAAGATTTCACGGCAATCGAACAGTGGTTAAACGATCAAAAATGGTTCAGTCACAATGCACAAATTCCACACATCAAATTATTTTGGCTGTATGTTTTTAATAAAAAAAGACCCTCGATGGTTCCTAATTATATCATTCCCTCCGAATACGAAATGATGGAAATACTTTCCAGAAATACTGGAATTGGAGTAGTTTGGGATATAAATGCAAAGAATTTTATTGCAGAAAAAAGAGCACAATTACTATGGAACAGCAACCAAATGCCAAGTACGCCAGTGTTTTTATTATCGGGTAAAAATGAGAATTTGAGTGCTATTTTTGAAAATATTGAAACAGAATTGAAAAGGGCTTTGGGATAATCATTTCCTGTAAAAATTATTGTGATCAATATATTCCCAAACTTTTGGGGGTAACAAAGGCTGTACATTTTTCCCTTTTTTGATATTATCCCGAATAAATGTTGACGAAATTTCAACAACCGGCGCATTAATCAGGTGAATTTTTGCGTGGTTTTTTAGTTCTAAATTATCTGCCTCGGTTGAAATTCGAGGATAGACATAAATTTCATGATGTGCCAGAATGGCTTCGTAGTTTTTCCATTTGTGCAACGACTTCAGATTGTCTTCGCCCATGATTAAGGAGAACTCGTAACTTGGAAATTTTTCCTGTAAGTGAACTAGCGTGTTCACGGTGTAATTAGGTTGTGATAATTTAAATTCAATATCCGAAGGTTTGATTTTTGGAAAATCCTCGGTAGCAAGATGCACCATTTGCAAACGATGATAATCATCTAGTAAAGTACTTTTTTTCTTCAAAGGATTGTGAGGCGTAACCACCATCCATACTTGGTCTAAATCGGCATGTTCCGCCATGTGATTGGCAATAATGAGATGCCCAACATGAATGGGGTTAAACGTTCCGAAATAAAGACCTATTTTCATATTTTACCGCTAACTAGTAATTCATTTTGCACAAAGCCGCAAAGGCTCAAAGTGTTTATAAAACAATTCGTTCGTGCTAATTTGTGTTTTATTTCACAAAATTCTTTACCAATTGATACGCTTCTTCAAGAGCAATATCCAAATCGTAGTTTTTTATAATAACATCAAACTGTGGTGCTGTTGCCAGTTCAACGGAGGCTTTTGCAATACGCATATTGATTTTGTCTTCACTTTCGGTAGAACGTTCTTTCAGTCTTCTTTTTAGTTCATCCACGCTTGGTGGCTTTACAAAAACAGCTAAAGTTTCTTCTGGAAATTTATGTTTGATACGCAACCCGCCAGATACATCAATATCAAAAATCACATTTTTTCCTTTGGACCAAATGCGTTCCACTTCACTTTTTAAAGTTCCGTAGAAATTATCGCGATAGACTTCTTCCCATTCCAGAAAGTCTTCGTTTTTGATGTGCTTTTTAAATTCTTCGGTAGACATGAAATAATAATCTTTTCCATTTGTTTCTTCACCTCTTGGTGCACGGGAAGCAGCCGAAATAGAAAATTCAAGATTCAAATCTTCTTTGCTTAATAAATGCCTAACTATGGTAGTTTTTCCAGATCCTGATGGTGCCGAAAAAACGATTAATTTTCCTCCTGTACTCATGTTGTTATTTAATTCTAGTCGCAATGAATGCTTCTATCTTTATGCATAAAGGCGCGATGAATCGCGTCTCTACTAGATATGTTTTTACAATACGTTCAATACCTGTTCTTTGATTTTTTCCAATTCGTCTTTCATCTGAACGACTAATTTTTGCATTTGTGCGTGATTGGATTTAGAACCCATCGTATTGATTTCACGTCCCATTTCCTGGGTAATGAAACCTAGTTTTCTACCATTGGCTTCGGTACCGTTGATGGTTTCAAGGAAATAATCAAGGTGATTGGTCAAACGCACTTTTTCTTCAGTGATGTCTAATTTCTCTAAATAATAAATCAGTTCCTGCTCAAAACGATTTTCATCTACATTAACTTTTAGTTCTGAAATCGCAGTTTGCAAACGGTCTTTTATCGCCTGAACGCGTTCTGGATCTAGCGCTAAAGCTTCGGTCATGTATTGACGGATATTGCCTATTCGCAATTGAAATTCTTTTTCAAGAGACATTCCTTCATCTCTTCTAAAGGTCAAGATGTTTTGTAACGCTTCCTCGATAACGGTTTGGATTTGTATCCAGTCGTTTTCATCGATTTCATCACGCTCTATTTTCATGGTATCCGGCATGCGAATAGCCATTTTCATCAGTTCCGTTTCATCAGCATCAGCATAGACTTCTCTCAACTGGTTTATGTATGCTTTCACAATTGGCACATTGACTTTCGTCGAAGTTTGTTCCGCAGTACTTTCGATAAAAATAGAAAAATCTACTTTTCCTCTTTCCAGTTTTAGGGCAATTTGGTTGCGTAAACCCAATTCCATTTCGCGGTAAAGAGAAGGCATTCTCACATTCAAATCCAAACCTTTACTGTTTAAGGATTTTACTTCTACCGTGATTTTTTTGGTTGGTAATTGCAAAGTCGCTTTACCAAAACCCGTCATTGATTGTATCATATAATTTTCTAAAAGAGGTCAAAGATAAGGAAAAGCCACCGAACACCCAAAGAGGTGAATTACTGATGGTTTTGTTCTAATTTTGATGGTTTTTGGTCTACGCCAAAGCTTTCATTACTTGCAACATGTTTTGCTGTGTATTACCAATATATATCTTGTCGTTGATGATAAAAACAGGGCGACTCAAGAACGTATAATGCTCCAGAATGTATTTCTTGTAATCGGCTTCGGTCAACGATTTATTCTTCAAATCCATTGATTTGTACAATTGCGCTTTTTTGCTGAAAAGTGCTTCATAACTTCCGGAAAGTTCGCGCATTTGTTCCAATTCCTCCACTGTAATAGGATCTTGTTTGATGTCGTGAAACTTAAAATCATGGTCTTTCGGTAATGATTTTATAATTTTCCTGCAGGTATCGCAAGAAGCGAGATAATATATTTTGTCCATGTAAATAGCGATTTCTTTGTGCAAAGAAAAATCATTTGATACGGAAAATGATTATTTTTATCAAAAAATTAGAAAAATGCATCAAACATTCCCTATTACCGAAAACAGTAGAAATACCTTGTCAAAGTTTTTGCAAGGATATACATTAGAGCAACTCAACGCAATTCCGGTGGGCTACAACAATAATTTGATTTGGAATATTGGGCATATAGTTGTGGTTCAGCAGATGTTGGTTTACAAATTGTCGGGTTTGCCTATGATGATTTCGGATGAAATGGTGGAAAAGTATAAAAGAGGAACCAAGCCGGAACAAGACGCAACACAAGCTGATGTAGATGAAATTCAATCATTGCTTTTTGAAACCATCAATCAAACCAAAGCTGATTTAGAGAACAAAGTATTCCAACATTTTCAGGAATTTACTACCATGAACGGTTTTACGATAAAAACTGCCGAAGATGCCATGTCTTTCAACGTCTATCATGAGGCTGTTCACACTGGAATGATGATGAGTATTCGAAAGTTTATTTAGGAGCTATTTCCCGCTATTCGTTTCAATCTTTTACTTTTTTAAAGAAAAAAAGTAAAAGATTGAAACGAATAGCGGGGCTAGGTTATTATGGAAACATGATAATTTAGGGCTTTAAATACGCTAAGTTATATGACCTTAAATTTCTTATATGGTTTAATTTTTTGAGGATCATTTATTATTTAACCGCCAAATATTCATTCACTTCCTTGTAAGACAACAACAATTCTTTTGGTCCATCCGCATAGGATGCCGCTTCATAGGAATTGTAATAAAGAAGCAATCCTTTATCGGTATAAAAAATATTTTGTGGCAGATAAAATTTCTCGTCCTCAAACATCAACCCAGTTGCGTTTATAGATTTGTTTTCCGGGATCTTATATTTGGATCTGAATTTTTTTTCGGCGAAAGCCATAAAAGCATTCTTGTTTTTAAACAATTGATTGTTCGGAATGTATTTCCCGGTTTCTGGATTGAAAATTAGCGAACGCAATCCTTCATAGCCATGAGCGCCACCGGTAAAGGTATAGTGCTTGATTTCGATGTTCAAAATACTATCCGATTGGTATTTTACACTTCCTTCTATTTTTCCTTCCCAGCCAAAAGTATCTTTCGGAAATTCTTTCTGAAGTTTTTCATAGGAATCAATAAACGAAGCTAACAATCCATTATAATTAGCAGAAGTATATGGCTTTTCGCCAAAATAAATAATCTCCTTCAATACTGAAAACACTTTTTTATTAATGCTGTCTGCAACAACGGGAACATCTTTTGCGACTGGAATTTTTACAGTTATCTGAGGGCAATTTTCCTTGCAGGGCAAAGTTGTTTTTTTCTGAAAAGATTGCTCTTCGAAAACCAATTCGTTAGAACAACGCGCCATAGAAAAAAGTAATACCGAAAAAAGGATAAAGTGTTTCATTTCAAAATTGTTAATTATATACAAAGGTATCAACTTGCGGCTTGGTTAGAATAAATTAAAAGGTAAATTTGTAAAACAATTCAGCATTTTAAAATTAAACGATAGGAAATCGCAGGTTTCAAAATCACAAAATAAGAAGAATGTTGATGCCGGATTCCATTAAAAAACAAATATTATCTAGATATGAAATTTAATACTAAAGTTATTCACGGTGGTCAACACCATGATCCAAGTACAGGAGCAGTTATGCCGCCAGTATATCAAACGTCAACATTTGTGCAAACAAGTCCCGGACACCCGATAAATCCGGATTATGAATACAGTAGAGCTGCTAATCCTACCAGATCAGCGCTCGAAAATGCATTGGCAAGTATTGAAAACGGAACACGAGGATTGGCTTTCTCGTCAGGATTAGCGGCTACGGATTGTATTTTACGTTCTTTCAAAGCAGGTGACGAAATCATTGCGATGGATGATTTATACGGTGGAACGTATCGAATGTTTACCCGTATTTATAAAGATTCAGGCATAAAATTCCATTTTGTGGATATGAATGACATGGAGCAGTTCAAGTCATTAATCAATGAAAATACGAAATTGGTTTGGGTAGAAACACCAACCAATCCATTGATGAAATTAGCCGATATTCAGGAAATAGCTAAAATTACCAAGGAGAAGAAAATCCTTTTTGCAGTTGACAACACTTTTGCAACACCCTATTTGCAAAAGCCTTTAGACTTAGGGGCTGATATTGTCATGCATTCGGCAACTAAATATCTTGGTGGACATTCTGATGTTATTGCAGGAGCATTGATTGTAAAAGATGAAGCGCTGGGAGAACAATTGCATTTTCAACAATTTGCGACTGGAGCTACACTTGGGCCAATGGACAGTTTCTTGGTTTTGAGAGGAATAAAAACGTTGCATTTGCGTGTGGAAAGACATTGTGAAAACGGGGGAAAAGTAGTGGCGTTCTTAAGTAACCATCCAAAAATTAAAAGGGTTTATTATCCAGGATTACCAAGCCATCCGTATCATGAAATTGCCAAAAAGCAAATGAGCGGTTTTGGAGGAATGGTTTCCTTTACTTTTGTTTCGGGTAAAAAAGAGGATGCGATTGACTTTCTTGAAAAGCTAAAAGTTTTCACTTTGGCCGAATCCTTAGGCGGAGTAGAATCATTGGCAAATCACCCGGCTTTGATGACACATGCATCGATTCCGGAAGATAAACGTGCAGCAATTGGAATTACGGATGATTTGGTTCGATTGAGCGTAGGGATTGAAGACGCCGAAGATTTAATCGAAGATTTGAAACAAGCATTGGCGTAAACATGTTTGAAAACAAAAAGCCAATTCTAACTTCTAGAATTGGGGTTTTGTTTTTTATAAAGGATTGTAATTGCTATTGTAAGTAATAAATATAACCTACATTGAACCAAACCAACCAATCATTTGCTTTGTTTTCTTTGTAAAGTTCCGGATTTGGATTTAATCCGTCCACCCAATTGGAGAAAAAATACTGCATTCTTACATCGACCATTAAATCTCGCAAAGGAGTCAGTTTATAACGGGTTCCTACGCTTGTTACTACTGACCAAACAGATCCTCCTTCAGTAGAAAAGCCATAAGAACGGCCATCTGTAGGAGTTAAGTATTTAGGGAAAGTGGTTAATGGTGTTCCTAAAGGTCCCATTGTTGAATAGGCTTTGGCGTTGTAATAACTGAATTGCCCACCAAGACTAACAAATGGACCTAAACTACCTATTCTGGAAGTAAAATCACGAATGCTAAGAGGGAAATATTCGAGTTGCATTCCTATATTAGTTATAGCTGTGCTTCCTCGCATGGCTCGTAATTGATCTGCGCCAAGAGAAGTTCTATTTGGTTCTACCCATTCTCCAAAATGTTTTAATTCGGTTTTGTTATAAGAAAGTTCCGATCTTAATTTAAAATGGTCGTTAAAATAAGTTTCAGGGGTATAACAGTTACATTCGGCTTTGTAAGAAAAATTTAGATAATGGATAATCCCAATTCCGACACCGGTATTTCCGGAGTTCGTATTCAAATTGTGGCGTTCTCCATAATCAGATTGAAAAGCGACGGGTCCGGCTATAATTCCTACTTCATGCGAAAAACCAAATTGCGCATTTATATTATTTGAAAAACCAAATAACACGAATAAGGTAAGAATTGTTTGTTTGATCATTAGGTGTTAAATTTTCAAATCTTGACAAATATATAAAAACATCAATCATTAAAATTAAAAAATTAAATTAAAAGATAAGTAGATAAATTCTTAATTTAGTTACGAAAATTATAACGATTTCGTTGTAAACGATGTTTGAAAAGTAGATTTCTTTGTAATTGCTTAATAAAAAGATAATTCTATCGATAAAATGAAAAAATAGACTTCAATATTTTTATAAAATGTATCTTTGTCTATACCAACGAAAACGTTTTCTTAAAGATAATCATTGTATTTGAGGAAACTATTAATATTAATTTTGTTTGAATAATTTATTTCAAGATGGAAAATAAAATAAATCAATTTATGGCTCAAGTTGAGTCAAAAAATCCAAATGAGCCTGAATTTATTCAAGCGGTTAGAGAATTTGCTGAAACTGTTATCCCATTCATTGCAGAGCAAAAAAAGTATGATGGAAAAAATTTGCTTCTCAGAATAGCGGAACCAGAGCGTTCGATTATATTTCGTGTTCCCTGGGTAGATGATAAAGGCGAAATTCAGGTAAATAGAGGTTTCAGAATCCAAATGAATTCTGCAATTGGACCTTATAAAGGAGGAATACGTTTCCATCATACCGTAAATTTATCAGTATTAAAATTTTTAGCATTCGAACAAGTATTCAAAAATAGTTTGACCACTTTGCCAATGGGTGGAGGTAAAGGAGGATCTGATTTTGATCCTCAAGGGAAATCTGATCCTGAAGTAATGCGTTTCTGTCAATCTTTCATGACGGAATTGTGCAGACATATTGGACCGCAGCTAGACGTTCCTGCAGGAGATATAGGTGTTGGAGCCAGAGAAATTGGTTATTTATTTGGCCAATACAAGCGAATAAGAAATGAGTTTACCGGAGTTTTAACAGGTAAAGGACTAGCTTATGGCGGGTCTTTAATTCGACCGGAAGCAACGGGTTACGGAGTTGTTTATTTTGCTGAACAAATGCTTAAAACTATTGGGCAAACTATTAATGGTAAAACAGTTTCTATTTCAGGATTTGGTAATGTTGCGTGGGGAGTAGCTTTAAAAATAAACGATCTTGGAGGGAAAATAGTTACTATTTCGGGCCCTGATGGGTATATTTATGATGAGGAAGGAATCTCTGGAGATAAAATTGACTTTATGCTTGAAATGAGAGCAAGAGGTGACAATAGAGCTGAAGCCTATTTAGAAAAATATCCAAAGGCTAAATTCCATAAAGGTAAAAGCGTATGGGAAGTAAAAGTTGATATTGCGATACCTTGTGCAACTCAAAATGAGTTGAATGAGGAAGATGCAAAACACTTAATTGCGAATGGTGTTATTTGTGTTACTGAAGCGGCAAATATGCCTTGTACGCTGGAAGCAATAAAGCTTTTCTTGAAAGCTAAAGTGCTTTTTGCTCCAGGTAAAGCAGCAAATGCAGGGGGTGTAGCAGCTTCAGGATTAGAGATGACACAAAACTCAATTCGCCTTAACTGGACGAGTGAGGAAGTGGACTCCAGATTAAAAGAAATCATGGTTGGAATACACAATCAGTGCAAGAAATATGGTACTGACGCAGAAGGTTACGTAAACTATGTTAAAGGTGCAAATATTGCCGGATTTGTAAAAGTAGCTGACGCAATGTTAGCTCAAGGAGTGGTATAAAAAATCCTCATCCCTCCCGAAGCATAGGGACTCTCAAAAGGAGTGGGAGTTAAAATATAATGCCTTCCATCCGTAACATCGGCAGAAGGCATTTTTTTTGCGTAACAAAATCCTAATACTTTCGTTTGTTCTATATTTGTAAACCAATATTCCTGCAAATAATGAAAAAGAACGTCTTATGTTTTTTACTCTTACTTTTTATCCAAATGGGTTTTGCCCAAAGTAATCTGTTGTGGCAAGGATATTTCTCTTATAATGGAATTAAAGATATTTCGGAATCTGCATCCGCAGTTTTTGCCGCTTCAGAAAACGCCTTATTTTCTAAAAACCTAGCTACTAACCAAATTAAAACTACCAATACTATTGACGGACTTTCCGGAGAAACCATTTCGGCATTATACCACAGTGCAACATTGAATAAAACAGCTGTAGGATATGAAAACGGATTGATAATAGTCATCAATGAAGCTGATGGAACGATGCTCAATGTGGTCGACATTATCAATAAACAACTTCCTTCAAACATAAAAAAAATCAATCACTTCATGGAATTTGAAGGTATTGCTTATGTTTCCTGTGATTTTGGAATAGTTCAATTCAATTTGGCTACCATGCAATTTGGTGACACCTATTTTATTGGTACAAATGGCGCCGAAATAATGGTGAACCAAACAACATTATTTAATGGATTTATTTATGCAGCTACTAATAACGGTGTTAAAAGAGCCGATATAAGCAATAAGAATTTAGTTGCTTTCAGCCAGTGGGAGACAATTAATGTCGGAAACTGGTCAGGTATTGCAACATTAGGTTCAGATCTCTTTGCTGTTAATGCTTCTGGATACATTCATAAATACGATGTGATCACTAATTCATTTACTGGATATTTAGTGCTTTCATCACCTGCTGTGGATATGAGAGCAGCTGCGGGTTATTTGATAGTAACTACTTTAAACAGCATTTATATTTACAACAGTCAGATGGCTTTGGTACGTCAAATAAACACAAACCAAATTACAGCAAGCACTCCGAGTTTTAATTGTGCTACAATAATAGGTGACACGATTTTTATTGGAACAAAGGAAGATGGATTGATTACTACTTCCCTTTCTTCAGCTACAGTTTTTGAAAATACAACTCCAATTGGACCTTCACGGAATAATATATTTGCACTTCAAGCCACATCAAATTCGCTTTGGACCGTTTACGGGGATTATTCAGTAGATTATAATCCGTATGAATTAGATCATTACGGCGTGAGTAAATTTAGCACAACAGGATGGTTGAATATTCCGTATGAGAACGTTTTGGGAGCTAAATCCATGACCAGAATCACGGTAAATCCCAGTAATGAAAATGAAGTGTATGCGAGTTCTTTTTTTTCAGGATTGCTTAAAATCGAAAATGACGAACCAAAAATTTTATACAATAAAACCAATAGTGGTCTGGAATCATTAACCTTTGCGGGTCCAAATTATATTGACATTCGAATAAACGGAGCCGCATTTGATAAATCAGGAAATTTTTGGGTGACCAATAGCAGAATAAAAAATGGATTGAAAGTGTTGAAAACTACTGGACAATGGCAAAGTTATGCTATGGATAACATTCTGGATTCTCCAATTGATACTAATTTCGGAACAATTGCAATTGATAAAAATGGAACCAAATGGCTTTCCACAAGTGGAGATGGCGTTATTGGTTTTAATGAAAACAATAATAAATTCAAAAAAATAACTACAGGTCCAGATGCAGGAAATTTGCCTATTGCTGATGTCAGAGTTGTCGCAGTTGACACCAGAAACCAACTTTGGATTGGGACTACAAAAGGATTACGGATTTTGTCTAATGTTGGCAGTTTTCAATCAGAGGATCAATTAACGACCAATCCGATAATTATTTTAGAAGATAACTTAGCGCAAGAATTATTATATGAACAATTTATTACTGATATTGTTGTCGATGGAGCAAATAATAAATGGATTGGTACAGCGGATTCCGGTGTTTTTTTAGTGTCGCCGAACGGTCAAGAAACAAAATATCATTTTACGACCAGCAACTCGCCTTTGCCAAGTAATGTAATCAATGATATTGATATAAACAGTGTGACGGGTGAAGTTTTTATCGCTACCGCAAAAGGTTTAGTTTCTTTTAAAGGAGTTTCGACTGCTGCAAATGATGATTTAAGTAACGCCTATGTGTATCCAAATCCAGTGCGACCGGAATACCAAGGAACCGTTAAAATTGCCGGGTTGCTCGATAAAGCTAATATTAAAATCACCGATATTGAAGGAAATCTAGTTTATGAAACTACTTCCGAAGGAGGAACTATAGAATGGGATACCACGGCTTTTGGAAAATACAAAGTGGCTTCTGGAGTGTATATGATTTTTATTTCGGCACAAGACGGAGTGGAAACTAAAGTTAAAAAAGTAATGATAATTAGATAACTCTGGGTTTTAGAATATTTAAAACCAACACCTAAAATGCTTGTAAAGACCAAAGCCATTGTCCTTTCTTCCTTAAAATTTCAAGAAAAAAGCTTGATTGTGAAATGCTTTACGCTGTCTCATGGTTTGAAATCCTATTTTGTTCGGGATGCTTTTTCTTCCCGGAAAGCCAATCAGAAAATTGCCTATTTTCAACCGTTGACCATTCTTGAAATTGAAGCGGTTCATAAAAACAAAGGTACTTTGGAAAATTTTAAGGAAATAAAAATCGCTTCTCCTTTTCATTCCATTCATTCGGATATTTATAAAAGTACGATTGTGATGTTCATTTCGGAAATGCTGCACCATTCGATTCATGAAGAAGAAAAAAATGAGCACCTGTTTACTTTTTTAGAAACGGCCTTGCATTGGTTGGACAACCATGATGAAATTGCCAATTTTCATTTGATTTTATTATTGGAAACTACAAAATATTTGGGCTTTTACCCCGATATTTCGGATATGGATATGCCTTTTTTCGAAATGAACGAAGGTATTTTTACGCCCTTTCATGCCATCAGTTCGCTCACGGAACATGAAAGCAATTTGTTTAAAAAGTTGATTGATTTAAAATTCGATAACAATCAAAAAATATTCCATGTCATTGAAAGACAAATAGTTTTAAGAATACTGATTGATTACTACAATTTTCATTTGGACGGCTTTAAAAAACCAAAATCTTTAGACGTTTTAAAAGAAGTTTTCTCTTAGAAAGCAATAAAAGGATATTTTGATTCCATTTTATCGAATTATCAGTCCAATTTCGTCTATTTTCCCTCTTCTTTTCTTTCTTTTATTCAAAATTCCTTACTTTCGCACCTCGATTTAGAAAAGGATAAAATGAGCACAAAATTTACTGAATACAAAGGACTTGACTTACCAACGGTAGCGTCAGAAGTACTTGATTTTTGGAAGAAGGAAAACATATTTGAGAAAAGCGTAACCACTCGTGAAGGAAACCCACCATTCGTGTTTTTTGAAGGTCCGCCTTCGGCAAATGGATTGCCAGGAATTCATCATGTAATGGCGCGTGCGATTAAAGATATTTTTTGTAGATATAAAACTCAAAAAGGGTTCCAAGTAAAGCGTAAAGCTGGTTGGGACACGCATGGTTTACCAGTGGAATTGGGTACTGAAAAAGAATTAGGAATTACCAAAGAAGATATTGGAAAGACCATTTCCATCGAAGAATACAACGAAGCGTGTAAAAAAACCGTGATGCGTTATACGGACGTATGGAATGATTTGACTGAAAAAATGGGGTATTGGGTGGATATGAAAGATCCATATGTGACGTATAAATCCAAATATATGGAAACGGTTTGGTGGATTTTGAAACAAATCTACAACAAGGATTTGATGTACAAAGGCTACACCATTCAACCGTATTCTCCAAAAGCAGGAACAGGATTGTCTTCTCACGAAGTGAACCAACCCGGAAGTTACCGTGATGTAACGGATACGACAGTTGTGGCACAATTTAAAGTGATTGACGCGCACAAAGAATTGCTGTTCTCTAAGTTTTATGATTATATCACTTCAAAAAACTTACAGCATTACAAATTAGAAGCGTTGGATTTAGAGGATATCTATTTCTTGGCGTGGACGACAACGCCGTGGACTTTGCCAAGTAATACTGCTTTGACTGTAGGTCCAAGAATCGAATATGCTTTAGTAAAAACATTCAATCAATATACGTTTCGTCCGGCAACATTGATTTTAGCTAAGAATTTAGTTGGAAAACAATTCGGAAAAGGGTTCTTCGAAAGTGCTGAACCAGCTGATTTTGAAAATTTCAAAGAAGGTGATAAGAAAATTCCTTATCAGGTTCTTGCTGAATGCAAAGGAGCTGATTTGGTTGATATTCGTTACGAACAATTACTGTCGTTTACTTTGCCATACCAAAATCCAGAAGATGCTTTTAGAGTAATTTCAGGGGATTTCGTAACTACCGAAGACGGAACTGGAATTGTACATACTGCGCCAACATTTGGTGCTGATGATGCAAAAGTGGCTAAAGAAGCTACACCGGAAGTTCCTCCAATGTTAGTTCTGGACGAAAATGGAACTCCGGTTCCGTTAGTAGATTTGCAAGGGAAATTCACTTCCCACATGGGTGAATATGCCGGTAAATATGTCAAAAACGAATATTATAATGATGGTGAAGCACCAGAGCGTTCTATAGATGTTGAAATCGCCATTCAATTAAAAGAAGAAAATAAAGCCTTCAAGGTAGAGAAATACGTGCACAGTTACCCACATTGCTGGAGAACAGACAAGCCTATTTTATATTACCCTTTGGATTCTTGGTTTATAAAAATATCTGAAGTTAAAGACAGAATGTTCGACTTGAACGAAACCATCAACTGGAAGCCAAAAGCTACCGGAGAAGGACGTTTTGGGAATTGGTTAAAAAATGCCAATGACTGGAATTTATCGCGTTCAAGATTCTGGGGAATTCCGTTGCCAATTTGGAGAACCGAAGATGGTCCCGACGGTTCGGGAGAAGAAATCTTAATAGGCTCCGTTGAAGAATTATACAACGAAATCGAAAAATCAATCGCTGCAGGTTTCCAAAAAGAAAATCCTTTCAAAGGGTTTGAAATTAGAAATATGGCGGAAACAAATTACGATTTAGTTGATTTGCATAAAAATGTAGTCGATGAAATCACGTTGGTTTCTGCTTCTGGAAAACCGATGAAGCGTGAATCGGATTTGATTGATGTTTGGTTTGATTCGGGTTCCATGCCGTATGCACAATGGCATTATCCTTTTGAAAACAAAGATAAAATTGACCAAAATAAAGATTTTCCTGCTGATTTCATTGCCGAAGGAGTCGATCAAACCCGTGGTTGGTTTTATACCTTGCACGCTATTGGAACATTAGTTTTCGATAAAGTAGCCTATAAAAATGTAGTTTCAAACGGATTGGTTTTAGATAAAAACGGACAGAAAATGTCCAAACGTTTAGGGAATGCCGCAGATCCATTCGAAACATTAAAAGAATACGGTCCAGATGCAACGCGTTGGTATATGATTTCCAATGCGAATCCTTGGGACAACTTGAAATTTGATTTAGAAGGTATCGCTGAGGTGCGCAGAAAATTCTTTGGAACATTGTACAACACGTATTCGTTCTTTAGTTTATACGCCAATATTGATGGTTTCAAATTTGAAGAAGCGGAAATTCCGTTAAATGGAAGACCGGAAATTGATCAATGGATTATCTCGGAATTGAATACCTTGATAAAAGATGTTGATAGCTATTATGCGGATTATGAGCCAACAAAAGCGGCTCGTGCAATCTCTGAATTTGTACAGGAAAACTTGAGTAATTGGTACGTTCGTTTGTGCAGGAGACGCTTCTGGAAAGGGGAATATGCACAGGACAAAATCGCGGCTTATCAAACCTTATATACATGTTTGTTAACCATAAGTAAACTGGGCGCGCCAATCGCTCCATTCTTCATGGATAAACTTTACAGAGATTTAACTGTAACAACACAGTCAGAAAAGTACGACAGTGTACATTTGGCGGAGTTTCCAAAACACGTTGAAAACTTTGTTAATAAAATGTTAGAGAGCAAAATGCAGAAGGCACAAACCATTTCATCACTGGTTTTATCGCTCCGAAAAAAGGAAATGATAAAGGTGCGTCAACCATTGCAAAAGGTAATGATACCAGTACTTGACGAGAATCAGAGAGCTGAAATTGAAGCCATTTCCGACCTTATAAAAGCAGAGGTAAATGTAAAAGAAATCGTACTTTTAGATGATGCTTCGGGTGTTTTGGTGAAACAAATTAAACCGAATTTTAAAGCGCTCGGACCCCGTTTTGGAAAAGACATGGGCTTGATTTCTAAGGAAATACAAGGATTTTCTAAGGAACAGATCAGTCAATTGGACAAGGAAGGAAGTCTGGATATTGTAATTGCAGGAAATAACGTAACTTTAACATTAGAAGATGTAGAAATTACATCACAAGATATTGAAGGCTGGCTGGTAGCTAATTCAAACGGAATAACGGTTGCGCTTGACATTACAATTTCTCCAGCATTAAAACAAGAAGGAGTTGCCCGAGAATTAGTAAACAGAATTCAGAATATCCGTAAAGATTCAGGATTTGAAGTTACTGATAAAATTAAAGTTCAACTGAAAAGAAACGGACTTTTAGAAGAGGCAATTCTTAAAAATGAAGCGTATATCAAATCAGAAACATTAACCAGCGATTTGGTTTTTGTAGATGAAATAGAAAACGGTACGGAAATTGAATTTGACGAAATAAAAACAATGATATTAATTTCAAAATAATATAATAATGGTAGATGAAGCAACAAGATACTCTGACGCAGATTTAGCAGAGTTCAAAGAGATAATCCTTAACAAAATTCAAAAAGCACAGGCAGATTTAGATTTGATAAAAAGTGCGTACATGAATGATTTGAATAATGGGACTGATGATACTTCGCCTACGTTTAAAGCCTTTGAAGAGGGAAGCGAAACGATGTCTAAAGAAGCAAACTCGCAACTGGCAATCCGTCAGGAAAAGTTTATTCGTGATTTGAAAAATGCACTTTTCCGTGTAGAAAATAAAACCTACGGAATTTGCAAAGTAACAGGCAAATTAATTGGGAAAGAAAGATTGAAAATCGTTCCTCACGCTACAATGAGCATCGAAGCAAAAAACTTGCAACGATAAACCTCTTGTTGAACAATATTTAACGCTCCATTGGGAGCGTTTTTTTTGATTAAATTGTTACTTTTGCGCCATTAAAATTTATAAAATGTCATTACGAAAAGCGTATCTCCTTATTTTTATCATATTACTTGTTGATCAAGTTTCAAAAATATACATCAAAACTAATTTTATTTTAGGCGAAGAAGTTGAAGTTTTCAAATGGTTCAAAATTCTTTTCATAGAAAATGAAGGGATGGCATGGGGAACTAAAATCCCGGGCGCCTATGGAAAATTATTCCTGACACTTTTTAGATTGGTTGCTGTTGGTGGAATCGGGTATTGGTTGTGGGATTCTGTTGAAAGAAAACACAGTTCAAATTACTTAATTGTGGCCATTGCGTTAATTCTTGCAGGTGCTTTTGGGAACATCATAGATTCTGTTTTCTACGGAGTTATTTTTGATGACAGTCACCAGCAATTGGCTACTTTATTTACTGACAAACCTTATGGAACTTGGTTTCACGGTCAAGTTGTCGATATGTTTTATTTCCCTTTTTGGCATGGAGTTTTACCCAGTTGGATACCCGTTTGGGGCGGAAAAGAATTTACTTTTTTCAACGCTATTTTCAACGTTGCCGACATGGCGATTTCTACAGGAGTGGGAATCTTGATTTTTTTCAATAAAAAGGCATTTCATCATAAAACGAACTAAATTTTTCAAATCGCTATTTCACAAAATAAAAAAGACCTATTTCATAATTTGAATAGGTCTTTTTTATTATTGGATTTATTTGTTTTGACCCGGAGCATAACGCTTAGCGCTTTTATCTCCATTCATTTTTTTGGCTTGTCCTGGTGGAATCCTTTTAGCTTTATAAGAGGCTCTGTTAGAGTTTGTCCCTACTCTAACCGCACAGTTAGATAGTGAAATGGCAAATACAGCAATTAAAAAAATTGTTGTAAATCTTGAGTATTGAATTTTTTTCATGGTTTTAATTTGAGTTTATATGCGAAAGTACGTATTCAAAATTAAAAAGAGTGAATTAAAGTTGGTGTCACACAATAATCCAGTTTAACATCGCCTTCAAAAACATCTGTAATCAATTCTTCAGGATCAAAGAAAGAAAGGCCGATTTTGATGGTTTGCGGTTTGCATTCCGATAAGAATTTGTCATAAAATCCTTTACCGTAACCTACCCGATTTCCTTTTTTGTCGAAAGCCAGAAGAGGTACAAAAACGACATCGATTTTATGCGTTGGGACTTCAATCCCATCGACAGGTTCGGGAATATTATATTCGTTTTTCTTGATTTTGGTATTGTCCGTCAAAAGATAATGAATCAAATTACACGTTTTAAAATCGCATTTGGAAAGAACGATTTCCTTGTTTTTTCCGGTTAGCACGTGTAAAATAAATTCGGTGTTGACTTCCTTGTGTTCCGTAATGGGAAGGAAAATATGGAAATAGGTTTTCTCCCAAATAGGAAGTTCCAGTACTTTATTGGCAATAGCCAAACTCATTTCTTCCAATTCATTTTCCGAAAGTGAATTTCGCAAGGCTTTGTGCTTTAATCTTAATTCTTTTTTATTCTTCATCTTCTTCATTAGTATTGGACATGTGATAAATAGCATCGCCTTCGTAAACAATAGGCGAATGATTTGCATTGATTACGTAACCGTCATTTGGCGCTTTTACTTTTCGTTCAAATTTTCCAAAAGGATCTGTTATGGTCGCGAGAATAGTTCCTTTTTTTACAAATTTTCCTATTGTATCGTAATCATGCAACAATCCAGAACATTTGGCTCTTATCCAGCCGGATTTTTCAATATAAATAGTGGGTGTTCTTTGTCTGTTAACATAATGTTTTGGATCTAGCATGTCAAGGTGAGCTAACAAGCGCTTTACTCCATTTACGCCTTCATCGGCAATAGTGTTGTTGATGTCTAGTGATTTTCCGCCTTCAAAAAGCAGCATCTTTACATTCAATTTTTCACTCGAACTCCTGAAAGAGCCCGAAATATTTTTAGAATATAAAGTGAAAGGCGCATTAAATACATCGGCCAATATTTTTAAGCCTGGATTATTTTGGGTAAGACGGATTTGTGGTGCATTGAAACGGCTTGCACCACCGGCATGAAAATCGACTGCGTATTCTACAATTGGCATTATTTCTGTTAAAATATGAAAAGCGAATCTACTGGCCAGAGAACCAGTTTTACTTCCTGGAAAAACTCGATTTAAATCCCTGCCATCAGGAAATTCCCTTGATTTATTGACGAATCCATAAACATTTATTATAGGAATACAGATGATTGTGCCTCTTTTTGGCTTGTTTATTTTTTTATGGATAAGTTGCCTGACGATTTCTACCCCATTGATTTCGTCGCCATGTATTCCTGCGGAGAAAAGAACCACTGGGCCATCAATTTTAGAACGTCGGACAATAATAGGGATGTTCAGTTTTGTTGTGGTATGTAATCTGGCAATTTCCACATTGATGGTTTTACTTTCGCCGGGAATAATGCTTTCGCCAAAAAGAACTATAGGTGTGGTATTGATTTTTATCATAAGATATTGAAAAGATAAAAATAGGGATAATAACGAATTAGAAAGTAAAATTCTGATAAAACTTTCGTCAGAAAGATTTCGAGGACATTGATTTGTATTTCGTGTTTTTTGAGATTAACTTTGTTATATGAATCTAACATCTTTAGCCTTACAAATACAGACCTTGCCTGATAATCCCGGCGTATATCAATATTACGACAAGGAAGGGAAAATTTTGTATGTAGGCAAAGCCAAAAATTTAAAAAAAAGGGTTTCTTCCTATTTTAATAAAATTCATGACACAGCCAAAACCAATGTGCTGGTTAAGAAAATTGTGACCATAAAACACATAGTAGTTCCTACGGAAACCGATGCGCTTTTATTGGAAAACAACCTTATAAAAACCTTGCAGCCCCGTTACAATGTGTTATTGCGGGACGACAAAAGTTATCCGTGGTTGTGTATCAAAAAAGAACCTTTTTCGCGCATATTTGCCACTCGAAGAATGGTCAAAGATGGGTCGGAATATTTTGGACCCTATACCAGTTTTAAAACGGTGCATACTATTTTAGAACTCATAAAAGAATTGTATCCGCTTAGAACCTGCAATTATGATTTGAGCAAAAGCAATATTGATAGTGGGAAATTCAAGGTTTGTCTCGAATATCATATTGGTAATTGCATGGGTCCTTGTGAAGGTTTTGAAACTTTGGAAAATTACCAGAAGCAAGTTGATGCGATTCGCGAAATCTTAAAAGGGAATTTCAAGGAAAGTATGAAAGATTTCAAGCGCGTAATGACGAATCTGGCTGCAGATATGCATTTTGAAGAAGCGCAAAAAATAAAAGAAAAAATAGAAGTGCTGGAAAATTACCAATCACGCTCCACGATTGTAAATCCAAAAATCACCAACATCGATGTGTTTTCGATTGTTTCGGATGAAAGTGCTGCTTATGTGAATTTCCTGCAAATTTCTCACGGTTCGATTATTCGTTCGCATACGATGGAAATTAAAAAGAAACTGGACGAATCCGATGAAGAATTATTAGAATTGGCCATTATCGAATTGAGAGAACGTTTTCAATTGTTGTCTCGGGAAGTAATCGTTCCGTTTCACGTTGATTTGGGTGAAAACATAAAAATTACGGTTCCACAATTGGGAGATAAAAAGCAAATTTTAGATTTATCCGTTCGGAACGCTAAGTTTTACCGAATCGAACAATTAAAACAACTGCAAATTGTAGATCCTGATCGCCATACAAAAAGAATTATGGCGCAAATGCAAAAAGATTTGCGATTGCCGGTGGAGCCAAGACACATTGAATGTTTTGATAACTCGAATATTCAAGGAACAAATCCAGTAGCGGCTTGTGTTGTTTTTAAAGATGGGAAACCCAGCAAAAAGGATTACCGCCATTTTAATCTAAAAACAGTCGAAGGACCGGATGATTTTGCTTCGATGACCGAAGTAGTTTACAGAAGATACAAAAGATTGCTCGATGAAAATGAACCTTTACCACAATTAATCATCATTGACGGAGGAAAAGGACAATTATCATCGGCATTGAAAAGTATTGATGAATTGGGATTACGAGGAAAAATAGCCATTATTGGAATTGCCAAAAGACTGGAAGAGCTTTTTTACCCAGGAGATTCTATCCCGTTATATTTAGATAAAAAATCAGAAACCTTGAAGATAATTCAGCAATTGCGCAATGAAGCACACCGTTTTGGGATTACGCATCACAGGGATAAAAGAAGTAAAGCAGCTCTAAATTCTTCGATAGAAAGTATTCCTGGTATTGGAGAAAAAACGATGTTGACTTTGATTCAGCACTTTAAAAGTGTTAAAAGATTGAAGTTGGCGACAGAAAAAGAAATTTGTGACGTTATAGGTGTATCAAAAGCCAAAAAAATTACCGAATTTTACAAGGCAACAAATGAATAATTAATTAAACCTTTCTATATACCAAATTCCTACTTATGAAGAAAATTGCGCTGTTGTTCATTGTTTTTTGTATGAGTCTACCTTTGTTTTCTCAAGAGCAACGCCGACCAAAAATAGGTTTGGTTTTAAGTGGTGGTGGAGCAAAAGGATTTGCGCATATTGGTGTTTTAAAAGTGCTTGAAGAAGCAGGAATCAAGATTGACTACATTGGCGGTACCAGTATGGGGGCAGTTGTTGGCGGGCTTTATGCTTCGGGATATAATGCAAGTCAGATTGATTCTATTTTTCAATCAACAAATTTTGATGAACTATTAAACGACTTCATTCCCCGCTCTTCAAAAAATTTTTATGAAAGACGAAACGACGAATTATACGCGTTGGTTCTGCCATTTAATAAACTAAAAATAGGTATTCCTGAAGCATTGTCAAAAGGGATGTACAATTATAATTTGCTGAGTAGAATTACCAGAAACGTTAGGCATATTAAAGACTTTAATGAACTCCCAATTCCTTTTTTATGCATTGGAACGAATATAGAAACTGGGGAACAAGTTTTGTTGAATAAAGGAAATTTGGCTCAGGCTATGATTGCCAGTTCCGCTTTTCCATCCTTGTTTTCACCTGTAGAAATTGATGGAAAATTACTGGTGGATGGAGGCGTTGCTAACAATTATCCTATTGAAGAGGTACGAAAACTTGGGGCAGATATTATCATAGGCGTTGATGTTCAGAATGATTTACTGGACAGAACCCAACTTAAAGACGCAACACGGATTTTGGTGCAAATTACTAATCTTCAATCTATAGAACGAATGAAGAGAAACGTAAAAGACACTGATATCTATATAAAACCAGATATCAAAAACTACGGTGTTATATCATTTGATAAAGGAAAAGAAATTATTAGAAAAGGAGAAGAAGCAACGTTTTCTGTTTTTGAAAAATTAAAACTATTAGTTGACGAATCAAAACCATATAAGAGACCGGATTTAAAAATAATGACTGACAGTTTACAAATTAAAAATATAAATTGTAATGAACTGGATAATTATACACACGATTATGTTGTTGGTAAACTAAGGTTTAAACCTGGAGTTAAAACCACGTATAATGATTTGGTGAAGGGGATAAACAATATTAATGCCACTCAAAATTTCAGCGCCATATCTTATTCGTTGGATGCTAATGAAAATAATGACGACTTAAATCTCAGTTTAAAAGAAAATCCCACAAAGACTTATTTAAAATTTGGATTGCATTATGATAATTTGTTTAAAAGCGCTGTTCTGGTTAATTTGACACGTAAAAAAACGCTTTTTAAAAATGATATCGCGTCATTTGACATTGTTTTAGGAGACAATATCAGGTACAATTTAGATTACTACGTGGAGAATGGATTTAATATGAGCTTTGGTTTCAAATCGCAGTTCAATCAGTTTAATAGAAATGTGGCTAAAGGGATAAGTAATTTGAATTTAAGTGAAGTAAATTCAATTAATGTTGATTTTACTGACTTAACAAACCAAGTTTATTTTCAATCGTTGTTTGTACAAAAATTTCTAGTAGGCGGCGGAGTAGAGCTTAAATTTTTAAAAATAAAATCGGAAACATTGGCTAATGTGGATCCTATAATTGATAAAAGTAATTATCTAAGTGTTTTTGGGTATATGAAATTTGATTCTTTTGATAATAAATATTTCCCTAAAAAAGGATGGTATTTCTCAGGGGATATTCAATCCTATTTGCTTTCTTCTAATTATACTGGGGATTTTAAACCGTTCTCAATTGCAAAAGGCGATTTTGGAATAGCGGCGACACTTTTTAAAAACGTCACAGTAAAATTTCAAACGGATGCGGGATTTTCATTTGGTAATGAAAGTGTTTCTTTTTTCAATTTTGTTTTGGGTGGTTACGGGTACAATCCCATAAATAATTTTAAGTATTTGTATGGTTATGATTATTTAAGTTTGGCCGCCGATAGTTATATAAAGTCAACAGGAACAATTGACTATGAGTTTTATAAGAATAATCATTTTAACTTCTCGGCAAATTTCGCCAATATCGGGGATAGAATTTTTGAATCAGTAAATTGGATTTCGATTCCAAAGTATTCAGGATATGCGGTAGGATATGGCCTTGAGACTGTAATTGGGCCACTAGAAATAAAACATTCCTGGTCACCGGAAACTGGAAAAGGATATACTTGGTTTAGTGTTGGATTTTTGTTTTAATTGTAATTTATTTCAATAATAATTCCGATATTTGTTATAATGAAAACAAAATGGCTAGGTTTATTAGATTATCTTCAATTCCTCATCAAGAGAAATCCTGAGTGAATACCTTTTTTTTGATTTATCATAGCATATTATAAAGTAATCTCAACTTTAAATTGTTACACTTTTAAACAAAAAAATCATGCCTTTATACCATAAATTGGGAAGTTTCCCCCAAAAGAGACACACGCAATTCGAAAAACCAAACGGTGGCTTGTACTACGAGCAGCTTTTTGGAACCGAGGGTTTTCATGGCCATTCGTCATTGTTATATCATGTCCACAGACCAACCCAAGTAAAGGAAATCATTAGTTCCTATCCCGTTGAGCCTAAAATTGCCATTGGGAAAAACATAAAATCTTTATTGTTAAAAGGTTTTGAATTAAAGCCCGAAGATGATTTTTTGGACAGTCGCAAACCCATGCTAGTCAATAAAGACTGTACCATTGGATTAGCGGCGCCAAAACAATCCTTGCGAACGTATTTCTATAAAAATGCCGATGCCGATGAAATGATTTTCATTCACAAAGGAAAAGGAAAATTGCGCACCATGATGGGAAATATTCCTTTTAAGTATGGTGATTATCTGATTATTCCACGAGGGATAATTTATCAAATCGATTTTGAAACTTTAGAAAATCGATTATTTTACGTCGAATCATTTGCGCCGTTTTATACTCCAAAACGCTATAAAAACGAATCAGGTCAGCATTTAGAGCATGCTCCGTTTTGCGAACGCGATTTTATTTTGCCAAACGAGTTAGAAACTCATGATGAAAAAGGGGACTTCCTTATCAAAATCAAAAAAGAAGGTATGATGCATGAAGTTGTATATGCCGCACATCCTTTTGACGTTGTGGGTTGGGATGGTTACAATTTTCCTTATGGATTCAGTATTCACAATTTTGAACCTATAACAGGTCGCGTCCATCAACCGCCACCAGTACATCAAACATTTGAAACAGCGACTTTTGTAGTTTGCTCTTTCGTTCCAAGATTGTACGATTACCACCCAAAAGCAATTCCGGCACCCTATAATCACAGCAATATCGACAGCGATGAGGTTTTGTATTATGTAGATGGCGATTTTATGAGCCGCAATAATATTGAGCAAGGTCACATTACGTTACATCCAAAAGGAATTCCGCACGGACCGGCGCCAGGAGCAATGGAGCGCAGCATTGGTCAAACCATAACGCACGAATTAGCGGTTATGGTCGATACGTTTCGCCCGTTAATGGTAACCGAAGAAGCCATGGGACTTGACGATGGACAGTATTATAAATCTTGGGTAGAGTAATTAGGAGCTATTTCCTGCTATCCGTTACAATCTTTTTTGAGGTAAAAAAACCTCAAAAAAGGATTTTCACTGCTATCAGGGCTAGGCTTTAGGGTAAACAACAACTTTTTTTTAAATTAGTAAATCTATGTAAATCTATTGTAGCAGGATTATCCGCGTTCCAAAATTAGATTTACCGAATCAAAAAATAAATCACAATGAGCAAAGAAGTAAAATCAGTAGAATACGGATTAGAAAAAATATTTGAAGGAGCGCAAGATTTCCTTCCTTTATTAGGAACCGATTATGTAGAATTCTATGTAGGAAACGCAAAACAATCCGCACATTATTATAAAACCGCTTTCGGATATCAATCATTGGCTTATGCAGGCTTGGAAACAGGGGTAAGAGACAGAACGTCTTATGTGCTGAAACAAGATAAGATTCGCATCGTATTGACCACTCCATTAACGCAAGATTCTCCCATACATGAACATTTAAGAAAACATGGAGACGGCGTAAAAGTTGCTGCACTTTGGGTAGAAGATGCCACCAGCGCTTACGAGGAAACAATGAAACGTGGTGCGCGCTCTTTTATGGAACCTACGGTTGAGAAAGATGAATTTGGAGAAGTAGTGCGTTCGGGAATTTATACGTACGGAGAAACTGTTCATGTTTTTGTAGAACGTAAAAATTATAACGGTGTTTTCTTGCCTGGATATAAGGAATGGAAATCCGATTACAATCCAGAACCAACAGGATTAAAATACATAGACCACATGGTGGGTAATGTAGGCTGGAACGAGATGAATACTTGGGTTAAGTTCTATGAGGAGGTAATGGGATTTGTGAATTTCCTTTCTTTTGATGACAAACAAATTAATACTGAATATTCGGCCCTGATGAGTAAGGTCATGTCCAATGGAAACGGAAGAATTAAATTCCCAATTAACGAACCTGCCGAGGGAAAGAAAAAATCACAAATCGAGGAATATCTAGACTTTTATGGCGGACCTGGAATTCAGCATATCGCTATTGCAACGGATGATATTATCAAAACCGTATCTCAGTTGAAAGCAAGAGGAATAGAATTCTTGTCAGCTCCTCCACATACTTATTACGAGGCGATTCCGGAGCGATTGGGAGAACACATGAAAATGATGAAAGAAGATTTAAATGAGATTGAGAAGCTGGCCATTATGGTCGATGCGGATGAGGAAGGGTATTTATTACAAATTTTCACAAAACCAGTACAAGATCGACCAACATTGTTTTTTGAAATTATACAAAGAATGGGAGCCAAAGGTTTTGGAGCGGGTAATTTCAAGGCTCTTTTTGAGTCTATAGAACGAGAACAACAATTGCGAGGAACGTTATAAAAGAGTGTTATTTTTACATTGTGTTAAAAAATAATCAGTGAATGGTCTGTTTTTATGCAAATGTTGTGTTAAACTTTATTTAGAAGCTTTAAAAATTAGTTTTATTAATTAGCTTTGCACCTACAAAACAGGAAGGGGTGGTTTCCTTCCTATATTGATATAAATTTCATAATTTATAGTTTTTTGGTTAGTTAATAGCATAAAAACTCAGTCATTATTTGACTGAGTTTTTTTGTTTTAATATATTTGGAACAAAATTTGCTATTACAGTCAATAAATTGACAAAAAAGTAATGAAAAAAATAATACTATTAATACTATTTGTAACAACCGTAAGTTTCGATTCTCAAAAAGAGGATGCTTATGATGTGGGTGAGTATTTTAAATTTAGAATTCATTACGGTATAGTGAATGCAGGTTATGCGACGCTTGAAGTGAAAGATGCTGTTTTAAATAATAAAAAAACATTCCATGTCATTGGTAAAGGATTCACTACGGGAATGTCCCGATTTTTCTTTAAGGTGGATGATTTGTATGAAAGTTATATTGATAAGGAAACTGGAAATCCATATCGATTTGTAAGAAAAATCAATGAAGGAGGATATACTAAAAATCAAGAAGGTTTTTTCAATCAAACTACAAATAAAATTCTTGTAAAAGATTACAAGCACAAAAACGAAAAGACAATCGTTATTCCAAAAAATGCACAAGACATTTTGTCTACTTTCTACTATTTAAGAAATTTTCCGAACATTGATAAAATCAAAGTAGGAGATTCAGTAGCCATTGATATGTTCTTTGATGATGAGGCTACAAAATTTAAGATGAAGTTTGTAGGCCGTGAAAATATTACAACTAAATTTGGGATTGTTGCAGCGATGGTTTTTAGACCCTTAGTGCAATCAGGACGTGTCTTTAAAGAGCAGGAAAGTTTAACCGTTTGGATTTCGGACGATGACAATAAAATACCCTTGCGCATTAAAGCAAGTTTGGCTGTAGGTTCAATCAAAGCAGATTTAGATGAATTTAGAGGATTGAAGAATCAGTTTAAAATAAAAAATAGTAATGGACAATAATGACAATTCTGATGCAATTTTAAAAGAAATTGATCTTAAGTACCAAGCAATAAACCAAAAAACCGAGACACATTTAGAAGGACTACTTTGGTCTAAGCCGATTACTTATTGGGATTATATTCATACTGACGCGTTGTTAAATCTTCAGATTCAAAGGACTACACTTCCAGACGAAATGGTTTTTATTATGTATCATCAGGTTAATGAATTGATATTTAAAATGATACTTTGGGAAATGAATCAAATCTCCTATTGTCAGGACATAAAAACGGAGTTTTTTACTGAAAAATTAATGAGAATCAGTCGCTATTTTGATATGCTGACAACTTCTTTCGGGATTATGGAAAATGGAATGGATGTAGATCAATACATGAAATTTAGAAATACGCTTACTCCGGCCAGTGGTTTTCAAAGTGCGCAATACAGATTAATAGAATTTTGTTCTACTGACTTAATAAATCTTATAGATTACCGTTATAGAGGTTCAATTGACAGGAATACTCCTTTCGAATTTGCTTTCGAACATTTATATTGGCAAGCAGCAGGAAAAGATTATCAGACAGGAGAAAAATCATTTTTGCTAGAGGAATTTGAAAGAAAATACAAAGGAATGTTTTTAAAACATATGGAGGAATACAATACCATAAATATTTGGCAAAAATTCAAGCAACTTCCAAATTTAGATCAAGAGAATCCGGAGTTAGTAAAAGCGATGCGTCATTATGACCACACAGTAAATATTACTTGGGTAATGCAACATTTGAATGTAGCAATAAAATATATAGATCATAGCGGAAAAGGAAATGGAGAAGCTACAGGCGGAAGTGACTGGAAAAAATACATGCACCCAAAATACCAACGCAGAATATTTTTTCCTGAATTATGGTCGGCTGATGAGTTGGCGCATTGGGGTGAATAAAAATAATTAGAATAAAAAAAAATAGTTTGAAACAAGTATTAATAGCAATTATAGTGTTGTTTTCTTTAGTTTCTTGTACTAAATCTAATGATGTATTAGAAAAAGAAATTATAAAACCAGCGGCTAAGAAAATGGAGTTTGGGTTTCGATATTCTGATTTTAATGTGGTTCAGGATACGGTAAAAAAAGGAGATACTTTTGGTACAATTATCGAAAATCAAAATATCGGTTATAAGAAAGTATATGACATCATTAAACAAGTAAAGGATACATTTGATGTTAGAACAATCAGAATAAACAAACCGTATACGTTACTAAGATCAAAAAACAAAACAAATAGTTTAGAGGTTTTTATTTATCAGCCGGATGCATTGACTTATTATGTAGTCGATTTGCGAGATACAGCTGTGGTGACATATAAAAAAATGAAACCTGTAACTATAAAGACCCGCACAATAGGGGGATTACTAAAGGGTTCTTTGTCTGAAACTTTGGAAGGTGCTAATGTAGAAGGTGCTTTGGCGAGTAAAATATCTAAAATTTATGCTTGGTCTATCGATTTTTTTAAACTTAAAAAAGGAGATCGGTTCGCCATTACTTTTACGGAAAGATTTGTAAATGATTCAGTTTATGATGGCGTAGACAGTCTTAAAGCAGCTTTTTTTGAATACAAAGGGAAAATAATTTACGCATTTCCCTACGCCCAGAATCCTTCGTCCAATAAAATAGAATATTACGATGAGGAAGGGAAAACATTGAAAAATTTCTTTCTTAAAACACCGATAAAATTTAGCAGAATTTCTTCTCGTTTTTCAACCAATAGATTTCATCCCGTACAACAACGATGGAAAGCACATAAAGGTACGGATTATGCCGCACCATATGGAACACCAATTACAACAACCGCTGCAGGAATTGTAGAGCAGACGGGTTTTACGGCAGGAAACGGAAATTTTGTAAAAGTAAAGCACAACGGAACCTATTCTACTCAATATTTACATATGTCAAGGATTTTAGTGCGTCGAGGGCAGCATGTCAATCAAGGTCAGGTTATAGGTCGAGTAGGAAGCACCGGTTTAGCAACAGGTCCTCATGTTTGTTATCGATTTTGGAAAAATAGGGTTCAGGTAGATGCGTTACGTCTTAAATTACCTACCGGAGAACCAATGAGCGGTAGAAATAAAGAACAGTTTTTAAAGGTTATAACTCCTTTAAAATGGAAATTAGACAGTGTAGCTAATTTATAACCAATTGATTAGGTAAATTACAATGGTTCTTTTCTATCAATTTAAAGCATCACTATTTGGCAATTTTTTTTAATTGTTATATAATTGCAAAGGCATTTATCGTTAAAACTAATTTTAGTATTTTTGTCAAAAATTAAACAAAACGATAATCCAAATATAAATGGCTTTAAATACAATAAACCCAACGGAAACAGTAGCTTGGAAGAAACTTCAACAGCATTACAGTGAAATGGAAAAAGCTTCCATGAAAGAACTGTTTCAAGCAGATGATTCACGAACACAGAAATTTAACTTGAAATGGAATGATTTTTTAATTGATTATTCAAAAAATATCATCAACCAAGAAACACTTCAATTATTACTTGAGTTGGCAGAAGAAGCAGGACTTAAAAATGCTATTGCGGACTATTTTGATGGTGGAATTATCAATCAAACCGAAAACAGAGCAGTACTTCACACGGCTTTAAGAGCCAAAGAATCAGCTGTTATAAATGTAGAAGGACAAAATGTAGTTCCTGAAATTTATGAGGTAAAAAATAAAATAAAAGTATTTACTCATGAAGTAACTTCGGGGCAAAGAACTGGTTTTACAGGAAAACCGTTTACGGATATTGTAAACATCGGTATTGGTGGTTCAGATTTAGGACCTGCAATGGCTGTTGAAGCATTACAATTTTACAAAAATCATTTAAACGTTCATTTTGTTTCGAATGTGGACGGGGATCATGTAAATGAAATTATAAAAAAACTAAATCCAGAAACTACACTTTTTGTTATTGTTTCAAAAACTTTTACAACACAAGAAACATTAACTAATTCTGAAACAATCAGAAAGTGGTTTTTATCCCGAGACTTCGGGACAAAACAAGAAGATGTTGCTAAACATTTTGTTGCAGTTTCTACCAATATTACAAAAGTAACAGAATTTGGGATTAATCCTGATAATGTATTCCCTATGTGGGATTGGGTTGGAGGTCGTTTTTCTTTATGGAGTGCGGTAGGGCTTTCAATAAGTTTAGCAGTTGGTTTTGAGAATTTTGACAAATTGTTAAGTGGTGCCAATGAAATGGATAATCATTTCAAAACTGCTGATTTTGATAAAAATGCACCAGTTATTCTAGCTTTATTAAGTGTTTGGTACAATAATTTCTTTGGAGCCGAAAGCGAAGCGTTAATTCCTTATACACAATATTTACAAAAATTAGCGCCTTACTTACAGCAAGGTACTATGGAAAGTAATGGAAAAAGTGTTGGTCGTGATGGAAAACTGGTAAACTATCAAACCGGAACTATTATTTGGGGTGAGCCAGGAACCAATTCACAACATGCCTTTTTTCAATTAATTCACCAAGGAACTAAATTGATTCCTACTGATTTTATCGGATTTATAAAACCGTTATACGGTGATGAAGATCATCATGATAAATTGATGTCTAACTTTTTTGCACAAACAGAAGCATTGTTACACGGGAAAACAGAAGAACAAGTCCAATCGGAATTCGACAAACAAGGTCTTGCTGCAGATAAAGCTGCATTTCTTTTACCGTTTAAAGTTTTTACTGGAAATAAGCCTACTAATACTATTTTAATACAAAAATTAACTCCAAGAACATTAGGCTCTTTAATTGCATTATATGAGCACAAGATTTTTGTTCAAGGAATTATCTGGAATATATTCAGTTATGACCAATGGGGTGTTGAACTAGGAAAACAATTAGCCAACTCAATTTTAGAAGAGATTAACACTAAAAAAGTAAAAAATCACGATTCTTCAACTGCATTTTTATTAAATCATTTTCTTTCGAATAAATAAAACAGTTTTAAATTTGATCTAATTTGAAAGATTCAAAATGACTCTTGTCAATTTTTAAATACTAAAAGCCCTGATTTTTATAAAAAATTGGGGCTTTTTTATGCAACTAGTTCAATGACTGTATTTTTTTGAGGGTAATAAACACATGTATTATATAGTCAAAATTTTATCTAAAAACCCATAGCTATATCCACAGATACTCATTACCTCTTTTTTGCTTATAGCTTTTACGACATTAGTAATGAAATCTTCAACATCTTCCAATGAATTATAAATTTATTAGGAAACTCTCGTTTGTATTTTGCCCCCATTTTTCAGCGGGATTAAGTTCCGGACTATATGGTGTTAGAAAAACCAAAACAATATTTTAGGAATGATTAATCTTTAAGCCTTATAAAACCTTCCACTATCCAGCGCCATTATTTTGAGTTCTTTCGAATTTATTTTGAGAAATTATTTAGAAAAACTAGAAAATTATCAGCGTTGCAATGCGGGAGTATTAATTGAAAATGGTCCCAGTTTCGGGCCAAAAGCTACAGAAAGCCAAGTTGATTTAAAAACTTGTTGAAATGTACAAATCGGTTTAACACTAATAGCAGTAACTGATTTTCCATTTTGGGAGAACAAACCAAAACGCGATTCATCTTGAAAATATAAGTTTACAGAGTCAAAATCACCCAACTCTGGAAAAATTGAATTAATAATAACGGAAAAAGAAGAAAATTTTATAAGTATTGCTCCTATTTTAGAAATAGCTCTGGCTTAAGTTTTGAAGATTTTTCCGTTTGGCATTATGCTCATAAACATAATGGTATTTTACTTTCGCGATGGAAGATTAAGAAAACAAGCTACCACAAATGGAATTTTGATAAAAGGAATTTTATATACTTTTGATCAATTACTCCTGAATAATTTAATTTTTTTTTGATTATGCAATTGAAAAATTAGAGCAGCGGTAATGAAATAAATCCAAGATTACCCATTAGTTCAAAAAATGAGCGGATTACTAGTTGGTCTTCGCACAAAAACATTTCTAACTAAATAACTTAACCTAAACATTCTTCATTCCCCTCCCAACATCTCCATCAATTCCAAAGCAGTCCTGGTATTCTTCACATTGTCAAAAGTCAACAAAAGCCTTAAACCAGATGGTGTTTGTTTTTCTTTCATTTTACAAATGGAACTGTGTTTTTGGACAAATTGCAACACCTGCTGAAAACGATTGGATTGATAATAATCCGATTGTTGATCCGACACAAAGTACCCAATCATCTTGCCTTGTTTCATCACCAGTTTCTCGATTCCAATACGGGTAGCAATCCATTTAATACGAATACTATTCATTAACGCATTAGCTCGTGGTGGCAAAGGACCAAAACGGTCAATCAGTTTATTTTGGAAAACAATCAGTTCTTCTTCGTTTTTCACCGTACCTAATTCATTGTATAAACTCAATCGCTCCGAGACGTTATTGATGTATTCATCCGAAAACAACAACTCAAAATCGGTGTCGATTTGCAAGTCTTTGACGTATTCTTTAGTCTCCAAATTATTTTCCTCAGGATACAAATCCTTGAATTCATTTTCTTTCAATTCATCAATGGCCTCGTTCATGATTTTTTGATACGTATCAAAACCAATTTCATTGATAAAACCACTTTGTTCGCCTCCCAATAAATCACCGGCACCACGAATCTCTAAATCTTTCATCGCAATATTGAATCCGCTTCCGAGTTCACTGAATTGTTCCAAAGCTTGGATTCGTTTCCTGGCATCATCCGTCATCGCTGAATACGGCGGACAAATAAAATAGCAAAACGCCTTCTTATTGCTACGCCCTACCCTACCCCGCATTTGATGCAAATCAGACAATCCAAAATTATTCGCATTATTGATGAAAATCGTATTCGCATTCGGAACGTCCAAACCACTTTCGATAATGGTGGTCGCCACCAAAACATCAAATTCTCCATTCATGAAAGCCAACATCAATTCTTCTAGTTTTCGTCCTTCCATCTGGCCGTGACCAATTCCAACTCTGGCATTTGGCACCAAACGCTGAATCATTCCGGCGACTTCCTTGATGTTTTCTATTCTGTTATTGATAAAGAAAACCTGTCCGTTACGCTGAATTTCATACGAAATCGCATCTCGAATCAACTCTTCACTAAAACCAACTACATTCGTTTCAATAGGATATCTGTTTGGTGGCGGTGTTGTAATTACGGATAAATCGCGCGCTGCCATCAATGAAAACTGCAACGTTCTCGGAATTGGCGTTGCCGTCAATGTCAATGTATCGACATTGGCAGCTATGGTTTTGAGTTTGTCTTTTACGTTGACGCCAAATTTTTGCTCCTCATCCACAATCAACAATCCCAAATCTTTGAAAACTACATTTTTGTTAACCAATTGGTGAGTTCCAATCACAATATCGAGTTTTCCTTCGGCCAATAATTTTAACGTTTCCGCTTTTTGCTTGGCCGTTCTGAAACGGTTTAAATACCCAACAGAAACCGGCATGTCTTTCAATCGTTCGGTAAAGGTTCTGTAATGTTGGTAGGCCAAAATAGTTGTAGGAACTAATATCGCAACTTGTTTGCTGTTATCCACTGCCTTGAAAGCCGCACGAATCGCGACTTCGGTTTTACCAAAACCCACATCACCACAAACCAAGCGATCCATTGGGCGGTCGCTTTCCATATCCGCTTTTACTTCTGCTGTCGATTTGGTTTGATCCGGCGTATCTTCGTAAATAAAGGAACTTTCCAGTTCATTTTGCAAATAACTGTCAGGTGCAAACTGGAATCCTTTCTCCAGTCGTCGCTTGGCATACAACTGAATCAAATTGAAGGCAATATGTTTGACACGCGCCTTGGTTTTTTGTTTTAAAATCTTCCAGGCATTCGAACCCAATTTGTAAATTTTGGGTGGCGTCCCATCTTTTCCGTTGTATTTGGAAATTTTGTGCAGCGAATGAATGCTTACATACACAATATCATTATCGGCATACACAAGTTTGATGGCTTCTTGTGTTTTGCCTTCAACCTGTATTTTTTGTAACCCTCCAAAACGCCCGATTCCGTGATCAATATGCGTCACATAATCACCAACGGACAAAGTTGTGAGTTCTTTTAAAGTAATATTCTGTTTTTTCGAATAGCCATTTTTGATGCTGAATTTATGATAGCGCTCAAAAATCTGATGGTCTGTATAACAGGTTATTTGGTTTTCTTCGTCAATAAATCCTTGGTACAAAGGCAAAACAACGGTATGGTATTGTTTCCTGATGTTCTCCGAATTGGCCTCATCCAAGGTTTCAAAAATATCATGAAATCGTTTGGCTTGGGCATCATTCGAACAAAACAAATAATTCTTGTACCCATTGAAATGATTTTCATTCAAGTTGTTCAACAACAAATCAAATTGTTTGTTGAATGACGGTTGCGGCTGAATGTGGTATTCGAATTTTTTGGTAGTTCTAAAAATA
This sequence comes from Flavobacterium esculini, assembly GCF_048284325.1. Taxonomy (NCBI): domain Bacteria; kingdom Pseudomonadati; phylum Bacteroidota; class Flavobacteriia; order Flavobacteriales; family Flavobacteriaceae; genus Flavobacterium; species Flavobacterium esculini. The sequence goes on along the minus strand of NZ_JBLVPI010000009.1, from coordinate 41,215 downwards.
GCTTTCGGACTCAATTCTACAATCGAGAAATCCAACGCTCTTTTTATAAACTCCGTTTGATTCAAGAACAATTGTTCCGGTGTGGACCGTTTTATTTCCTGCGATAATTTTGTGAAAGCTTCTTCGGCTTTGCCAAATTGTTTGTCTAATTGCGATAAAAAATCTTCGGTGTTCTGGATAAAAATTACCGTTTTCTCCGAAATGTAGTCCAAGAAACTTTCTCGGTTTTCCTGAAAAACTTTGTTCTCCACATTTGGGATTATCGTGATTTTCTTTTGTTGTACAATCGATAATTGAGTCGCTACATCAAAACTACGGATGCTCTCCACTTCGTCTCCAAAAAACTCAATTCGGTACGGATTATCATTCGAAAATGAAAATACATCCACAATTCCTCCACGAACCGAAAATTCTCCGGGTTCCGTAATGAAATCCACTCTTTTGAATTCGTATTCGAACAATACTTCGTTGATAAAATCGATAGAGATTTTGTCTCCAACAGCTACTTTCAACGTGTTTTTATCCAATTCTTTTCGGGTTACCACTTTCTCGAATAATGCTTCGGGATACGTGACAATAACTACCGGTTTTTTACGGGAATTGATTCTGTTGAGGACTTCGGCGCGAAGCAAAACATTCGCATTATCCGTTTCTTCTCCCGAAGTCTCGGGATGATACGGACGACGGTAGGAACCGGGATAAAACAGTACATCCTGCTCACCAACCATCTGTTCGAGATCGTTCAAATAATAAGCGGCTTCTTCTTTATTGTTTAAAACAACCAAAAAAGGAAGTTCCGACTTCTTGAAAATGGAACGAATTACAAAGGAAAGCGCCGATCCAAGTAGTCCGGAAAGGTGCATTTTTACTTGATTATTTTCCAATAAACGAGCAACAATTTGCTGGGTTTTTGGCGAATTATCGTAAATATTATATAAGGCTTTTTTACTCAACGCGTGGCAGATTTGGGTCGATTGGTGTATTAGGTGCTGGCGTATTAGGAATAGCTCTTGTCGTGTCCATCATTTTCAACAAGTCAGATTCTCCTTCTTCGACAGGGATTTTGCTTTTTTCTACAATTTTGTCCATTTGTCTTTGCAGTGAAACCAATTCCAAATTAATTTCCGCAACTAACTGCGTTACTTTTTTATCTGGAATATTATCCAAATGAATGAATAAATCGAGCAATCGTACTTTAGTGATTAAGGTAGAAATTCTACTTTTTATCTGGGGCTTGCTGAAATCATACGGAATGTTTTCATTCAAAGCCATTGCTTTTTTAGAAAGTGCTTCCGCTTTTTGTTGAAAAGCACCAATGGTTTTCTTAGGTTTTTGAGCTAATTCAGCCAAAAACATTCGCAATTCGTTCCAGGTAGCAATACTTTTTTCTGAAGCCTCAGTTATAGGTGTATCATAAAAAACCCACCCTTTCTCTATGTTTTTAAATATGATTTCTCTTTTTTTGATCTCTTTCTTATTTTCGGCAATGCGTTTTTGATTGTCGTTTTGGCACGAGAACAAAGCGAAAACAAGAGAAAAGAAGACCGCTATATTGTATTTCATGTGTAGTTATTTATTGTTTTTAATGGTCGCATGTAATTCGCATACCTGTTCCATCTTGTTAGCATAAAATTCCTTTTACGCTTCTTTCATTTGAATTTGAATTAAAGTACAAAGTTACAAAGTAAATTTACAATTACGAATTACGGCATAGGAATAACAATCTAATATTCTAGAAGCTCTTTTTGTATTTAAAAAAACAAAAATTAAGAATTTTACACCCGTTTTAAATACCATTTTAGTAAATTTATAACTTTTTATATCAAATTTGTGTTATTTACGAAAATGTTATCTTTGGATTTCAAAACAGACAAAATGAGTACTAAAATATTGATTATCGGCGCTTGCGGACAAATTGGAACGGAACTTACCCATAAGTTGCGAAAAATATATGGAACAGAAAACGTAATTGCTTCTGATATTCGAAAACTGAATAATGACGTAGTCAATTCGGGTCCTTTCGAAGTGATAAATGCGCTGGATTTCAATCAAATTGAGCATCTTGTAGAGATTCATCAAATCGATGAAATCTATCTTATGGCGGCATTATTATCGGCAACGGCCGAGAAAAACCCTGCTTTTGCTTGGGATTTAAATATGAACTCCTTGTTTCACGTTTTGAATTTGGCGAAAGCTAAAAAAATAAAAAAGATATTCTGGCCTTCCAGCATTGCTGTTTTTGGCCCAACAACACCCAAAGAAAATACATCACAATATACCATTATGGAACCTTCAACCGTTTATGGAATCAGCAAACAAGCAGGTGAAAGATGGTGTGAATACTACCACAATATTTTTGGCGTTGATGTGCGGAGCATCCGTTATCCTGGTTTAATCAGCTGGTCTACGCCTCCCGGTGGTGGAACTACAGATTATGCCGTAGATATTTTCCATAAAGCACTTTCAGACAAAACATACGAATGTTTTTTATCCTCTGAAACTAAAATGCCGATGATGTATATGGATGACGCCATTGCTGCAACGATACAAATTATGCAGGCGCCGGTTGAACAAATAAAAATTTATTCTTCCTATAATCTGGCGGCAATGAGTTTTACACCAACAGAGATTGCCGCCGAAATCAAAAAACACATTCCTGAATTTACCGTTACCTACAAACCTGACTTTCGTCAAAAAATAGCCGATAGCTGGCCGGCAAGTATTGATGATACTGAAGCCAGAAACGATTGGAATTGGAAACACAAATTTGATTTAGAAAGCATGACAGTGGATATGTTGAAAAATTTGGGCGCCGAAAAATAAAATTTATTACTTAAAACCAAAAAGAGTCTAGTTTTACGCTAGACTCTTTTTGGTTTAATGAAAAATTACTTTATTTCATACGTATTATTTTCTCTTTTCACATCGGCCATTAATCCGCTTGGGTCAATGGTGATTTTCTTTACGGTCGTTTTCGGTTTAGCAATTATAAACTCAAAACTTGGATACGCCCAAGCCCAATCATTCAGAACTGTTCTTTTTACTGCTGGATTTGGATTTTCTTTTTCAAAACTCATCATGCGTAGTGGAATGTAGAAACTTTCTGTGCTTCCATCCGTATATTCCACAGTCAGATCGATTGGCATCGGCATTCTGCCTATTCTTTCTAATGTTACAACAGTTTTATCGGCATCATCTTTTACTGTTGCGATTCCATAGTCAATCGTGTTCGTAGTTTCGGTCCAATCCACCAAATACCAATCTAGATTTGCCCCCGAAACACGTTCAGCAGTTCTCTTGATATCATTTGGCGTAGGATGTTTGAACTTGAAATCTTGGTAGTATTTTTTTATTGTTTTGGCTAAATTATCCTGTCCAATCACGTAACCCAATTGCGACAAGAAAATACTGCCTTTTACGTAAGACGAAATACTATAAGGACGGTTTTCATCATAACGATCGCCATGAGTGGTTTGCGGTTGTTCTTTCCCTGATTCAACTAACTTATAATAGGCCGCATAATTCCCTTTGAATGGATTTTCTTCTTTTTTGACTGCCATTTCATTTAATGCCAAATCCTCTATGTAGGTTGTAAAACCTTCATCCATCCAAGGATGTTTCGATTCATTTGAAGCCAAAACATGTTGAAACCAAGAATGTCCCAACTCATGCGTTGCAGTACCTAAAATTCCTTTTAAAGTTCCGTCACCTAACATCAACGTACACATGGCATATTCCATTCCGCCATCTCCGCCTTGAATAAAGGAGTATTGCTTGTATGGATAATCTCCAATGTGTTTATTATAGAAATCCATCACATTGACCATTAATGGCTCTAATTGTTTCCAATTTTCCATCGTCTTTGGACTATTTTTATACAAGAAATGCAAATCAACATTATTAGGTCCTTTGACTACATCATGGATGTAATTTTTATCGGCTGCCCAAGTAAAATCATGAACCATTGGTGCTATAAAATGCCACGTCACTGTTTTTATTTTCTTTGGATAAACTACAATTCCTGCATCTTGATATCCATGTCCAATTTGGTTTTGGTTTTGTAAATAACCGGATCCCCCTAAAATGTAATCCTTATCAATGGTAATATTTACATCAAAATTTCCCCAGACACCCTGAAATTCTCTGGCGATATAAGGATCTGCGTGCCAGCCTTCAAAATCGAATTCGGCAATTTTTGGATACCATTGTGCCATTGATAATTCTATTCCTTCCACATTATTTCTTCCGGAACGACGAATTTGGACTGGAACCTGACCATCAAAATCCAACGTTAAAGTAGTTTTTGAATTCGGTAAAATTGGCTTTGCCAAAGTCACTTCGAGAATCGTTCCTACCGTTTTTGCGGAAGCGAGAATTCCATCTTGTTTGAAATTAGTGATTTTCAAATAGCCAATTTCATTAGGTTTCAAAGTTTTGATTCGGCTTTCTTTGACCTCTTTACCGTCTACTTTTATTTTGTTGACCATTCGGGCATCCGGATCTTTGATGCTTTGAATTCGGGCATCCATTTCACTTCCGGGTTGGAAAGCATTATTGAACAAATGGTAATACACTTTTCTCAAAGTATCAGGAGAATTATTGGTATAAACCAATTCCTGCTTCCCTTTGTATTGGTGATTTTTCACATCCATAGTGACGTCCATTTTATAATCAACATGTTGTTGCCAATACGTGGAGCTTTGAGCCAATAAAGCACTACAATTAAGTGTGATAAAAGATAGTAAAAGGAATTTTCGCATCATTTTTTATTATAAAAAATGGAAGAGCAAAAGCTCTCCCATTAGATTAACACCTATTTGGATTTAATTTTTAGATATTCTTTCAGCTAAGATCAAAGCATTACAAGCATTGATCATTTTCCCTGATTTTGAAGTATCAGTTGCCGATTTTTTTTCATTATTCTCCCCTAATTCTACTGATGCTGGCAGTGGTGTTCCAGAATCCATGAGAATTTGTTTTACTTGCTTGGCAGACAATTTAGGATAATACGAACGAACTAATGCGGCCACTCCAGCTGCATTTGGCGAAGCCATTGAGGTTCCTTGTTCGTATTTGTATTTATTATTTGGCACTGATGCATAAATTTCCATACCCGGAGCATACACATCTACATTGATTTTTCCATAATTAGAAAATGGTGCAACTACCGCTTCTCCATATACATTATTCAAGGCTCCAACAGTAAGAACGTTTTTAGCAAACTCTATTTTGTTGTCTTCAGAATCATTTGGAAAATTGATGTTTTTTTCTAAATCAATATCATTCCCATCATTTCCTGATGCGTGTACGAACAAAACATCTTTCTTTTCAGCGTATTTTATAGCATCAAAAACCCATTGCTTGTGTGGAGAATAGCTTTTCCCAAAACTTCCATTGATTACTTTGGCCCCATTATCAACCGCATACCGAATCGCTAAAGCAATATCTTTATCGTATTCATCCCCATTAGGAACGGCTCTTATGGCCATAATTTCAACATTGTTTACAACTCCGTCACCTCCAATATTGTTGTTTCTCACTTGAGCAATGATTCCGGCAACATGAGTTCCATGCAAGGCTTCTTCTTTATCCGGCCCGTAAACAACATTATTTCCGTATTTGGTATCGTTTATATCATCCGGATTATCGCCAATAATTTTTCTGCCATTAAAATCTTTATTCAAATTATAATTCAATTGGTCGTAAATATACTTTCTGTATTCTTCGATATCAGCGCTAAATTTTGGACCTGACTGCCCAATAACGCGCGTCATAATCATTTTACTTTTATTCAACACTTCATCAGTACTCACAATTGCATTCAATTCTTCAAGCGTATAATCGTCTTTCTTTAAATACGTTTGGATCACTTTATTGGTATTCAAAAGAAAATCTACTTGTTGTTTCCCTTCTAAAGCTTCGTTGTATTTCTTTTCATAATCTGCTTTAGCATTTTTATATGCCACTGATCCATCATCTGCTTTTTTCAAAATACGGGTCATCTCTAAATTTTCAAATCCTGAATCACCAAGGAAATTCCAGCCATGAATATCATCTACAAATCCGTTTTTATCATCGTCAATTCCGTTTCCTGTAATTTCTTTGGTATTGGTCCAAATCACTGATTTTAAATCTTCGTGGTCAATATCAACTCCTGAATCTACAATCCCTACGATAACTTTTACTCCTTTTTTATTTTTCAATAATTCGGAGTACGCTTTGTCAACACTCATTCCCGGAATCGTATCTTTCACTAAATCTAGATGACTCCAACGTTTTAAATCTGTTTCACTTATAGGAGCAACTTTCTTAATAATTAACGGAGCACTTACTATTGTAGGAGCCGTAGTTTTGGAAACTTGTTTTTGAGCACTACATCCCACTAATGCAAAAAAAGCAACAGCTGAATAGTAAATGGGTTTAATATGGTTCATTTATAAATTTTTAAATTAAATGTGGGGCCTAAATTATGTTTTTTTATCACAAAATTTAAATGGATTAACACTCCATTAAGATTTGTTCGAAAGCAAAAGAGTGAATCTTAAAGGGTATTTTTATCTTGTTCAAAATAAAAAAAGGAAGAACAATCTGCCCTTCTATTTATAAATTGAAATTGAAATTATTATTTTTTAGACATTTTTTCTGCCATCAATAACGCATTGTATGCATTTACTATTTTTCCGGATTTAGATAAAGTAGTAAAAGATCGTGTGTCAGCAGGTTTTCCACCAACAATAACATCTGTAGTAATCGCTACTCCTGAATCCATCAAAATGTGTTTTACCAGTTGTGCGGATAATTTTGGGTAATACGAACGGATTAATGCTGCAACTCCGGCAACATTTGGCGAAGCCATTGATGTTCCTTGTAAGTATTTATAAGAATCATTTGGTGTGGTCGCATAAATTTTTACACCCGGTGCAAAAACGTCAACATTGGTTTTTCCAAAATTAGAAAATCGTGCCACTACCTTGTTTCCGTATTCAAAATTTAAGGCCCCAATTGTGATTACATTATCCGCAAATTCAGTTACTTTATCATCAGAATCGTTAGGAAAATTATTTTCGGTGTCAATATTTTTTGCTTCATTCCCGGCTGCATGAACAATTAACACATCCTTTTTCTCCGCATATTTGATAGCGTCATAGACCCATTGTTTATGAGGGGAAAAGCTTTTTCCAAAACTTCCGTTAATTACTTTAGCACCATTATCAACCGCATACCGAATTCCAAGTGCAATATCTTTGTCATATTCATCTCCGTCTGGCACCGCGCGAACGGTTAGAATTTCAACATTATTTGCAATTCCGTCACCGCCTAATTCGTTGTTTCTGGTTTGAGCAACAATTCCGGCAACGTGAGTTCCATGAAGAATTGCATTCTTATCCGGACCCATAACATTATTGTTCCCGTATTTAGTATCTGTTATATCTTCTGGATTATCTCCAACAACTTTTCTGTAATCTATTTTTAGATTTTCTCCTTGCAAAAGGGTATTGATACCATCTAATTGTTTTTGAACAGCAACTTTCAGTTCCGCTATGGGCATCCCATAAGAAAGCATTTGCTCCATAGCAGCCTTACTTTTTTGTACTTCCGGTTCTTGTGAAACAATTGCTTTTACCTCTTCAACTGAATAAACTGGCTTTCCAAAATGCTTAATCAATCTAGCATCACCTTCGTTTAGGGTAACTAACATTTGCTCTGAACTTGTTTTTCTTTTTGTGGCATCTGCCATTTTAGTATCACTAAGCGTTTTTGCTGCCTTATAGATTACTTTGTCAACAAGATTCTTGTTTTTGATAATTCGCTCATATTCATAATGTTCCTTGGTAATGTCTCCTAGAAAATTCCAACCGTGAATATCATCAACATATCCATTTTTATCATCATCAATTCCGTTTGCTACTATTTCTTTTGTATTGGTCCAAACCACCGATTTTAAATCTTGATGCTCAATATCAACTCCTGAATCTACAATCCCTACGATAACTTTTACTCCTTTTTTATTTTTTAATAATTCGGCATAAGCCCTATCAACACTCATTCCGGGAATGGTATCTTTAACTAGGTCTAAATGACTCCAACGTTTCAAATCGTTTTCATTTATTGCGGCATTTTTTTTAATGTTTAGCGGAGCACTTATCGCAGTACTTGTTGTTATAGAATTAGAAACTTGTTTTGAAGCGCCACATCCTGACAGAGCTAATATTGCAAGTGCAGAAATGTAAATGGGTTTAATACTATTCATGTGTAGGTTTTAAAAGTTACAAAATTAGTATAAAATAAATTATTTTGTTACAAAAATATTAAGAGTTGACATTATGTTAGGATTTGGTCACAAGTAAATCGCTCTTTCAACCGAACTCCTTTTTCTGTTTTTTCTACCGTTATAATTTCGTTATGCGCATCGTGTTCCAAGAACAAATAATAATTATTCTCAGCAGCTGTATTCATGAATTTTGATTTTTCGTCCAATGTTAAAAGCGGCCTGGTATCATAGCCCATCACATAAGGAATTGGAATGTGTCCGGCTGTCGCCAATAAATCAGCGCAAAAAACAATCATTTTGTCTTTATATTGAATGTGTGGAATCATTTGTTTCTCCGTATGGCCATCAGCAAAGAAAATACTGAAACCCAGTTCTGATTTTTCAAGGAAATCTTCTTCAGTTCTTTGGATAAAATACAACTGTCCGCTTTCTTGCATTGGCAAAATATTCTCAGACAAAAAAGACGGTTTTTCTCTTAGATTAGGTTTTGTTGCCCATTCCCAATGCTTATCATTACTCCAAAATTTAGCATTTTTAAATGCTGGTTCGTAGCCCGTTTTGTCCTTATTCCATTGCACACTTCCGCCGCAATGATCAAAATGCAAATGCGTCATAAAAACATCCGTAATTTCATCCCGATGGAAACCAAATTTACCTAAGGATTTATCCATGGAATGGGTTCCCCAAAGCGAATAATACCCATAAAATTTCTCGGATTGTTTATTTCCCATTCCGGTATCAATCAAAATCAATTTATCGCCATCTTCAATTAATAGGCACCGTGCGGCAATATCAATCAGGTTATTTTCATCGGCTGGATTGGTTTTATTCCAAATGCTTTTTGGCACCACACCAAACATTGCGCCGCCATCCAGTTTAAAATTTCCAGTTTCTATAGGATATAATTTCATGGTTTTTTTTCGAGAGGAATCAAAGTTAAGGAATTCAAACGCTTTTATCGGTTCCAAATAGCTTTTTTCTATTTTGGCATTAGCTATAAAAATGTTATCAATTATGGAAAAAGATTTTTATACACTATCTTTGTCCTTAATTTAGACAAAATCAATATAAGCTATGATAAAAGTTTCTGACACTGCAAGAAAAAAAATCATCGATCTAATGAAAGATGATGGTTTTGATGCTGCAATCGACTACGTAAGAGTTGGTGTAAAAAGCGGCGGATGTTCTGGATTGTCTTATGATTTAAAATTTGATAAAACAAAAAGCGACGACGATAAAATTTTTGTAGACAACGATATCACTATCGCTGTAGAAAAAAAATCTTTTCTATACTTAGCCGGAACAATATTAGAATTTTCAGGAGGAATAAATGGTAAAGGATTTGTTTTCAACAACCCAAACGCCAATAGAACTTGTGGATGTGGAGAATCATTTTCTCTGTAAAACATTAAATAAAAAAATATGTCAAAATATACCGAAGACGACTTAAAAATCGAACTCGAAACTAAAGAATACGAATACGGATTTTATACCGAATTAGAATCAGAAACGTTTCCTATTGGTTTAAATGAAGATATCGTTCGCGCTATTTCGCACAAAAAAGGAGAACCTCAATGGATGACCGATTGGCGTCTTGAGGCTTTTCGTGCTTGGGAGCAAATGATCGAGCCAGAATGGGCTAATGTGCATTATACCAAACCTGATTTTCAGGCCATTTCCTATTATTCAGCTCCAAAAGCGGTAGATCCTAATAAAACATTAGACGATGTAGATCCTGAACTTTTAGAAATGTATAAAAAGTTAGGCATCTCGGTCGATGAGCAAAAGATGATGAATAATGTGGCAATGGATATCGTAGTTGATTCGGTTTCAGTAGCGACTACATTCAAGAAAACATTAGGAGAAAAAGGAATTATCTTCATGAGTATTTCTGAAGCCATCAAAGAACATCCCGAATTAGTTCGTAAATATTTAGGAACGGTTGTACCACAAAAAGACAACTTTTATGCGGCGCTAAATTCGGCAGTTTTCTCTGATGGGTCTTTCTGTTATATTCCAAAAGGGGTGCGTTGCCCAATGGAACTATCGACATATTTTAGAATCAATCAAGCTGGAACAGGACAATTCGAAAGAACATTACTTGTCGCTGACGAAGGTAGTTATGTATCTTACCTAGAAGGTTGTACAGCTCCATCTCGTGATGAAAATCAACTGCACGCTGCAGTAGTAGAATTAATCGCATTAGACGATGCCGAAATAAAATATTCAACCGTACAAAACTGGTATCCTGGGAACAAAGAAGGAAAAGGCGGCGTTTTCAATTTTGTGACCAAAAGAGGAATCTGCGAGAAAAACGCAAAAATTTCTTGGACACAAGTTGAAACCGGTTCTGCGATAACTTGGAAATATCCTTCCGTTATTTTAAAAGGAGATAATTCGACAGGAGAATTTTATTCGATTGCTGTTACCAATAATTTCCAACAAGCCGATACAGGAACCAAAATGATCCATTTGGGTAAAAACACTAAATCGACCATTATTTCTAAAGGAATTTCTGCCGGAAGATCACAAAACAGTTACCGTGGTTTAGTGCAAATTAGCGCTAGAGCGGATAATGCCCGAAATTTTTCACAATGTGATTCCTTATTAATGGGGAACAATTGTGGAGCACATACTTTCCCTTATATCGAAAGTAAAAATCCATCGGCAAAAATCGAACATGAAGCTACGACAAGTAAAATTGGCGAAGACCAAGTTTTCTATTGCAACCAACGTGGAATTCCAACCGAAAAGGCTATTGCCTTAATCGTAAACGGTTTCAGTAAAGATGTATTGAATAAGTTACCAATGGAATTTGCCGTAGAAGCACAAAAATTATTAGAAATTTCTCTTGAGGGATCTGTAGGATAACCTTTTTAAGACTTTATAAAAACAAGACGTTTATGTTATCAATAAAAAATTTACACGCCTCCATTGGAGACAAAGAAATATTAAAAGGAATCAACCTTGAAGTAAAAGCTGGAGAAATTCACGCGATAATGGGGCCAAACGGTGCTGGAAAAAGCACCCTTGCTTCCATCATTGCAGGAAACGAAAACTACGAAGTAACCGAAGGGGAAATCTCTTTAGACGGAGAAGACCTTTCTGAATTGGCACCAGAAGAAAGAGCGCACAAAGGCGTGTTCTTATCGTTCCAATATCCAGTGGAAATTCCAGGAGTTTCTGTAACGAACTTCATGAGAACCGCGATTAACGAAACTCGTAAAGCTAAAGGTCTGGAAGAAATGCCTTCTAACGAAATGCTAAAAGTGATTCGTGAGAAATCAGAATTATTAGAAATCGACAGAAAATTTCTTTCTCGTTCTCTAAACGAAGGTTTTTCCGGTGGAGAGAAAAAACGTAACGAAATTTTCCAAATGGCAATGTTGGAACCAAAATTAGCTATTCTTGATGAAACTGATTCTGGTCTTGATATTGATGCGTTACGTATTGTTGCTAATGGCGTTAACAAACTAAAAAGCGACAAAAATGCAATCGTAGTGATTACGCACTACCAAAGATTATTGGACTATATCGTTCCTGATTTTGTTCACGTGCTATACAACGGAAAAATTGTAAAATCCGGTGGAAAAGAACTAGCACACGAACTAGAAGAAAAAGGATACGACTGGATTAAACAAGAACAAGAAGCGTAAAATTAGTTCGCAGTTTACAGTTTGCAGTTTGCAAAACTCCAACTTACAACTACCAACTTATAACTACCAAAAATGGAATTAAAAGAAAAATTACTATCGTCTTTTATGGCTTTCGAAGAGCGTGTCGATGTTCACTCCGAACTTCATGATGTGAGAACTTCAGCCATAAAAAACTTTGAAGATAAAGGTTTCCCAACCAAAAAAGACGAAGCTTGGAAATATACTTCGCTAAACGCCATCTTAAAAAATGACTTTACCGTTTTTCCAAAGAAAGAAAGTGCCATTGAATTTAACCACGTAAAAAAATACTTTTTACACGAAATAGACACTTATAAAGTGGTGTTTATTGACGGGATTTTCAGTTCGCATTTATCGTCAACAACACACGACGGAATCGATGTTTGTTTGATGTCATCAGCATTGAACAAACCAAAATACAAAATGGTTATTGATGCGTTTTTTAATCAAATTGCCAGCAAAGAGGAAAGTCTGACTTCTTTGAATACGGCTTTCGCCAATGAAGGAGCGTATATCCACGTGCCAAAAAGTAAAGTTGCGGATAAACCTATTGAGATTATGTATTTCTCAACAGGAAATGAAGCGGCGCTTTTGGTTCAACCCAGAAACTTGGTGATTGTAGGGGAAAATTCACATGTTCAAATTATCGAACGCCATCAAAGTTTGACTGAAAATCCAGTGTTAACGAATTCCGTTACCGAGATTTTTGCCCAAAAACGTGCTATCGTGGATTATTACAAAATTCAAAACGATGCACTTGAAGCGAATTTAATAGATAATACGTTTGTTTCCCAACAGAAAGAAAGTCATGTTTCAGTTCATACCTTCTCTTTTGGAGGAAACTTAACTAGAAACAACTTGAATTTTTATCACTTTGGGGAACGATTGACAAGTACCTTAAACGGGATTACAATTATTGGGGAAAAGCAACACGTAGATCATTATACTCTAGTAAAACATTCGGCTCCAAATTGCGAAAGTTTCCAGGATTATAAAGGAATTTATTCCGATCGTTCTACAGGAGTTTTCAATGGAAAAGTCTATGTGGAGAAAGACGCTCAAAAAACGAATGCATTTCAAAAAAGCAATAACATTCTATTGAGCGACAAAGCGACAATCAACGCTAAACCGCAATTGGAAATTTTTGCTGATGACGTAAAATGTTCTCATGGTTGTACCGTTGGACAATTGGACGAAACGGCTATGTTTTATATGCAAGCACGTGGAATTCCTAAAAAAGAAGCTAAAGCGTTATTGATGTATGCGTTCTCAAATGCAGTTATCGAAAACATTAAAATACCGGAACTCAAAAAACGAATTACCACTATCATCGCCAATAAATTAGGCGTAAAATTGGGATTTGATTTGTAGTACAATTCAAAAAACAGATATAAACAAACCCGACAGATTTTAAAAACCTGTCGGGTTTGTTTTTTTGGAGCTAATCCCGCTATCCATTACAATTTTTTTTCGAGGCTAAAAAATTATTCTTTTGAATTCCAATAAGCGAAAGATTGTGGCGGAGTTAAATTATAATCTTCTTTTAGACTTTTTGGAATTGTAAATCTTTTTTTGTTTTTAATTTGAATAGCAAATCCGTGTTTTCTATCAGCAAAATATTCGTAAAAATAATCTTCTGTTATTCCAGAATGTTCTTTGGTTTTGTCCCAAAGTGTTTTAAGATCAAAATTGAATATTTCACCAATTTCAAATTCACCGATTACTTTTTGAACAGGAGAAGAAGCATAAACTAAAACGGAAGTAACATTTTGGTTTTTGAAAATAGCTTTTCTGAATTCAAATTTTTTTGTCCCATCAAATATTTTATTTGCAAATTGGGGCTTAATTGACATTACTACTTTCATTTCTATATAATGTGTTGAATATTAATTCTTTAAATTAATAGTTTTTAAAAAAAAACTACTATCAAATGTACCTTAAATTTATAATAGAATAAAGACAAATAGTAAAAAGGTTTAGATGATTAATAGTTTCTCTTTTGGTTCATTAAATTTTGATTGATAATAATTAAACAAAAAAACATTTTTTAATAAGCATATTTTAAAAGTTTATCAAATTGTTCAACAGTAATTTTAGAAAATCCTCTTGGTACATTTTCATAACTTGAAATAATTTTATTATCAACCAACCATTCAAGGTTTGGTCTTTTTTTAAATGAATATGTATAAAGGAAATTCACAATAAAAGGTCTGTTTGCAGGATTATGATTCCAATGTTCTGACAATTCTTGATTTGTAAAGACACTTCTTTTCCTGCATATCGAAACAAACTCTTCTTCAGTTTCAATATTTAAAACACTAGATTCAACTATTCCTAATGTTGTTGCAACACCCTTATATTTACCACCAGTCATATAAAAAACAACAACATCTCCTGATTTTAAATTCTTTTCATAAGAACGCGAAATATATACTTTGCTTAAAGAATTTCTATGAGGATAATTTTCTATAAAATCTTTTGGAGATTGATTATTTAATATCGAATCAGGAAATAATTCGGTGTGATATTGAGGATAAATCGGAACTATAAAAAGATTTTGTTGTCGAGAAAAAAAAGGAAATGTTAGTTTAGGATTATTAACATCAATAAATTCTTTACTAAAAGTTCGAACATAAACTTGCTCATCACCGTTTTGAGTTGTTTTTGTACCGTATAAATTGAATCCCCATAATTTGAGAAGCTCTATTAACCTTTCTTGCTCTTCTCTTTTATCAAAGATTGTAACATATATTTCATCAACTCTATATTGTAATGCGTTATCAAATATTATTTTCAAAAATCTTTCACCAATCTTGTAGCCATTTGCCGTTACTTTAAAGGTTCCAATTTTCAATCGTTTTTTCTTTGCAAAAGCAGGATTGATTTCAGAATAATTTTCATTTTCATCTTCTCTTTTTATAAATAAAAATGCAGTTAATTGATTTTCACTATAACATACATAACAAATGTCATCTGATTTTTTATTAAACCAACGGTCAAATTCGGCATAATCTTCTCTGAAACTGTTAAAAAATTCATCTTTTACATTTACTTCAGCAAAATCAACTTTTTGTACTGATAAAACTTTATAATCAACTAAATCTGGATTTTCAGAAGTAACTTTTTCTAAGAAATTTTGAATTTTAAACACTCTATCTGATATACCAAGTAAACTTGCTTTTGTGTGTATTTTTTTATCCTCGGAAATTAAAATATCCACCCTGCCTTCATAAACTTCATTTAAGATTTGAGTGTCATTTATATCATTGTCTTGATTATCCACTTTACCACTTACCTTCAATATTTCTTCGCCTAATGGAGCCTGGTTTTTAAGCAAATTATAACTTTCAATTTTAATACTCATTGTGTCAAGAGCATTCGGATCTTTATATCTTTCTAATTCTTCAACAGTTAACGGATGAATATATTTAGAATATTTAAGATTGTCAATCCATTTGAAAAGTTGACCAATTTCTGGTTTGTATATTTTGTTTGCTTCTCTATGAATAATGATATTGGTATCTAGTAAAATTTTCATCGTTAAATAATTTCCATTAGTTGAGTATAGTTCCCATCTTTTATTTCGATATAAGGTATTGAATATTTATCTGAAAGATATTTGGCATATTCTATTTCCATCCGTTGTAATTCATTCAAAACTTTAGCATCATACATTTTGCCATCTCTTGCTTTTAATCTTTCAGCAATTTTTTTAACATCATCAATTACAATCGTTATAACTTTTGGATTAATTTGGTCAAAAGTATCTTCATCAATTCTTCTTGGAAACCCATCTGAATTTAATAAACAGAAATGACCATCAAGAAGATATTTTCCATCTTTTCTAATTAGATTTTCCAGCCCTTTTATTAATCTGCTTTGGGTTGAAGCAATATTTTTTACAAGTTTATTATCTCTGTCGCTAATTTCTTCCCATTTTAAAATTTGACTTGCGGTAAGATGGATTAAATCAGTTTTTAAGGCTATTTTTTTACAAATGGTACCTTTTCCAACACCATGAATCCCTCCTATAAAAATTATGTTTTTAATACGTTTCATTAAATCAGCTTAAATTTTTCGTCTAATATAACGAAAAAAGCCGAAAAAGATTACAATTATTTTTTCAAACTCCCCACAATCCCTTTCAACATTCCATTGAAATCAAACTCAGGATCTTCGGTTAAACCCATTCTAACAACTACTAAATCAAGCGAAGGAATAATCGCCACCATTTGACCTTGAAAACCGCTACAGTAATACATATCTCTTGGAACATCAGGAAAATGTCCGCCAGCATTGAGCCAAAAGTGTCCACCATATCTTCCGTTGGAAGTATTCGTGGGAGTTGTGGTGTATTTTATCCAACTTTCGTCTAAAATTTGTTCGCCATTCCAATTGCCTTTGTGCAAATACAACAAGCCAAATTTCGACCAATCCCGTGTAGTCGCCCAACCGTATGACGAACCAACATAATTTCCCGCCATATCTGTTTCTACAACCATCGAGTTCATCCCAATTTTATCAATTAATGCCGAATACCAGAAATCTAAATATTCCTGATGCGTTTTGAATTGTTGCCGTAAAATCCCGGAAAGCAAATTCGTCGTTCCCGAAGAATAATTCCAATGTGTATTCGGCTTGAACTCTGGCTGTTTCTCCAGTTGAATGCGTGACATATTTTCGGCCTCAAAAAGCATTTTTGTGACATCACTAATTTTATCATATTTCTCTTCCCATTCCAAACCGGAATTCATGTGGAGCAAATCATTGGTGGTAATGATTTTTCGTTCATCATTTTGCCATTCCTTAATCGGAGCCGGTTTGTAAATATTGTATTTTCCTTGTTTTTGAAGAACTCCAAACAATGCGCTCGTGATACTTTTAGTCATCGACCATCCTAACAATTTACTGTTTTTATCGAACCCCGTATCGTATTTTTCGGCAATGATTTTATCTTTATAAATCACTAAAACGGAACGTGTTCTTTTCTTGATTTCTCCCTTTTTATCGAAAGCATTGGCGACAGCCGTATTTAATTTGGCGTAATCAACAGTACTAAAAATCGTGTCCTTTGGTTCATTATTGCCATACGGAAAAGGCAAATTATTGTTTAATTTTGTTCTTTTGGGGACCAAATACGGTTTCGTAACATCAAAATCATCGTTGATTAAAGTTGCTCCCAGTCCTTCCCGGTAAATCGCTTTGCGTTCTTTCAAGCCATAAACTGAAGCAGCAGCAAATTTCCCTAAATCTTCTATTTTATTTTTGGCCAAATCAATCAAATCGATATCATTGTCGCCTTTCTCAATCATTTCCTGCGAACGATTGTCTATAAAATGTCCCGAAGCGATGCTTTTGGCCGAAAAACCAGAGATCAAATCCAGCTTTGGGTACGTAGTGAATCCAAAATAAAAGATTCCGATAAAAGAGGCAAAACCAACAACCTTGAAGAGTTTTTTCATAAAGAATTAATTTGAAGCAATTTAATAAAAAAGTAGCGTCATTTTTTGGCCATTAAGAAATACCTAAAAATACTTTTCTGTAAAGGAAGCCTTTTCTTTAAACCATTAAGAAATTAAGTTTCATTAAGAATTACCACTTAATTTTTCTTAATTTCTTAATGGTCAAATTTATAAAGACAAAATGTTTCACAAAAATCTAGTTTAAACAAAAAAATTAAGTGTTGTAGTTGTGCTTTTTTTTTCTCAATACTTTATAGTAATACGTTTTATTAACAAGTGTTTGCCGAAAATTAATTTCAATTTCACTACTTTTGTATTTAGAAAAATTCTAAATAATGATACGCCAATAACAAATTGGATTGTCTAAAAAAATGTTGAATATTGGCGTTCTATCTGACCAATAAAAAACAATAAAAACAAGCAGATATAAATGTTAGATATAAATAAAATCAGAGCCGATTTCCCAATCCTTTCCCAGAAAGTAAACGGAAAACCGTTAGTTTATTTCGATAACGGAGCTACTTCGCAAAAACCACAAGTTGTAATTGATGCGATTTCAAAATATTATCAGGAAATTAATGCCAATATTCATCGTGGCGTTCACACGTTGAGTCAACTGGCAACCGATGCCTACGAAGCTTCCCGTGGCAAAATACAAAATCACATCAATGCAAAATTCGCACACGAAGTGCTTTTTACTTCGGGGACAACACATGGAATTAATTTGGTTTCCAATGGATTTGCCTCTATTCTAAAACCGGGCGATGAAGTTGTCGTTTCCGCATTGGAACACCACAGCAATATTGTGCCTTGGCAAATGTTGTGTGAGAAAACAGGAGCGACTCTGAGAGTAATCCCAATGAATGAAGAGGGCGAATTGATTATGTCCGAATATGACAAATTGCTTTCGAATAAAACTAAAATTGTAACCGTAAATCATATTTCGAATGCTCTTGGAACAGTCAATCCAATTAAATTCATGATCGACAAAGCGCATGAAGTTGGAGCAGCTGTTTTCATTGACGGAGCGCAAGCGGTCCCACATTTGAAACCAGATGTTCAGGAATTGGATTGTGATTTTTATGCTTTTTCTGGACATAAAATGTGTGGTCCGACAGGAACCGGAATTTTATATGGAAAAGAAGCGTGGCTGAATAAATTACCGCCCTATCAAGGTGGAGGTGAAATGATCAAGGAAGTGACTTTCGAAAAAACAACGTATGCTGATTTGCCGCATAAATTTGAAGCCGGAACACCAAATATTGCCGGAGGAATTGTTCTGGGGACTGCCGTTGATTATATGAACGAAGTTGGTTTTGAAAACATTCAACAACAAGAATTGGAATTATTGGAATATGGAACCCAGCGTTTATTAGAAATTAAAGGGTTAAAAATTTTTGGCACCGCCGCAGCAAAAACTTCCGTAATTTCGTTCAATATTGAAGGAATTCATCCGTATGATATTGGTACGATAATTGACAAATTAGGAATAGCCGTACGAACGGGCCATCATTGTGCACAACCAGTAATGAATTTCTTTTGCATTCCCGGAACGATACGAGCATCATTTGCTTTTTATAATACCAAGGAAGAAATTGATGTTATGGTGGAAGCCATTAAAAAAGCACAACTCATGTTGTCTTAAAAATTAAAATTATTTACACATGAAAATACTATCTATTTTGTTCCTGACCATTTTTCTTGGAAAAGGTTGTGAAGCGCAAAAAAAACAAGATATTGAAACTGCTGTAATTGAATATGTTGCCAATACCAGAGGTTCTTATCAAAAAATAACGGTGAAGAATCAGATGGTTATTGTTACAAAAGAGAGAAGCGGAAACGACAAACCAGTACCAACAAAAATAGCTGATGCTGACTGGAAAGAACTAGTGGAATGTTTTAAAACAATAGAATTAGACAGTTTGGCAAAATTAAAAGCACCAACTGAAAAACGTTTTTATGACGGTGCGGCTATTGCCAATGTGAAAATCACCTATAAAGACAAAACGTATGAAACGACTGGTTTTGATCATGGTTTTCCACCAAAAGAAATTAAGAAATTCGTAAATAAAATAACTTCATTCGCTAAAAAAGAATAATACTGAAATAAATTCAGCATACTATGAAAATTAAAGACATACAAGAAGAAATCGTTGAAGAGTTTTCTATGTTTGACGACTGGATGGAACGTTATGAATACATTATCGAATTAGGCAAAAATCTTCCTTTGATAAAAGAAGAATTCAAAACAGAAAACAATTTAATTAAAGGTTGCCAATCGAAAGTGTGGTTGCAGGGAGAAAAAAAAGATGATAAAATTGTTTTCACGGCTGATAGCGATGCCATTTTGACAAAAGGAATTATCGCCATATTAATTCGTACTTTTTCGAATCAAAAAGCCTCCGATATTCTGGAAGCCGATATGAGTTTTATTGATGAAATAGGTTTGAAAGAACATTTATCACCTACACGCGCCAATGGATTAGTATCGATGATAAAAAATATTAAAATGTATGCTTTAGCATTCAACACGCAAAACTAAATAAAAATGGAAGAAACAATTATAGACACTGCTGAATTAGGAGAATCAATCGTAAAAATATTAAAGACTATTTACGATCCGGAAATTCCTGTAGATATTTACGAATTAGGATTGATTTATGATGTAATGGTCAATACAGATTACGAAGTAAAAATCCTGATGACGCTTACTTCCCCAAACTGCCCTGTTGCAGAAAGCTTACCAAGAGAAGTAGAGGAAAAAGTGAAATCAATTACGAATGTAAAAGATGCGGAAGTAGAAATTACTTTTGATCCGCCTTGGAGCAAAGATTTAATGAGCGAAGAAGCAAAATTAGAATTGGGAATGCTTTAGCAAAAAGTGTTCAGTTTGCAGTCGCAGTTTTCAGTTTTACAACTGCGACTGCAACTGCGGCTGTAAACTAAAGAAAAATGGAAGAAATAATAAATAAAGTTGCGAATAGTGTTTTGGAAGTTTTCGATCTCGAAGATTACTATCCAAAAGGGATTCGTGCGCAAATAGATATTTCACAATGGCTTTTGGAAGGTTTTTTATTGAAAGAAAAAGACTTTAGAGAGCAGCTGAAAAATCACGATTGGTCACAATATCAAGATCAATATGTTGCTATTAATTGCAATACCGATGCCATTGTTCCCGCTTGGGCTTCGATTTTGGTTGCGATTCAATTAGCGCCATTTGCAAAAAAAATCATCAATGGGACATTAGAAGATTTAGAAGCTTCCCTTTATGAAGAATTGTTGCCTAAAATTGATTATTCGGTGTATGAAAATAAACCTGTTATTATAAAAGGATGCTCCAGAAAACCGGTTCCGATGCGGGCTTACGTATTAGCAGCGCATTACCTACAGCCTTTTGCACGGAGTATTATGTATGGCGAAGCATGCTCTGCCGTTCCATTATATAAAGCGAGCAAAAAAGAGTAGTATTCCGTTTATTTTATACTGTAATAGTAGAATTTAAAAGATAAAGTCATGAAAAAAACAGCATTTTCTTTACTGTTTCTTTTTGCCATACTTTCCATAAATGCGCAAGAAACTTTAAAAGACACGACAAAACTTTGGACTAAAAAAGGAAATATCTCTTTGCTTCTTAATCAATCCGCTTACAACAAACAATGGCTGGGAGGCGGAACTTCAAACGTTGCAGGGAATTTTGGTTTGAATTATGATTTCAACTATAAAAATGGAGATGTAGTTTGGGATAATAAATTCATTCTAGCTTATGGTCTGAGTAAAATAAAAGGAGCTGAAAAAATAGCCAAAACCGATGATCGTTTAGAAATGAATTCACTTTGGGGTAAAAATGCCCAAGGAGAATGGTACTATTCCATGTTTTTTAATTTTAAGACACAGATGGATTCCGGTTTTGATAAAAATAATATCAGAATTTCTCATTTCTTTTCTCCGGCTTATTTTCAAGTTGGACCTGGAATGTGGTGGAAAAAAAGCAATAATTTAAGCGTCAATTTTTCTCCTGCTACAGCAAAACTGATTATCGTTCATCCTCATTTTACTGAATTTGGTCGTTCTTTTGGAGTATTACAGGGTGATTCCTCAAGATTTGAATTTGGAGCCAGTATTTCAGGATATTATAAATTCAATGTAATGACAAATGTTGGTGTTGAAAACAGATTGAATTTATATTCCAATTATTTAGACAAACCTCAAAACATTGATGTCGATTATCAAATGAATATAATCATGAGAATAAACAAATACTTGTCAGCAAATGTGGCTGTACAAGCAATTTACGATGACAATTCGATTCAAGCCGTTCAAGTAAGAGAAGTATTTGGCTTAGGGGTTAATTACGGTTTCTAAAAAAACAAATTTTTCATAAAAAAGGACCTTTAGAAATTTCTAAAGGTCCTTTTTTATTGTTCTGTCGCGGCTTGAAATAATCTATTTAATCGATCCGCGTTACAAACGCTATAATTTGTTTCTCAATTTAAGTAAGTACTCGTTGAACGAGCACCAGAGAACGTGGACAAACGAGCGCTAGTGGGAATGAAATAATTCTATTTAAGCGATCCGCGTTGCAAACGCTATAAATTGTTTCTTAATTTAAGTAGGTACTCGTCGCAGACGAGCACCAGAGAATGTGGACAAACGAGCGCCAATGAGGGCCAGAGAGCGTAGACAAAATGAGTGCCAATGAGGCTTAAACATATTTTACGATCTATTGTTGAGATAAATCAGCTTCGGTATGAAGTGTACAAACCCAATTATTATTTTCTTTAACCCAAGTAGAAGTGCAAGCACATTTCATAGGTTCTTTTTGTTTATCGCCTATTATTCCTAATTCTATCACGTATGCTATTACCGCACCATTATCTCCAACAAATTGCGCTTCGACATTAGAAAAATTCAATACTTTTAATTTATAGGCATTGACTCAAACATCTTTTTAAAACTAGTCTCATTTACACTTTGTACACCATTTTTGCTAGCGATTATACAAGGAAAACGAGTAAGTTTTTTTACCGTTTCATAATCGTGATTTTCCATTCCCTGCCAATATTTTTTTTCTAGTTCAATAATTTGCGTTTCCATGATCATCTTTTATTAAATTAAACTGTTATACAAAGTTCAAACTAATATTAAAATGCATCAATACTTTTAACATAGATTTAGTTGATGATGGAAAAAACTAAGTTTCATAATTATCAATTTCTGAAGTTAATTTTACGCCGCCGAGATTGTAGCTTACAACTACCTCCTGTTCCGTTCAACCGGAGTCTCCACCACTGGTGCTCGTTTGCAACGAGTACCCTCTTGAAAATGTCAAAAGGGATTCTAAGCTTTATATTTTTGGAGTCCGAAATAATTTTAATTTTTACAGGATAGGAATTCCTATCCAATGTATAATAAGCATTATTAGAACTGTTATTCCGAAACTACACAAACAAAGAATTCGCCAATAAGTAGATCTTCCATACCCATATTTCCAAATTTTTTCACCAGTTTCTTTTCTGTTTTCTTTCAAAGTAAATTTCGACAGTATGTAAGTTGAAGCAACAAAAATCAGTATTGCAATTATCCAAAATTTTATCATAATTTATCTTTTTTAATAAAATTATTAAATTCTACGTTTTTATCAAAATTACCGCCAACTTATTTATATTTCTGATAGCGTCCGACTTATCTTCCATAAATTGGGTTACTAAGGTCCACTGGTGCTCGTTTGCAACGAGTACCTACTTACTTGTATGAACTAAATAAAGCGTTTGCAACGCGGCTATTATAAACAGATTACCATAAAGGTTCGACATTTACATTACAAAAAACAGTATTGTCTTCTTCATAATTCCTATAGCTACTGTTTACATAATCTCTTTCATGAAAAACGATTTCGGCTTCAACAGGATTATAATGTATGTAGTTTACACGCTGCTCTATTTTTTCTAAAGTATCCAATATAACCGGATGAAAACCATCTTGCCATACTTTATAATTTTTAGCTCTTCCTGATTTTTGAGCTTCAAAACTAAATTTCCGTAACAGCCATTCTCGCCTGCTCTCAGGATGTTCTTTAATCGCTTCTATCAGTTTTTTTGAAGTGAATTTTTTAAAATCCCGAATAACATCTTGCAATTCACCATCAAATGCTGTTACAATTAAATGAATATGACTAGTCATATATACATAAGCATGCACACTCAATCCTTTTTCCTTGATACAATAATTTAAGGATTCATCTAAAATAGTACAATAATTAGGTCGTACAAATAAATCTGCCCAATCTACAATTGTTATAGTAATAAAAGTAGGCACTGTACTATCGATAACTTTGTATTTCTCAGACATTTTTTTTCAAATATATTGATTTTAAGAAACTCTAATATAAAATAGCAGTATAGTTGTTTAAAGGTACTCCGGTTTTAGCAATCCGCGTTGCAAACGCTATAATTTGTTTCTTAATTTAAATAGGTACTCGTTGCAAACGAGCACCAGAGAACGGGGACAAACGAGCGCTAGTGGGATCTAAATATTTATGCGACTCATTCTCGTTAAACCGAGACGCATGAGGGATGGCAGCGGAAATCCCCCCGATTTTTCTTCGGGAGATTACTACACCTAGCGCTTATTTTTTATAGGAGTTCAGTGAACTTCGTTTATAGCGAAGAGCCTGACGCAGCTGTAACATCGTGAAAGCTTGGGCATGCTCAAAAAAAATCCCTCTCGAAAATGTCAAAAGGGATTGTTGTATTTTATGTTTTTGAGAAAATTATTCGATTTCTTCTTCTTTATCTTTTTCTTCTTTCTCCACAGCGTCTTTATAATCGGGATATAAAAACTTATTGTACGGAAAACGGGTGATGTGAATTTGTCTTACGGCTTCGTAAACGCGTTCTCTGAATTCCTCGAAATTTTCTTTGTTTGTTGCCGAAATAAATAAGGCATTTTGCTCTCCTACTCTACTCATCCAAGTCGATTTCCATTCTTCCAAAGTGAAATGTCTCGGTGTTTTTTCGGTCATTAAATCATCATCATCAATAGTCAGTGGTTTGTAGGCATCAATTTTATTGAAAACCATAATTACCGGTTTGTCATTGGCTTTGATATCCAATAAAGTTTGATTTACCGATGCGATATGATCTTCAAATTCAGGATGCGAAATATCCACCACATGCAATAGCAAATCGGCTTCACGAACCTCATCCAGCGTACTTTTGAAAGAATCAACCAATTGTGTTGGCAATTTTCTAATAAATCCTACGGTATCCGAAAGCAAGAAAGGCAAGTTTTTAATCACTACTTTTCGAACAGTGGTATCAAGTGTTGCAAAAAGTTTATTTTCAACAAAAACATCACTTTTCCCTACTGCATTCATCAAGGTTGATTTCCCCACATTGGTATATCCTACCAAAGCCACACGAACCATAGCCCCACGATTACCGCGTTGCACACCCATTTGCTTGTCGATGGTTTTTATTTTTTCTTTCAATAACGCTATTCGGTCACGAACAATACGTCTGTCTGTTTCAATCTCCGTTTCCCCAGGTCCACGCATTCCAATTCCCCCTTTTTGACGTTCAAGGTGCGTCCACATTCCGGAAAGTCTTGGTAATAAATATTGGCATTGCGCTAATTCTACTTGCGTTCTTGCATACGAAGTTTCGGCACGTTGCGCAAAAATATCAAGGATAAGGTGCGTTCTATCCAAGATTTTACATTCCGTAATAATTTTAGATATATTTTTTTGCTGTGATGGCGACAATTCATCATCAAATACCAAAGTCGAAATATCATTTTCTTTTACAAAAAGATGAATCTCTTCTATTTTTCCTGTTCCAACAAAAGTCTTGGGATTTGGGCGTTCCATTTTTTGCGAAAAACGTTTTACCACTTGGCCCCCAGCGGTAAAGGTCAAAAATTCTAATTCGTCAAGATATTCGTTTAGTTTCTCTTCACTTTGATTTTGAGTTACAATACCAACTATAGCCGTTTTTTCGAAATTTATTACTTCTTTTTCTAACATGTCTTTAAATAAGCTACAAATTTAATGATTTGTCAGGGACTTATGTAATTATGGGTTTATAAAAAAGTCAGAAGGTGTGAATAATGATAGTTTTTTTGGTCGAGCCGGAAATTAGACTAAAGAAAAGTTTTGCCACGAATTAGTCTTTAATTTAAAAAAACTATTGAAAATTCGTGTAATTCGTGGCTAAAAAACAACTCTCCTGCGTTTGCCCTACGTACTTTAGGAGTTACTTTGATTTTTAATTATTTTTACACGAATTTAATCTCATTTGAATGAATCGATTTCTGACATTATTTATTGCATCGCTATTTCCCGTTCTTCTTTTTGGGCAAAATAATTTTGATTCGCTGTTGGATGAATTGGATCAAACAGTAGGGGATTACCAATTGTATTCGAATAAAAAAGAGAATGAGATAAACAAACTCAAAGGACTGCTGCAATACACTGCTGCCGATCTTCAAAAATATGCCATTTACGGAAAATTGTATTCGGAATATAAATTATATCAGTCGGACTCGGCATTGATTTACGCCCGAAAGAGTTTTCAAATAGCCGAAAAATTAAAGGATGATAGAAAGCTAAATGATGCCCAATTAAATCTGGCTTCCATCATGGGAACATTAGGAATGTACAAGGAAGCAACCGACATCCTTAATACCATCAACATCAATACAACTCCCGATCTAAAAGGATATTATTTTACCGTAAACAGCGTGGTTTATGGGTATATGTCAGATTATGCGGCTTCACCCCAAGAAAAAGAAAAGTATGTTTTACTGACCAAGAAGTACCGTGACTCCTCCTTAAATTTTTATCCAACGCAATCAAGTGCCTATATTATGGCGAAATCCAGTACGCTTCTTGATGCTGGAAAACACAAGGAGATGCTGCATTTATTACTAAACTATTTTCCGAATATTGCTCTTAATAGTCCTGACAAAGCTGTTATCGCCTATCTTATTTCGCAGGCGTATCGCGTAAAAAAAGATCCTATACAGGAGCAAAAATGGTTGACAATTTCTGCTATTTCTGATTTGCAATTAGCCAAAAAGGAATATATTTCGTTGCGTTCTTTGGCTTTTCTAATGTATGAAAACGGAGATATTGACCGTGCTTACAAATATATAAAACGTTCCCTCGAAGATGCCCTTTTTTGCAATGCGCGCTTAAGAACCTATGAAATATCTAAGATGATGCCCATCATCAACGAGGCGTATCAAAAACAAAATGAAACCAACCGGCTCCAATTAATTCTGTTTTTGATAAGTGCCAGTATCTTATCGGTGTTTTTGTTGGTGCTGCTTTTTTTACTTTTTAAGCAAATGAAGAAATTGTCCAAAGCGAAACAGGATTTAAGTTTGGCCAACACCAAGCTTTCTGAACTGAATACCGAATTAAATACTTTCAATGAAAAATTGAATGAGACCAATTATACGCTGACCGAAGCCAATCTTTTGAAGGAAATATACATTGGCCGTTACATGGACCAGTGTTCAGATTACATTGGCAAATTAGATGAATACCGTCGAAAATTGAATGTCATGGCGACTACCGGAAAAATGAACGACCTGATCAGTGCCGTAAAATCAAAACAGTTTATCGAAAAGGAACTTGCAGCGTTTTATACTACTTTCGACAAAACGTTTTTACAACTCTTTCCGAATTTTATCGAAGAGTTTAAAGCTTTGCTGGTTGATGATGAAGCAACACAATTGAAGGAAGGAGAACTGCTGAATACTGAATTAAGAATCTTTGCACTCATCCGTTTGGGCATCAAGGATAGCGCAAAAATTTCAATATTCCTTCGGTATTCTGTATCTACAATTTACAATTACCGTTCACAACTCAAAAATAAAGCAGCGGGTCCACGTGAGGAATTTGAAGCAAAAGTAATGCGAATAGGAACTAGTTTAAAATAGAAAAAATCTGTTTTTCAAGGAGGTCTTGCAGGTTAAAACAATCTGGAAGACTTCTTTTTTATTATAAACGCACTACTTTTTTTAAACAATAAATTTACATAATAAACAGTTATTCAGTATATTGCATATTAAAAACAGAAACACAATCTACTTTTTTAGAATGATGAAAATATGTAGCGCATAAAGCGTTTACTTTTACTTTCTCGAAATTCGGAATTGGGATTAAAACTTTGAGTTTTTCAATAAATCGATTTCGTGAAAATCACATTCTATTACCAAACCTAAAAAATTAATTATTAAATTCTATTTAAAAAATGAAGCAATTTCTTTTTGCAGCCTTACTTTGGCTCGCTTTTTTTAACACTGCAAATGCACAGCAGTTAAAATCACCGAATGAAAAATTTGTAATGACCTTTTCATTACAAAATGACGGAACACCTAGTTACAGTTTAAATTACAAAGGCAAAGCGGTTGTGAAACCCAGTAAATTAGGTCTTGAGCTAAAAAATGATAAAAAATCATTGTTAAATGATTTTACTGTTATTGACACTAAGACATCCACTTTTGATGAAAACTGGAAACCAGTTTGGGGAGAAGTTGCCTCAATTCGCAATCATTATAACGAATTGGCAGTAACCTTAAATCAAAAAGAAACCGACAGACAAATTGTTATTCGTTTTCGTTTGTTTGACGATGGTCTAGGATTCCGTTATGAGTTTCCTTCGCAAAAAAACCTTACTTATTTTGTAATCAAAGAAGAAAGAACCCAATTTGCAATGACAGGCGATCATACCGCTTTTTGGATTCCTGGTGATTATGATACCCAAGAATATGATTATACTACCTCAAAATTATCAGAAATTAGAGGACTTACTGAAAAAGCAACTACTGCAAATGTTTCTCAAAAGTCTTTTTCTACAACAGGAGTTCAGACTTCGCTTATGCTAAAAACAGGCGACGGATTGTATATCAATTTACACGAAGCGGCATTAATCAATTATTCTTGCATGCATTTGAATCTGGATGATAAAAACATGGTATTCGAATCTTGGTTGACACCAGATGCAAAAGGAGATAAAGGATATATGCAGGCTCCAAGCCATTCGCCTTGGCGTACGATAATTGTTAATGATGACGCAAGAGAAATTCTGGCTTCAAAAATGACGTTAAACTTGAATGACCCTTGTAAAATTGAAGATACTTCATGGATAAAACCAGTTAAATATGTAGGTGTTTGGTGGGAAATGATTACCGGAAAAAGCTCATGGGCTTACACCGATGAATTTCCAACGGTACAACTTGGAGTTACTGATTTTGCAAAAGCAAAACCAAATGGCAAGCATGGTGCTACTACCACCAATGTGAAGAAATATATTGATTTTGCAGCCAAAAACGGTTTTGATGCAGTTTTGGTCGAAGGTTGGAATGAAGGTTGGGAAGACTGGTTTGGACATTCAAAAGATTATGTTTTTGATTTTTTAACTCCATATCCGGATTTTGATATTAAAGGGCTACATGAATATGCAAAATCAAAAGGAATCAAGATGATTATGCACCATGAAACTTCTGGATCTGTTCGTAATTACGAGCGTCATATGGACAAAGCCTATCAGTTTATGAAAGACAATGGCTATGATGCTGTGAAAAGTGGTTATGTAGGTGATATTTTGCCAAGAGGTGAAAATCATTACAGCCAATGGATTGTCAATCATTATCAATATGCTGTCGAAAAAGCAGCTGAATATAAAATCATGGTCAATGCTCACGAGGCTATTCGTCCAACAGGTATTTGTAGAACGTATCCAAATTTAATTGGTAACGAGGCAGCAAGAGGAACTGAATATCAGTCTTTTGGCGGATCTAAACCAAACCATGTAACCGTATTGCCTTTTACCCGTTTAGTGGGCGGACCGATGGATTATACTCCGGGTATTTTTGAAATGGATTTAAGCAAAATCAATCCTGATAATAAATCACATGTCAACAGTACAATTGCAAATCAGCTGGCTTTATATGTAACGATGTACAGTCCGTTGCAAATGGCAGCCGATTTACCTGAAAATTATGACCGATTTGCAGATGCATTTCAGTTTATCAAAGATGTAGCGGTAGATTGGACAGACAGTAAATACCTAGAAGCAGAACCAGGTCAATATGTTACCGTTGCGCGTAAAGCAAAAGTGTCTAACAACTGGTTTATTGGGAATGTAAACGGAGAAACTCCTCGTACTTCAACGATCAAATTTGATTTCTTGGAAAAAGGAAAAACGTATGTAGCCACGATTTATGCAGATGCTAAGGATGCGCATTATAAAACAAATCCGCAAGCGTATACAATTCGTAAAATGACGGTGACCAACAAATCAAAACTAGCACAACTCAGCGCTCCAGGCGGAGGTTATGCTATTAGTATAGTTGAAACCAAAAAATAATTAAGTAAAAAGGCTGTCTTTTCAGACAGCCTTTTATTTTGGTTTTCGTTGAAAAAACCAAAGTGATTTAAACAATCAATTTCTAATTTATTGCAATAAGTTTAACTTCAAAAACAAGTACGGAACCACCAGGAATAGGACCACTACCACTACTTCCATATCCTAGGTGAGACGGTATTAAAAGAATACCGCTGCCTCCTACTTTAAAGTGAGGAATTCCTTCTGTCCAACCTTTTATTACTTGATTCAATCCAAAAGAAATTCCTTCCGCTTTACTTTCATCAAATACATTTCCGCTGGTAAAATAACCTTTGTACGCCACCGTTACATTAGACGTTGCGGTAGGTTGCGCACCGGTCCCAGCTTCATTAACCACATAATACAACCCTGAATCGCTTCTTTGAGCAGTTAAATGATTTTTGGCGATATAATCAACAATTTCTTTTTCGTTTTGAGCCGTATAATCAACCGGTTTAGATGCTCCACCATCTGATAAGCAAGAAACAAATAGTATAGAAACTAATGCTAATAAAATAGATTTCATAAATTTTAATTTAATTTGTAAGGCTGCAAATATATAAAATACACGCTACATAAATTGTATTTTTCACTGCTATGTGACCAATATTAATTTCCAAAGACCTGCACATCATCCACTTGAAAAGCGCCGTCCAAAGCCAGATTTTTTCCGGAACCTGTATATTTGAAAGCGATGTTGATTTTACCTTTATAAGAAGATAAATCTATTACCCCACTCCCTATAAATTGATACCAAGGTGTGGCTTGTTTTGGTAATTTTGCCAAAACTGGAATCCAAGTCGCATTAGCCACATTCAATCCGTCAAAATTAGTGGAAACATAAACTTCCAAAGAATTCAATTGGGAATCCACGTCTAAATGATGTTGGGCAGCCCTAAAAGTCAAGACTTCATTAGTATGCTTGTCCATGTCGATTTTTGGAGAAATCAACCAAGCCACATTCGAAATCACCTTTGCGCCTGAAATATTGAATTCGGCATAACCATTTCCGGAATATACTGTTCCTTTCCAGGAAAGTGCTCCTTTTTGAACACTATTTGTCCATCCCGGAAGACTCAAATTTGATTTATCAATCACCGTTTCAAAATCTTGAGAGAAAAAAGGAGCTCCTCTAGTTCCAGTCATCATAACATCTTTCTCGGACCGTGGTAATAGTTGATAATCCGTTCCATATTTTGTTAAAACCCCTCTTACTTTTCCGCTCCCATTAGGAACTATACTACTCGAAAAATCAGCAAAACTACTAGTTCTAAAATACACTTGGTTCCCTAATTTATCCATCAAACCCCAATTGGTTGCGCCACCCACATTATTGGTTTCCTCAAAATAATGGCGACCAACAGCATCCGCCGTAAACTGAACATCGGATAATTCGACCAAAGTATTCAAATTAGAATCATTTAATAAATCCTCCATCGAAATTGTCTTTACTAGAAGTTCTTCTTTTACGGTTATACAAGAAGCATTCAGCACTTTTTTATAGTCATTTTGGGAAAGTCGCCCTACTCCACCTTCATTGTAAGAATTGACAAAAATGCTTCCTATGCGCATGCCACCAAACGAAATATCCGTGTATTGGTCTTTTAGTTTTAAATATACTTTATTGCCTAATCTGTAATCAATATACAAGTTTGTAGCATCCATCGGAACACTAAAACCTATAGCCGGCGTTGTGGCTGTTGCCAAAGTTTGAAAGGAAATAGACTTGAAAAAATTTCCCGATTCATCGCTGGAAACAACATAAGCTTCTATGATGTCGTCATACTTGTATTGGGTTACAATTGCATTGGCATTTTCCCTAACTTCGGCAGCGGTTCGGTTTACGGTTAAATCCGGTTGGGTACAAGTTAGTTTAGGAATGTCAACGGCATCATTTACACAACTTGTAAAAAGGATGGCGATTGCTATAGAAAAAAACAGGGAATTGAAAGTTGGTTTCATAGATGACTATTTATTGTTAAAAATGATTTGTCTAAAATATCTGCTTACATGTCCTTATATTTCTCCTATGGTGGAACCATTTTAGTCGTTTTTTGAAACATATAAGAAGTATAAGGTCATATAAATTTTGGAATATATTAATTGTTCTGTTCCTTGCGTAATACGTTTTTATCTATAAATTGATGGAAAGATTGACGAAATAAGTCCTTCCGTACCCGTAAAAATATTTGTTGCCAAAAGATGGTGTTCCACTGGAAACATCCTGATTGCGTTGCCTAAAATTGGCATTTCTGGCCTGTTCATAACCGCCCGTTTTGTAAGTAACATCGAGCACATTATTGATGCTGACAAAAAGACCTACATACTTCCCATAAATACGCCATGATTTTCCGCCAACAATATTTAACAATGTTGTTGGCGTAAATTTTTCCTGTTGCAATAATTCCTTACCTCTTTCTTCGGTTGCTTCCGGAAAGGTAAATCCGCTGGCGGGATTGATAAAAAAGTGATCTGTTCTGGCAATGGGAGAAACATCAATATAACTATTTGTTAAATAATTTAGATTCACTCCAATCCACCAAAACTTAGGATCCCGATATTCAATTCCCAACGAATAGGCTTGTTGTGGCGAACCAGATTGTTTGTAGTTTTTCAAAGCTGCGGTTCCAAAATCGAAAACAGGATTTGTGTTTTCTATTGAAGCTTCGGCATCATTAGTCACTATTACCTTTGGATTGCTGTCATACGTATATTCCCCCAAAGCTGTCGAAAAAGTGGTTTTCAACGTTGAGTTTATTTGGTACTCCAGACTTAATTCGGTGCCCAGATTTTTCTTGTTCAAATGTCTTAGCGTCTGACTCACAAAAGCACTTGTATTATTATATCCCGCACCATCATCAAAAATTCCTTCAGCGTAAAAGAATGACGTTTGTGTGGCATCTTTTATCAACGTATAAAAAGCGGTTAATCGGGCTTTGAATCTTGGAGAACGATAGCTGTAACTCGCATCCAAACTACTGGTATTTTCACTTTCCAGTTCATCAACAATCCTGTTATTTAATCGAGAATTGGGAAATGTATTCCTGATTGTTGGGGCTTTTGTCAAATGCGCTCCGTTAAAAATCAACAGTTGTCTTCCGGATATTTTATAGGTCAATCCTCCTTTGAAACCAAAATTTTCGAATGTTGCTTTCTCACTTTTTCCAAAGGAATTAGTTTCGTAAATTCCATTTCTGTACAAACCTTCTCTTTGATAATTGGTACTCGAGAAACTTTGAGCCAGATAAAAATCTACTTTATTGTACGAAAATTTAAATTGTGTGAACGCATCCAGCGTATTGGCAACATAATTATAATTGTATCCGTATGCATCACCAACGACCACTTGACGGTTTGGATTATTCAAGTCCGATTGCGATTGGTTTCCGTTATAAAACCCATCAATATCTTCAAAGTAAGCACCTCCCAATAAATCCAAAAGCTTCTGATAATTGTGCGATTTCAAGTTTTTGAAAGATCCCCCAGCATTCAAAATAACATTTTCCGTGAGCTGTGTATTGAATGTAGAAGTCGCCACGATTGTTTTATCATCGGTTCGATCTTCATACAAAATATACTTACTTTTGGAAGGTTCATAACCCGAAATTATTCCGTTTGCATCAACAATCGGGTTTTGATTGGCTTGGTACATCCCGTTCCAATCTATTTGCTGATTGGCTAAAAACAGTACTCTACTTTTCTCGGCATTCTCTAAATCTGGCGAAAATTCTCCTGAAAATTCCCCGTTATCTGATTCATAATGCGAACTGTAATAACTTGGCAGTTTTCTATAATAGGCAGGATCTGGACTATTCGCATTTTGATAATCGATATTGCTATTTCCAATTTTTCCGAATTGATACATCAAGCCGGTAGTTAGATTTGTCTTGTCATTGAGTTTAAAATAATGATTTAGCATTAAGATGGGTTCTTCGATGGCTTTCACTCTCGAATTTCTCTTATTTCCATCTTGAAAACCCCAATAAGAATTGTATTTTTCATTTGTTAATTGGGTAACTTCGGTGGTATTTGGAGAATTCTTCCCTCTTGAATTTGGTGTATAAAAAGCTGTGAAATTGAGCGAATGATTGTCATTTAATTTCTTCTCCAAACTTATAAAGGCGGAATTAGCATCGTAATTTGTTCCTTCAAAATACCCTTCTTGTGCCCATCGCTTTCCTGCCGAAATCACAAATGCCCAACCTTGCGCATTCATTCCGGAAGCATAGGTTCCCATCATTCGCCAACTGTAATTAGTATTGGTTCCTGAAAATGAAATTCGGGTGCCAGGTCTGTAAATGGAAGCGCGGGTATTGATTTCCTGAGTGCCTAATATTCCGCCAAAAGTGTAATCTGAAGGAGCGGTTCCTATGGAAAACTCCTGATTGCGGAGGGCATCATTGAGTCCGCCCCAATCGCCCCATTGCGGTCTGCCATCGTACAATTTGTTCATGGAAACACCATTAATCATCATCGTGGAATGCTCGCTATCCAACCCCCGTATCCTAAACCGGGCTTGTCCCCAATTGAACGCGGCCGCTTGCTGAAAAGCATCTTTGGAGGATTGCAAAAGCCCGGAGGTGCTTTCGGAGCCGCTGTTGTCATCGCTTAGATCACTTTCCGAAAGTGCTATTAAACCGGTTTGTTGTTCTGATGTTTGATCTTCTTCTAATAGTATTGTGTCTAAATCGAGTATTTGTCCCGCTATAATTTCAACTGGAAATAAGGCGTCTTTATATCCTTGACTGTGAAATAAAACCAATTGTTCGCCTGCGGGAACCGTGTCAAATCTAAATTTCCCATCAACTGTTGTCAGCTGCATTAAATTCGTATTTTGAATGGTAACTACAACATAAGATAATGGTTGTTGTGTTTTGGAATCCATAACTTTTCCAGTAATCCCTATTTCTTGTTGTGCAAAAGCAAAAGGTATTGCAACAAAAAAAAAGAGAATAAGGGTAATTTTTATCATAAGCGTATGAGGTCTTTTATGAGCGAATTAGAATGCACTATATATAAAAATTCTTTATTCTATTTTTAGTTAGTCAAATCCAGTCCTTTGACAATCAAGATTACTGATAATGATGATTTTTTTTGAACACGGAAAGATTAACCTTAAATAGAATAAAGAATCAGAAAATGGAAAAAAATTGTTTTTGGAAAGTGGTATTTTTAGATCGAATAAAATTCTTAAAGTGTGGTATTAGAATTTTAAACTCAACTTAAATAGCGTACTCTTTAAATTCTATGTTAAAAATAAGAAAAAAACTATTAAGTTGTTATTTTTTATAAAAAAAATCTTATATTTTTTTAAAACCTCTGCAATGTGGAACTATTCTAAGAAATTATAAGCGTAGTCAATACACCCGATGGCAGCAAGTATCCTTTTTCTCGTAAAAAAACGAGAAAAAGGATACTTGCTGCCATCGGGTGTATGTATTCTTATAAAAACGGGATGTTGTGTTCCTAAAAAACTAGTCTTGAATTGCTTTGATTCTGGAAACCATCAGTGCAATGAGAAATCCGAAAATACCGATGAAAGCGAATGAAAATCGCAAACCAAATGCCTCGGCTATGTAACCAATTATGGGTGGCCCCATTAAAAACCCAAGGAAACTTACACTGGAAACAGCTGTTAAGGCTTCGCCGGTTGGGATCGTTGGATGCTTGCCTGCAATGCTATAAAGAGTTGGTATAATAGTGGAAACTCCCAATCCTACAAACATAAAAGCGATTGTTGACGGAATTATGAATGGGAAGAATACGGCAGTAAATAAGCCAAAGGAAATCATACAACCACTGATTTGCATTACTGTTTTTCGTCCAAATTTTTGAGTTAAACCATCCCCAAAAAAACGGCCACTTGCCATCATAATCATAAAAGAAGTATAGCCTAAAATTACTAATGGCCCAGGCGCTTTGACAATATCTTTGAAATAAACACCACTCCAATCAAACATAACACCTTCGCTGGCCATACAACAAAACCCAATGATTCCTAACATGACTAGAGATCTGTCTGGTTTTCTGAATCCTTTTTTCTTTTCGATTTGGATGGTTTCTTTGGCTTTAATTAAGAATTTGAAATTAAAAGCCATTAACAAAACTGCGATTCCCGCAACGATCAGAAAATGCGTATACGTATTGAGTTCTAGTGACAACATTCCCAAGCCGACTAAAGCTCCTGTAAATCCAGCTAAGCTCCACATCCCATGAAAAGAGGACATGATGGTTCTTTTAAAAAGCCCTTCTGTGTACACTCCTTGCGTATTTACGGATATGTTAGTTAAGTTTGCGAAAATTCCAAAGAAAAATAATCCAAGACCCAGTTGCCAAGCATTTTGGGCTAGTCCTAAAGTGGTCAAGCTAAAGGCATACATTATAATAGAATAAGGGAGAATGCGATGGCTGCCAAAACGAGTAACCAATTTTCCTGAAAAGGGCATCATGGCTAACTGTCCTACAGGAACTGCAAATAAAATGGTTCCCAAATCGCCTTCACTAAGGTGTAATGCCGTTTTGATATCCGGAATTCGGCTTGCCCAAGTGGCAAAACACAAACCCATACCAAAATAAAACATGGACACTGCCCAACGAATTCTGTTCAAATAAGAAACCTTAGCATCTTTGTACGTTTTCTTGTATTTTCCCTTCGCTTTGAATCTGCCTAAAAAGTTTAAATCTATCAAAAGAATGAGTTTTAGAATTTCCTAGGTCAAAAGTACGAAAAGCAATCATTCATTATGTCGAAACAACACATTAACCAAGGAATATATCGTTATTGTTTATAAATTAGACTAAAAAAGCATTCGTATTTAGAAGTTATTCGCCACAAATTTCTATTTAGGGACTACAGGAATCCGTGTTTTCGTGTAATTCTATCTAACTCTTTTCAAATGTTTGGTTAAGAATTCGAAATAGTATTATGGTTTATAAAATCTGCTGAATCTGCAAAATCTGCGTGCTAAAAATTTTTACGCAGATTCAGCAGATTAATGTAGTAGAAAATTTATTTTTTTATCCTCTTTGATAAACCCATTTTCATCACTGCGTATTTTCGGAATTACCAATTCTTTGTCAATGTCCAACCACTTTCTTTAAATTTGTGGCAAAAAAATTTAAAGAACCATCATTCTGAACTACAAATCAATTACTCTCTTCTGTTCGCTACTTTTTATTGCGGCTTCAATGATTTGCATCACATGAATCCCATCCTGAGCGGTTACCGGCTCTGGTGTATCATTTGAAATGGAATTGTAAACGCCATCAAAATAATCGTAATAGTTGCCTTGAAGTGTTGGTACTTTCGCGTTAAAGATGTCGTTCTCAATTTCAGTATGTAAAGTGCCTTCTTTACTCTCAGGTTCTTTTCCCCAAGTGTCTAAATTTGGTTTTTTTCCAAGTTTTAAATCGTCTTCCTGCACATCGCCTCGTGGTTTTAAGAAAGAACCTTTTTTCCCATGAATCATAAAAGACGGAATGGCTTCCCTTACAAAAAAACTAGCTTTTAATCGGACTCTAAAATCAGGATAATAAAGCAAAATATCTAGATAATCATCTACCAAAGAATGTTCTCGCGTGATTCTGATATCAGCAAAAACGGATTGGGGCAAACCAAATAAACACAAGGCTTGATCAATCAAATGCGGACCTAAATCCTTTAGAATTCCAGCTCCGGAATTGGCAGTTTCTTTGTGTGATTTAGGACTCAAAAGCGGATTGTAACGATCAAAATGGAATTCAGCTTCCACAATGTCACCCAATTTCTTCTCCAAAATAATTTTCTGCACGGTTTTGAAATCGCTGTCCCATCTTCTGTTTTGGAAAACGGCTAGCTTTACTCCTCTTTCTTTTGCCAAAGCAGCTAATTCCTGCGCTTGGGCAACGGTGGTGGTAAATGCTTTTTCGACAATGGCGTGTTTTCCCGCAAGCAATACTTTTTTGGCATATTCATAATGCGTATCCACTGGCGTATTTACAATCACCAAATCGACATCATCTTCGAGTAAAGCTTCCATTGTGGCATAACTTTTAACCGAAGGGTAATCCTCGTGTATCAATTTTTTACTTCTTTCCCAGGAACCAATCAGTTCAAATCCTTCATGAAATGAGATAAACGGAGCGTGGAACACTTTTCCTGACATTCCGTAGGATAGTAAAGCAGTTCTTATTTTTTGCATGTGCTGTTTTTTTTAGTCGAACACGAATTTATAACTTTTAATTTTAAAAATCAGGGGAACTTATATTCCTTGTGTGGTTAAATTTTGAAACCCATAAGGAATCTAAGTTCATTGAAGAATTGGTTCTTGATACCCATTCGAACCTTTTTGTTCGATCTAAATATTAAAAAGAATCTAGACTGCGCTCGATTTGACAGAAAAACTTTGTGTTATCAAAGATAAAATGTGTGATTATTTAATTTTTGCTCTTTCATATTGTTTTGGCCATTGAACATCCGCTTGAAGTTCCTGGGCGAACGTCAATCCTAAATTTGGGTTTCTAAGTGATTCTCTTGCGAACAAAACCAAATCGGCTTTTCCGCTTGCAATTATTTCTTCCGTTTGACTGGATGCTATGATTAATCCTACTGCACCTGTCATTATTCCCGTTTCTTTTTTTATTCTATCTGCAAAAGGAACTTGGTAATTGGGTCCTAACGGAATTTGTTGGTGTGACACTAATCCGCCTGAAGAAACATCAATTAAATCCACCCCTTTTTCTTTTAGTATTTTCGAAAGTTGAACTGATTCTTCGATGTTCCAACCGCCTTCCGCCCAATCCGTAGCAGAAATTCTAACAAACAAAGGCAAATTTTGCGGCCATTCTGATTGTACTGCTTCCACAATATCTAACGTTAAACGAATTCGGTTTTCGAAACTTCCTCCATATTCATCCGTTCGAAAATTAGACAAAGGCGAAAGAAACTGATGTAATAAATAGCCGTGAGCCGCATGAATTTCCAATACTTGAAAACCAGCTTGAACGGCTCTTTTGGTAGTCGCTTTAAAATCGGAAATTACTTTTTCAATTCCCGATTTGTCTAATGCAATAGGCATTTTTTCATTATCATGGTAGGCGACCGCACTTGGCGATACAGTATCCCAACCGCCTTGGGTTTCATCTAATTTTCTGCCTCCTTCCCAAGGCGCAGCGGCACTGGCTTTTCTTCCGGCATGCGCCAATTGAATTCCGGGAACTGAATTTTGACTCCTAATAAAACGATTAATCGCTTGCATTTTTTCGATTTGTTCGTCTTTCCAAAGTCCCAAATCCCCAGGGGAAATTCTGCCTTCGGGGGAAACTGCAGTCGCTTCCTGAATAATTAATCCCGCTCCGCCACTGGCACGACTGCCCAAATGCACAAGATGCCAGTCATTGGCAAAACCGTCTGTGGCAGAATATTGGCACATGGGAGATATAACAATTCTATTTTTAAGCGTAATATTTTTTATTTGAAGTGGTGAAAATAATTTTGAAGACATATTATTGATTTTAATGTGTGTTTTTAAATGAAAATAACGGGAAAACCGTTTCATAAAAGTAAAGTTAAGGGACATAACTGAGAGTAAAAATTGAAATTTAATTAATTAACAAACATTTAAAACGGTATGGAACAATTATTGTAAATTAAACAAATAGAAAACCTTACTTTTGTACGTTGTAAAAGAACTAAAATTAAAAAATGGACATAGTTATCAAGCTTTCTCAATTTTTATTGAGCTTATCATTACTTATTATACTTCACGAATTAGGACATTTTATTCCTGCTAAATTATTTAAAACCAGAGTCGAAAAATTTTACCTGTTTTTTGATGTTAAATACTCCCTTCTAAAAAAGAAAATTGGCGAAACTGAATACGGTATCGGTTGGTTGCCTTTGGGTGGTTATGTGAAAATTTCCGGAATGATTGACGAAAGCATGGACAAAGAGCAAATGGCTTTGCCCCCTCAACCATGGGAATTTCGTTCTAAACCGGCGTGGCAACGTTTGATTATTATGCTTGGTGGTGTTACCGTGAATTTTATTCTGGCGTTCATTATTTATATCGGAATGGCATTTGCTTATGGCGATACCTATATTGCTAACTCCGATTTGAAAGACGGTCTTTTGATCGAAAATAAGGCCATGCAAAATGCAGGTTTCAAAACAGGTGACAGAATCATCTCTATAGATGGCGAAAAAGTAGAACGTTTTGATAATGGAATCAATGCCAAAGTGGTGATGGGAAAAGAAGTTCTAATTGAAAGAAATGGAACCGAGCAGTCTATAAAAATGCCCAATGATTTTGTGGATCAATTATCAAAACACGAAAAAGCACCATTAGTATCTATCAGAATGCCGTTTGTTATTGGAGCTGTTGCTGCAGATTCAAAAAATACTGCTTTACAACCAAAAGATATTGTTATTGCTCTTAATGGTCAAAAAACAAAATACTTTGATGAAGCCAAAACAGTTTTGGAAAACAATAAAAACAAAACCATTAACGCTACTGTTTTAAGAGACCAAAAAGAAGTACAAGTTCCTGTTATCGTTTCCAAAGATGGAAAACTAGGTATACAAATTGGAGGTTTAGGAATGGCTACACTTGAAAAACTAGGCTATTACAAAATTAGTAAGCAGGAATTTGGCCTATTAGAATCAATCCCTGTAGGATTAGCAAAAGGAAAAGACCAATTAGTAGGGTACGGAAAACAGCTGAAAATGATTTTCAGTCCAAGTACTGGTGCTTACAAACAAGTAGGTGGTTTTAAAGCTATATTTGATATTTTTCCTAATACTTGGAGTTGGGAAGTTTTCTGGACAATCACTGCTTTATTATCAATTATGCTTGGTGTAATGAACTTGTTGCCTATTCCCGCACTTGATGGTGGCCATGTAATGTTTTTATTATATGAAATTGTTAGTGGTAAAAAACCAAGTGATAAATTCCTAGAGAACGCACAAATGGTTGGTTTCGTATTACTTATAACACTGTTACTATTTGCTAATGGAAACGACATTTACAAGGCAATTCTTGGGAAGTAAAAAAAATTAAAAAAAGTTTTATTTTTGCTTGCAGAAATCAAATTAAGCCCTATCTTTGCACCGCTTTACAAGTGAAACAAACCTCACTATAAACACACAAAAACGTTCATTCCTTACCAGAATAAAAATATACAGTTTCCTTCTTAGCTCAGTTGGTTAGAGCATCTGACTGTTAATCAGAGGGTCCTTGGTTCGAGCCCAAGAGAGGGAGCTAATTGCAGAAAGCCTTTACAGTGATGTAGAGGCTTTTTTGTTTTTACAGGTTAAACATTGGAAAAACCGGTCAAATTGACCACCACTTTCCAGTGTAAATTGACCACCAGTTCCAGAGCAAACTGACCACCACTTTCCAGTTCAAATTGACCACCTAATTTCGGGGTAAATTG
>NZ_JBLVPI010000008.1:0-178824 GCF_048284325.1 Flavobacterium esculini | reverse complement strand
ACTTGGAGTTAAATTCAAACCACCTGCACCTGTTACACTAACTGTAGCTGGTGTTTGTGCCGAACCTGTATAAGCAAATGGACCGGCAGCGATGGTAACCACAGTTGTAGTTGCAGCCTTACCGATGGTGAAATTCTCACTGTCTGAACTTGATAAATAGTTAGCAGTTTCTGCATAAGTATAACTAGCGGTTGCTGTTCCGGCATTGGTGTTGTTTGTAAAATCAGCACTTGGAGTTAAACTCAAACCACCTGCACCTGTTACACTAATTGTGGCTGGTGTTTGTGCCGAACCTGTATAAGCAAATGGGCCGGCAGCGATGGTAACCACAGTTGTAGTTGCAGCTTTACCGATGGTGAAATTCTCACTGTCTGAACTTGATAAATAGTTAGCAGTTTCTGCATAAGTATAACTAGCGGTTGCTGTTCCGGCATTGGTGTTGTTTGTAAAATCAGCACTTGGAGTTAAATTCAAACCACCTGCACCTGTTACACTAACTGTAGCTGGTGTTTGTGCCAAACCTGTATAAACAAATGGACCCGCAGCGATAGCAACCACAGTTGTAGTTGCAGCTTTACCGATAGTAAAGTCTTCGCTGTCTGAACTTGATAAATAATTAGCAGTTTCCGCATAAGTATAACTAGCGGTTGCTGTTCCGGCATTGGTGTTGTTTGTAAAATCAGCTGCTGGAGTTAAACTCAAACCTCCTGCTCCTGTTACACTAACTGTAGCTGGCGTTTGTGCCGAACCTGTATAAACAAATGGACCCGCAGCGACAGTAACCACAGTTGTAGTTGCAGCTTTTTCGATAGTGAAATCCTCACTGTCTGTACTTGATAAATAGTTAGCCGTTGCTGCATAAGTGTAACTTGCAGTAGCTGTTCCGGCATTGATGTTGTTCAAATAAACCGCAGAAGGTGTCAGATTCAAACTACCTGCTCCTGTTACAGTAACCGTAGCGGGTGTTATTGCAGAACCTGCATAGGTGAATGTCCCTGCTGCGATAGTAACCACAGTTGTAGTTGCAGCTTTACCGATAGTGAAATCCTCACTGTCTGTACTTGATAAATAGTTAGCAGTTTCCGCATAAGTATAACTAGCGGTTGCTGTTCCGGCATTGGTGTTGTTTGTAAAATCAGCTGCTGGTGTTAAATTCAAACCTCCTGCTCCTGTTACACTAACTGTAGCTGGTGTTTGTGCCGAACCTGTATAAGCAAATGGGCCGGCAGCGATGGTAACCACAGTTGTAGTTGCAGCTTTACCGATGGTGAAATTCTCACTGTCTGAACTTGATAAATAGTTGGCAGTTTCTGTATAAGTATAACTAGCGGTTGCTGTTCCGGCATTAGTGTTGTTTGTAAAATCAGCACTTGGAGTTAAATTCAAACCACCTGCACCTGTTACACTAACTGTAGCTGGTGTTTGTGCCGAACCTGTATAAGCAAATGGACCGGCAGCGACAGTAACCACAGTTGTAGTTGCAGCCTTACCGATGGTGAAATTCTCACTGTCTGAACTTGATAAATAGTTAGCAGTTTCTGTATAAGTATAACTAGCGGTTGCTGTTCCGGCATTGGTGTTGTTTGTAAAATCAGCACTTGGAGTTAAACTCAAACCACCTGCACCTGTTACACTAACTGTGGCTGGTGTTTGTGCCGAACCTGTATAAGCAAATGGGCCGGCAGCGATGGTAACCACAGTTGTAGTTGCAGCTTTACCGATGGTGAAATTCTCACTGTCTGAACTTGATAAATAGTTGGCAGTTTCTGTATAAGTATAACTAGCGGTTGCTGTTCCGGCATTGGTGTTGTTTGTAAAATCAGCTGCTGGTGTTAAATTCAAACCTCCTGCTCCTGTTACACTAACTGTAGCTGGTGTTTGTGCCGAACCTGTATAAGCAAATGGACCGACAGCGACAGTAACCACAGTTGTAGTTGCAGCTTTACCGATAGTAAAGTCTTCGCTGTCTGAACTTGATAGATAGTTAGCAGTTTCCGCATAAGTATAACTAGCGGTTGCTGTTCCGGCATTGGTGTTGTTTGTAAAATCAGCTGCTGGTGTTAAATTCAAACCTCCTGCTCCTGTTACACTAACTGTAGCTGGTGTTTGTGCCGAACCTGTATAAACAAATGGGCTGGCTGCGACAGTAACCACAGTTGTAGTTGCAGCTTTACCGATGGTGAAAGCTAAAGCACTCGAAGAAGCTGTATTAAAATTAGTACCTGCTGTTGCGCTGGCTACTACCTGGTAACTGCCCGCATTTGTAGGTGGAGTTGCAGATGAATATACAGTTCCACTTGTATTAGTATATAATAATGAAGTGGTACCATCCCCATTGTATGAAATGGTTGAAGGACCCTGAGCTGAACTATTATAAGTGAAATTTTGGGCTCCTGACACACTTATTGTTGGTGCTGCTTTGTTAATAGTAATGCTTCCGTTTAAAGGTGTAAAGCTATAGTTGGTGGCTGTTAATGCGGTTGTAACAGGGGTAATCGTTACTCCTGCAGTAGCTGCTGCGGTTGTTGCGGTATAGGTTGTTGTATAAGTAGCTGTACCACCAATCACAGATGAAGTATCTGGGGTCATAAAGCCTGCAGCGGTATAAGTACCCGTCCCAGTTACTGTAGCTAGGGGTGTACCATAAACTACCGTTTGGTTTGCAGCAGTAATAGTAATTGATTTTTTATTTACTGTCAATATTCCAGAGGTACTGTTAGCACTGGAAACCGCTAGATAATCGGTATCACCTGAGAAAGAACTAGAAATGGTATAGACTCCTGAATTCAGTTTTCCAAGTGAAGGGACACTGGTTAAATCTAAATTTAAAGTTGCAACTCCACTAGCATTAGTATTACTTGTCCCAACTGAAGCTCCATCTACATAAAAAGTAATCGTCTTTCCTGAAATACCAGTCGCTGTTTGATAATTTGAATATAATGTTGAAGTCAATGAAACTGTACTGCCATAAATACCAGTAACATTACTTGCCACTAAAGCCCCATAATTAGCAACTATGCTCTTACTTATGTTGTTAGCCTCACTGTCTACTCCTGAGTTAGATTTCTGGCTTGATACAGAAGTAATACCATTTTGAATTCTGGTAATAGTATAATTGAGGATATT
Organism: Flavobacterium esculini; assembly: GCF_048284325.1. Lineage (NCBI taxonomy): Bacteria > Pseudomonadati > Bacteroidota > Flavobacteriia > Flavobacteriales > Flavobacteriaceae > Flavobacterium > Flavobacterium esculini. The sequence continues at coordinate 175,698 of NZ_JBLVPI010000008.1, read as the reverse complement.
ATATTTAATTCCTGTTATAATTGTAGAACTCGGAGAATATGAAAAGGTTAATGTTTTATTTTGACTATTGCCGGAAACAGCTCCATTAAGTGTTGAAATAGTACCACTACCTCCACCACCACTACTTTCTGGCCATGAATAGTTCACTAAAATATTTCCGACAGGTATACTTGAAAGTCCAGTAATCCCAAATGCAAAACCACCATCAGTAAAAATTGTCGTTGCACTTAATCCTGAACTTTGTCCAGTAGCAGTTAAAACAAAAGATACTCCGAGATGTTTTATATTAATCAAAAATTGATTATAATAAATATTTCCATTTGCATCTGCAATGGTTGACCGATAATGATCACCGGTACATACCTGCGGTGTTTCATCAAAATGCAACGATACCGTTTCACCCGATTGCCAACCGGAACCCGTAACTATAACAGCATCACCTGGTTGATAATCTGCCTTATCGGTGACGACCGTTGCTTGCCCAAAAGCCACATTTGCAAAAAACAAATTTGCAATAAAAAAAACAATAGTTAAAAATCCAGAGTTGCGTAGAAATGTTTTCATATTTATTGAATTAAAATAATAAAATAACGAATACTATATGCTTAACTGTAAAATGTAAAATCAATAGAATGATGGTTCTGTTTTTGATTTATTTTAATGGAACTCTTTCGGATAAATACTTTTTAAACAAAACAAAAAAACATACTTAAACAACTAAAATCCATCAACTTAAATACTAAATTATGTAATTAAGAATACATTAATCCAATTTTTAATACATTTCCGATTAAAGGAATAAAAAAAACTGCGAACTACATATTTTGTGATTTTCAGAGGAAATAAAATATATAATTAGAAAACATGCTTGCTTTTGAAGCTGATTCTCAATTTGAATTGATGAAAATTTGATTCCATAAATAAAAAACATACCCTTTTTTACTTTATAAATCAAAAAGCTTTTTTAAAAACAATAGTGAGTAAACTACGAATAGAAACACTGAAGAAGAAGTATCCTTATTTTATGAGCTTTAAGGGAAATCTAATTAAATTCAAAGAGGATTAGAGCCCTTCTTTGACACGCTTAAAGTAGCAAAACATCAAGTAAAAATTCACCTTACAAGCGAATTTAAAAGAATATCGTTTCGGAAACTTCATTCAAAACACGAAAAAAGCAAAAAACCCTGTCCAATAAAATTGGACAGGGTTACTATTTGTGAAACAAAAAAGGGTTTATTTTTTGAATTTAGAGGTTCCGATTTTTAGCCAACTCACATATTCTTCCACTCCAACATAACTTATGGTTGGAATTGTTTCATTTAAATTATTTCCTTCTAAATCTGTTAATACGTACAATGGCTGTGTATTAGTTTTGTATTTTGAAATCATAAAATCAGTCCACTTATCACCTATGGTTTCGATTTCAGCTCCGGTTGTTTTAGAAATATACTGTTCATTTTTAGGTAATTCGCGCTTATCATCAACATATAAAGAAATCAAAACAACATCGTTATTCAAAATAGAAAAAACACGCGCGTCAGACCAAACATTATTTTCCATTTTTCTGCAATTCACACAAGCATAACCTGTAAAATCAAGCATGATAGGCTTATTTACCATTTTAGCATAAGCCAAACCTTTTTCGTAATCATCAAAAACAACTAGTCCGTGTGGTCCACTTTTGGCACCTTCTGGTAAGATAGCAGTAGCCGTTTTAACGCCCGAGCCTCCAAACCCCATTGGACTTTCACTGTATTCCATTGGTGGCGGAAAAGCATTAATCAATTTTAATGGTGCCCCCCAAAGTCCTGGGATTAAATAAATGGTAAACGTCAAAACCAGCAATCCCATTAACAATCTTCCTACTGAAATATGGGTCATAGGACTATCATGTGGTAATGCAATTTTTCCAAATAAATACAATGCTAATGCTCCAAAAATAGCAATCCAAATCGCCAAAAACACTTCTCTTTCCAATAAATGCAATTGTAAAACCAAATCAGCATTTGATAAAAATTTGAAAGCCAAAGCCAATTCGAGAAAACCCAAAACTACTTTTACGGTATTAAGCCATCCCCCAGATCTAGGTAACGAATGCAACCAACCCGGGAACATCGCAAACAACATAAATGGTAAGGCTAAGGCCAATGAAAAACCTAACATTCCTATAATCGGTGCGATACCTCCTTTGGAAGCAGCATCAACCAAAAGCGTTCCCACAATAGGTCCTGTACAAGAAAAAGAGACAATGGCAAGCGCCAATGCCATAAATAATATTCCTACTATTCCTCCTCTATCCGCTTGGCTGTCTACTTTATTTGCCCAAGAATTAGGCAACATAATCTCGAATGCGCCAAGAAATGAAGCCGCAAAAACAATCAATAAAATAAAGAATATAATATTAAACCAAACATTGGTAGACAATGCATTCAGTGCATCAGCGCCAAAAATCCACGTTACTAAAAATCCCAATACCACATAAATGAATATGATGGAAATTCCATAAATAATGGCATGCCGTATTCCTTTGGCTTTTGATTTACTCTGTTTGGTAAAAAAGCTTACCGTCATGGGAATCATCGGAAAAACGCAAGGCGTGAGTAAGGCTGCAAATCCTGATAAAAAAGCAATGAAGAAAATAGACCATAATCCTTTCTGAGAAGCTGGTTTTGAAACTACAACTTCTGTTTTTGCAGGAAGATTGATTTCTTTTGCTTCCGGTTTTGAAACTAGTGCGTCCACTCTTATGGTATCCGCTTTAAGGATAACTACCTTCGCAATATTTGAATTAAATGGAATTGTAAAAGTAAATTTTTTCTCTAAATTTATACAAACTTCTTTACAAACCTGATAATTCAACTCGGCTTCAATCTTGGTAATCTTCAGGTTTATGATTTTAATTTCTTGTTGGATTTGAGCTTTATCATGAAAAAAGGTTTCATTCACTCCAAAAACATCATTGAAAGCAGTTGTAGTTTTACTTTCTTTGGCTTTGCCAACTAAAGTAAAATTTCCTTTTTGATTTTTAAAAATCACCTCTAATGGTAAGGGTCCACCATCCGGTGTAAATTGAGAATACAAATGCCAGTCTTTTTCAATAACTGCATTAAAAGTTAACAAATACGTGTTCTCTGATTTTTTTTCAATTTTTGTAGTCCATTTTGCAGGATCAAGAATTTGCGCATTTACTTTGGCAAAAGCCAAAAAAGCAAAAAGTATAAATAGTAATTTTCTCATTATTCTAATTCTATTTTAAGTATATTTTGTGTTTCGTTTTCTATTCTAAAACGATTATCCTGACGAATCCCAACAATCCAAACAATTTCAGTTTTGGAACATAAAAGCCAAGTATTTTCTTTGTCAATCAATGATAATTTTTCATCCTTAAAAAACTTACTCACTTTTTTAGATTTGCCGTCCATTCCAAAAGGCTGAAAAACATCTCCTTCATTCCAATGCCGTAAAACCAATGGAAATCGTAATTTATTGGCGTCAACAAAGATAGTTTTATTTGAAACGATACTTATGTCGGCTACTTTACAAAAGGAAAGTTTTAAGGGAATATTAACTTCTTCCTGATTTTCTTCGATTAAAAACTCCTTCTTTTCATTTACGAAATTTATCGGACTTAGGATTAACGAATCTCTGTCTTTCAACAATCGAAACTCAGGAGAAAAAACCTGCTTACCTGATTGACTTTCGACCAAATCATAAATATCATCCCAAGCCGAAAATCCAAATTCTTTCAGCCATTGGTACAAATACGATTTGTAATTTGACAATTTCTTCAATTTATTCAAATCAAAATGGATGTTTTTATCGTCCTGCTTTGCCACTTGTTGATAAACGATAATTGATGCGTCTTCAACCATAGCTTGCGCTTCTTGCAAATACGTTTCCGTTTTATGGAAAGAAGAAAGGAAATTTGGGTTCAATTCCTTTAACATCGGAACTACATGATGGCGAATTTTATTTCGAAGGTATTTATCGGATGCATTACTACTGTCTTCTCGCCATTGAATCGTATTTTCTTTAGCATACGCTTCAATTTCTTCTCGGGAAAACAATAAAAATGGCCGAATCACTTTTTCATTTTGTTCCGGAATTCCAGTTAAACCTTCTAATCCTGTCCCTCGTGTAAGATTGATGAGAAAGGTTTCTATGTTATCATCAGCATGATGTGCGGTGAGAATATAGTCAAATTTTTCAGTTTCCAATAATTCATAAAACCAGTTGTAACGCAACTCGCGAGCAGCAACTTGAGTAGAAAGCTTATAATCTTCCGCAAAAGCTCTGGTATCAAATTGTGTTATAAATACCTGAATCCCATTGGCAGAAGCATATTCCTGAATAAAATCCTGATCACCGAAACTTTCCATTTCGCGGAGTTGAAAATTGCAATGTGCGATTCCAATTTTATATTCTAATTTCTTAAATAAATGCACCATAACCATACTGTCAATACCGCCACTTGTAGCAAGAAGCAGTTTTTTTCCATTCAAAAACTGAAAATTGTGGAGAAGATGATTTTGGAATTTCTGTAGCATATTCAAAAGTAATTAATTCATTTTGATTTAACTTAAAACTTCTCGCATAGCTTTGGCTTTAAGCAAGCACTCTTCATACTCTTTTTCAGGAATCGATTGAGATGTTATGGCGCTTCCCACTGAAAAAGAAACGTATTTTTTTTCCTTATTGTACAAGATACTTCGGATTACCACATTGAAATCAAAATTACCATCTGGTGTAAAATACCCTACTGCCCCACTGTACAGTCCTCGTTTTGTTTCTTCCAGATTTTCGATGATTTTCATTGCCGAAATTTTTGGCGCTCCAGTCATGCTTCCCATCGGGAAAGTGGTTTTTATTACATCAACAGCAGTGTATTGATAATCTAATTTTGAAGTAACTGTAGAAATCATTTGGTGCACTTGCAAAAAAGAATAAATTTTGCATAACTCTGTTACAGTTACAGAACCTTTTTGAGCTGTATGCGATAAATCATTACGAACTAAATCCGTAATCATAATATTTTCAGAACGTTCTTTTGGGTCTAAAGCCAATTGAGTTCTCGATTTTTCATCTGCTGCAGGATCCAGAAATCGTTTCGCAGTCCCTTTAATTGGCTGCGAAAGAATCAATTCTCCTTCTTTTTTCAAATAGCGTTCCGGAGAAGCTGAAAGCAAAAAGTGCTTATTATTCTTAAAAAAAACGGCAAATGGCGGAAGAGAAATTTCATTCAACTTTAGAAATTTTTCAATTGGATCAATCGTTGCATTTTCTGCAAAAAACTCCATACAAAAATTCGCTTCATAAATATCACCCTGGTGAATGTGTTCTAATATTTTGGATGCTTTTTCGAGATAATTCTCTTTTGGAATTCGCTGCTGAATCGTTATTTGTGAGTCCTGAACACTAAATACTGGACACTGAACACTTATTTCCTCAAAATCTTCCTCAACTTCATCGTCACACATATTGAGGTATTGGATTTCGAGTTGATTTCCTTTCAATAAAAATAATTTCTTCGGTTGAAAGAAAAATAAATCCGGAAAACCCAGTCCATCAAAATTATTGGATTGCAATTGCTCCACATCATTTTTTAAATCATACGATAAATAACCAAAAAGCCAGTCTTTGGTAATTTGCTGGTATTGTTTTAAATCTTCAAAAGCATCATGATAATCTGTTTTTATGGAAGTAAAAGCATCTGTTGCAAGCAGGCAATCATAACTGGAATATCCCTGTGGATAATCATTACTATCCATGAAAATGACTTCACGAAATTGTTGCGACCAAAGTAAAAGTTGCTGTTTGAAGGCTGCCGGATTGGATATTTGCTTGTAAATTGAAACTCTCAAAAACGATTTATTTTAGGATTCAAAATTACAATAAAAAAATTCCACCAAAGAAGCAGTAACCAAAAATTAATGGCACGATTTTTATTACAAAACAGAATGACTTTACTACCTTAAATTGATCCGACTATTGATAAAAAATTACTTATCCCTTTTTAATAAAATAACTCCTTTACCTGCAATAAGTAAATCATTTTTAATCAATATTTAAAATCAATTCTCTATGAAAACAATTGTAAAATTAAGCGTAATATCATTAGTAATCATGGCATTACTATTTTCCTGTAAAAAAGGGGAAGCCCCAGCAGAAGATGTAGCACTCGAAACGTCAACCGAAGTAACTGCTACTGTTTCATCATCAGCAGCAGTCGATAAAAAAGGAGACAATCGAAAATTTATTCGAACAGCAGACCTAAAATTTAAAGTGAAAAATGTACCTCAATCGACGTATGCTATCGAAAACGCAACCAATAAATTTGGAGGATATGTTACCTACACTAATTTACAAAGTACTATTTCAGACCAAATAGAAACCAAAATAAGTCAAGACAGCATTCTGGAAACTACAAAGTTTTCAGTAGAAAACAACATTATCATCCGAGTTCCAAATACCAAGCTCGATACCCTAATAAAAGTGATTGCGAAACAAATTGCCTTTTTAGACTATCGACTGATAAAAGCAGATGATGTTTCCATACAAATGATAAAGAACCAATTTATACAAACCAGAAAAGAAAATCATCGAAAACGATTGGAAAAAGCCATTGATACTAAAGGCAAAAAACTGAATGACATCACTATCGCCGAAAGTGATTTAGAAGATCAACAGGAACAAAATGATTCCAGTAAAATCGAAAACATATCCCTACAAGACCAAGTAAATTTCAGTACATTAAAGTTAGAAATCTATCAACCTGAATCCCTAAAACAGGAAAAAATTGCCAATACTAAAGATAAAAGTGACTATCAAACGAATATAGGAATCGAAATCCTGGATGCGCTGAAAAATGGTTGGTATATGCTTAAAGAAATAATTGTTTTTATTTTCAATCTTTGGGCAATTCTGTTAATAGGAACCGTTGGTTTTATTGTTTATAAGAAATATTTGCATAAATAAAATTAAAACTGTTAAAAACCAATCGTTTTCGTTTTAAAAAATTAATTATCTTTATATCATAAAATGAAAACTAATTTAGATGAATTAGGAAATATTTGTAAATAATGGTTCTTAAAACTCGAAATTGATTTTAAATTCCATCAAAAATTTACAGATTAAGAATACAAGAAGAACTGATTGCTAGTGATACTGAAAGCAGCGAAAAAGGAGATGAAATGGTTAAAAATGCAATTGATACTGGCTATTTATAAAACGACAAGATGATGGATGAATATGCAGGTACAGCTGATTTAGAGGAGTACCAAATGTGAAATCTTGTTTAGAAATGAAAGTACTATGCCAACAATAGTAAATTTTTAATATGTAACCTATAAAACCATATATCATGAAAATTGCAATCATTATTATTCGATCTTTACTTGGACTCCTTTTCCTTTACACCTCAGTTAGTTTTTTCTTACATTTATCTCCTGAGGCCGAAACGACTGGAAACTTCAAGGCATTTAACGTTGGTTTAATGGCTTCTACTTATTTGTTGCCTTTAGCAAAATCTTTGGAATTTCTTTGTGGATTATCATTTATCACCGGACGCTATGTGACCTTGGCTAATCTTATCATTTTACCTGTTACTTTAAACATACTATTGATCAATTTTTTCTTAACACCAGAAAATTTACCAATTGCGTTATTTGTGTTTTTTGGAAATATCTTTTTAATCTTTAGCCACTGGGAAAATTATAAAAGTGTATTTGTGGCTAAATAATTTAGTATATAAAATAAGAAACCCGCTTAAAATAGCGGGTTTCTTATTTTATAAAAAATGTTTTTTAATTACACATGTAACGCTCTGTTATCAGTAGCGGCTAATGCAGCTTCTTTTATTGCTTCTGCAAATGTAGGATGTGCATGAGACATTCTTGAAATATCTTCAGCAGATGCTTTAAATTCCATTGCTGTAACGGCTTCAGCAATTAAATCAGCACAACGAGCTCCAATCATATGAACTCCTAGAACTTCATCCGTTTTTGCGTCAGCAAGAATTTTTACAAATCCGTCTAAATCACCTCCAGCACGAGCACGACCTAATGCTTTAAAAGGGAAACTTCCTGATTTGAAATCCACACCAGCTGCTTTCAATTGCTCCTCCGTCTGTCCTACAGCAGCCACTTCTGGCCAAGTGTAAACAACACCAGGAATCAAGTTATAATCGATATGTGGTTTTTGACCCGCTAAAATTTCAGCAACCATTGCTCCTTCTTCTTCCGCTTTATGCGCTAGCATTGCTCCACGAACAACATCACCAATTGCATAGATATTAGGAATGTTAGTTTGCAAATGATCGTTTACTTCAACCATTCCTCTATCCGTTATTTTTACTCCGGCTTTATCCGCATTCAATCCATCAGTATATGGACGACGTCCCACAGAAACTAATGAATAATCTCCTTCAAGAGTTATTGTTTCTCCTTTTGCATTTTCAGCTTGAACAACAACACCCTCGCCATTTCTTTCCACTGATTTCACTTTGTGTGAAACGTAGAATTTCATGCCTTGTTTTTTTAATACTTTAGTCAATTCTTTAGACAAGGAAGCATCCATTCCTGGAATGATTCGGTCCAAATATTCTACAACAGAAACTTGCGCTCCCAATCGTAAATACACTTGCCCTAATTCAATCCCAATTACTCCACCACCAATAATTACCAAATGTTTTGGAACTTCTTTAAGTTTCAAAGCTTCAGTAGAAGTGATGATTCTTTCTTTATCGATTTTGATAAATGGTAAAGAAGATGGTTTTGAACCTGTAGCGATAATAATATTTTTAGCTTCGATAGTTTCCGAAGTTCCATCTGCTTTTGCAACGGCAACATGAGTAGCGTCAACAAATGAACCCAATCCTTCCAGAACTGTAATTTTATTTTTGTCCATTAAAAAGTTCACACCACCCGAAGTTTGATCTACAACGGCTTGTTTGCGCGCAATCATTTTTTCAAGGTTCACTTTTACTTCTCCGGAAACTTCAATTCCGTGCTCTGCAAAATGAGCAATTTCACTGTAATGATGAGAAGAAGCAAGCAATGCTTTTGAAGGAATACAACCTACATTCAGGCAAGTTCCACCAAGAGTGGAATATTTTTCGATAATTGCTGTTTTGAAACCTAATTGTGCACAACGAATTGCTGATACATATCCGCCTGGTCCAGAACCTATAATGACTACGTCAAATGAACTCATAGTATATTTTTTTTATTGTGTTTTTATAAAATGTCGCACAAAATTAAGGAATTAAGTTTTGTTTAAAGTTTAATTTACAAGGTTTTTTGTTATGAATTTTTAGCAATTACTATTTACATACCGTTGAATACCTAGCTAAATTGGCATATATACTAAATATCAACAACAGTCGTACTTTTTACTTCACTAATCATAAAGGTACTGTGCGTACTTCCTATATGTTGCAATGTGGTGAGTTTTGTAACTAAAAATTCCCGATACGCTTCCATATTTTTTACCACTATTTTCAGGATATAATCGTAATCACCGCTCACATGATGGCATTCCATCACTTCTTTTAGCTTTACCACTTCACTTTCAAATTTAGCAATAAACTCTTTGGTGTGTTGAATCAATTTGAGGTGACAGAAGACAACAAATCCTTTTTCGACTTTCGAACGATTGACGAGCACAACGTATTTATCGATAATTCCTTCCCTTTCCAATTTTTTAATGCGTTCGTAAACGGCAGTAACCGAAAGATTGAGTTTTAAGGAAAGTTCTTTGGTTGTTTTCTTACTATCGGATTGTAATAAAAAAAGCAGCTTTTTATCTATTGAATCTAATGTCATTTTATTGTAAAATTGGAATGGATAAATAATCTATAAAATTCTAATTTGAGAAGCTAATTTAGAAAATTAAATTACATTATTTATAGTTTATAGTTTTAAAATCCAATAATAGGCAATAGGATTGATTATTAATCTAGAACACTGTTATTTTGAATAGATTTCATACAGAACGAAATCCCATAGCCCTGATAGCAGCGGCATCCTTTCCAGTCCTGAACTTGTTTCAGGATCCTGAAACAAGTTCAGGACTGGAAAGATATAGCGAATAGCAGGAATCGCTTCAAATACTGAAATAAATTCAGCATAAATAACAATAAAAATAATTATGAAAAATTTCAATCCCGCAGACAACATTCAAGATTTGCAATACTTTGGTGAATTTGGTGGTGTGAATCCATCGATTTCTGACTCATCTACCTATACTTTTTTATCGGCAAAAACGATGTTCGATACTTTTGAAGGTAATATGGAAGGTTGTTATTTGTATTCCCGTCATTCCTCACCGAGCAATTTATATTTAGACAAAGCCTTGGCAGCGATGGAAGGAACGGAAACAGCCAATGTTTCAGCTTCAGGAATGGGAGCGATTACGCCTACGCTATTGCAATTGTGCGGCTCGGGAGATCATATCGTTTCCAGCAGAACTATTTATGGTGGAACGTACGCTTTCTTGAAGAATTTTACGCCTAGATTAGGCATCAAAACCACTTTTGTTGACATCACGAAACTAGATGTTGTAGAAGCTGCAATTACTCCCGAAACCAAAGTTTTGTACTGCGAGACGGTGAGTAATCCTTTACTGGAAGTGGCTGATATTGCTGGTTTAGCAAAAATCGCAAAAAAACACAATTTGAAATTAGTGGTCGATAATACTTTTTCGCCATTATCTGTCTCTCCTGCAAAATTAGGGGCTGATATTGTGATTCATAGTTTAACGAAATACATCAACGGAAGCAGTGATACTGTGGGCGGTGTCACCTGTGCTTCTCAGGAATTTATTGATAGTTTAAAAAATGTGAATAGTGGTGCCAGCATGTTACTTGGTCCAACAATGGATAGTTTGCGTTCGGCGAGTGTGATGAAAAACCTGCGTACGCTACATATTCGAATGAAACAACACAGTTACAATGCGATGTATCTTGCTGAACGTTTTGAAAAAGACGGATTAAAAACAGTTTATCCAGGATTGAAAAGTCACCCAAGTCATGAATTGTATGCAACGATGATTAATCCGGAATATGGTTTTGGCGGAATGACGACATTAGATGTTGGAACTTTGGCAAAAGCCAATGAACTAATGGAATTGATGCAGGCAAAAAATCTGGGATATCTTGCAGTGAGTTTAGGATTTTACAAAACCTTATTTAGTGCGCCGGGAACTTCTACTTCAAGCGAAATCCCTATGGAAGAACAAATAGAAATGGGATTGACTGATGGCTTGATTCGGTTTTCTATAGGCTTAGATAATGACATTGAAAGAACATATCAGATGATGAAAAAATGTATGATGGAATTGAATGTACTAACATCAGAATCCGTTTTGATGGAATAGTTTTTTTTAGTTTTTGTAGTTTGTTGAATCCGTTTGAAAGTAAATTTCGAACGGATTTTTTTGGTTTAAACCAAAAAAAAACGCCTTAATTAAAAGACGTTTAGGTATATAGATTTTTAAAAACTAAGCTTCTATGCTATTCAACTTACTGTTGTTACGGCTGAAGCTAAAATAAATCACCAAACCTATTAACAGCCAAATCGTGAAATAAATCCAGTTCCACACACTTAGTTCTGCCATCATATACAAGCAACAGATTAAACCTAGTAATGGAATTAATGATAAGTTTTCCTTGAATGACCAAACTGATAATCCAAGCAAAACAATCAGAAAAATCCACATCGGAATTTTATGTTTGAACAATCCAAAACCACTTTCATATTTAATAGATTCCGATACGGGTAAATTCGCAATGACACTAGCGTATTTAGCATCGTCCTGTTGGTACTGACTTAGTAAAAATTCTAAATCCGGAGTACCTGTTGTAGCATTTTTAGCATCAACACGCACTAAATAATCATATACTTTTTGAGTTTCCTTTTTATCCAATGAAGTAACAATAGCTGCCGAACTATTGATTTGAGTTTCATTAGTAATGAAATCCATTGTATTTTTTTTATTATAACCAAAAGCAAAAATCAGTCCTATAATAATCAGAACAGGCATGATGAATTTTGAATTCATATAAGGTGTTTTGAATTTTCCTCGAGGAATATCGGTTCTATTTTGCAAAGCCAAAACTCCGGCACATACCAAAACAAAGGCAAATAAAGTTCCTATACTGCACAAATCCGTAACCATTGTTAAATTCAAAAATAAAGCGGGTATTGCCACTACAAAACCGGTAACAATTGTAGCATAAGAAGGTGTTTTGAATTTAGGATGCACTGTAGAAAAACGTTTTGGCAATAATCCATCCCGACTCATACTCATCCAGATTCTTGGTTGCCCCATTTGAAATACCAATAAAACACTTGCCATCGCAATTACTGCACTTACGGCAATAATTCCCGACATCCATTTTAAATGCAGTTTATCAAATACAAATGCTAATGGATCTCCTACATTCAATTCGTTATAACTCACCATTCCGGTTAAAACCAATGCGATTGCTATATATAAAAGAGTACAAATAATAATGGCCCACATCATTCCTTTTGGTAAATCACGTTGTGGATCTTTACATTCTTCGGCAGTTGTAGAAATTGCATCAAACCCGATGTAAGCAAAGAATACAGCTGAAACTCCTTTTAAAACACCTGAAACTCCATTAGGCGCAAATGGGTGCCAATTATCGACATCTACATAAAAAATTCCTACAGCAATTACTAAAAGTACGATACATAATTTGACAACAACCATTATATTACTGGCATTACGAGATTCTTTCATACCGCGATAAACCAAAGCTGTTATTAAAACAATAATTAATAAAGCCGGTAAATCCGCCACAAAGTGAAAGGAACCAATAACTGGTGAAGTAGTCCATGCTGTATAAGCCGCTTGTGTTGCTAAACTTAAATTTTCAAATGCTTTACCTCCTTGCATCAAAGCAGTTGCGTCTTTAAAACCATTAGAAGCCGATAAATAATCCATTTGGGCATATTGCGGAAGATGAATCCCCATACTATCGAGTAATCCGGTAAAATAATCACTCCAGGATATGGCTACCGTTATATTACCTACTGCATATTCCATTATTAATGCCCAACCAATAATCCAAGCGATTATTTCTCCAAAAGCTACATAAGAATAGGTATAAGCACTTCCGGAAACAGGGACCATCGAAGCAAATTCAGCATAAGCAAAAGCAGCAAAACTACAGGCTATGGCAGTAAACAAGAAAAGAAAGATAACTGCAGGACCTCCATCAGCACTTGCTTTTCCTATGGTACTAAAAATACCGGCTCCAACAATTGCTGCAATTCCAAAGGCCGTTAAATCACGAGCGGTTAAATGCTTTCCAAGTGCATTATGGCCATCGGCATTATTTTTTTCGACCTGTTTTAGAATATCTTGTACTGTTTTCTTTCTGAATAAACCACCTAATGCCATGTTGTAAATTTTATCGTTAAAAATTAATCTGTCGCAAATTTTACGGTTTAATCCGAAAATAACGTAAATTTTATAAAAAATCAAATATATAAAACAATTTCAATATTAGAAATTTTAAGGAAACTATTTTGTTTTTAATTTCACTTCCTATTCCATATTTCATTTTTTTAGCCATCTAAAAATATCAAATCAATATTTAAAAGTGGTGTTTTTTACGAAATAACAAACATACGACGCGATATTTAACCAAAATTCATTTTTTACAAATATTATACATTTAATGTTCCAAAACAAGTACAAATCTATTTTAAATATGACTTTAAAACGGATACAGGATGCAGTGCTTTTCTATTGGTTCCATCAAAAATTTGATGACGACAACTTGTTCCCGCAGCAGCAATAGTTATAGTAGCATCAGTCGCTCTAATTTTTGGAAATAAAGTATCTTCTCCCATTTGCATACTGATGTCATAATGCTCTTTTTCGTATCCAAAAGAACCTGCCATTCCACAGCATCCAGAATTATAAATCGTAACCGAACTGTTTTTTGGTACATTTAGCATGGCAAAAGTCGCTTCAATAGAACTCAATGACTTTTGATGGCAGTGTCCATGAATTTTTATTGTTTTCTCCATATCAGAAAATTGTTCGGAATGAATTTTCCCTTTTGTAATCTCATTTTTAAAAAACTCTTCAATGGTGAATACATGCTGCGATAGTTTCTCGGCATTTACTTTATTATCTGCCAATCGGATGTATTCGTCCCTGAAAGTCAATATCGCCGATGGTTCGATTCCTATTAAAGGACAATCAGCGGTAATAAGAGTCGAAAAAACTGCAACGTTTTTATTGGCAATTGCTTTAGCTTCTTCCAGAAAACCTTTGGATATAAAAGCTCTTCCACTTTCCTCATGATCCACTACAATAACCTCATATCCTATTTTTGTCAATAATTCATAGGCATCAATCCCAACCGAAACATCATAGAAATTGGTAAACTCATCACAAAACAGATATACTTTTCCGTTTACAAAAGAATCGCATGGTTCTTTTGATTTGTTTTTTTTGTACCATTTTCTAAAAGAAGTTAGAGCCAATAAAGGAACTTCCCTTTTTGGAGCAATTCCCATGCTCTTTTTTACAAGAGGTAAATTAACAATGAAATTTGTAATCGAAGGAGTAATGCTTCCTAAACTATTTAACTTAGAGTTGAACGCAAATATTTTATTTCGCAAAGAAAATCCGTTTGCTTTTTGATATTGGTACAAAAACTCCGATTTTAAAGCGGCTACATCTACATTGCTTGGACATTCGCTTGCACAAGCCTTACAACTTACACACAATTCAAATACTTTATATAATTCTTCGTGGTCGAACTTATTGTCTTTTTCTGAATGCGTCAAATATTCTCTCAGTGCATTGGCTCGGGCACGAGTCGTGTCTTTTTCGTTTCGTGTGGCGCGATAACTTGGACATAAAGTACCCCCAGCTGAAGGTAATTTTCTGCAATCGCCAGAACCATTGCATTTTTCTGCAGCACGCAAAATCCCCATACTATCCGAAAAATCCTGAATCGTTTTGATATCCGGTTCTACCCTTCCCGCTTCTACCCGAAGATTTTCATCCATTTTGGAAGCATTTACAATTTTCCCAACGTTTAAAATGGCATATGGGTCAAACGCTTTTTTTACTCGTTTTAATAATTCATAATTCTTGTCTCCAATCATAAAAGGTAAAAACTCGCCACGAACTATTCCGTCACCATGTTCCCCGCTCAATGAGCCTCTGTATTTTTTTACCAGAATAGCCACTTCGGTTGCGATGTTTCTAAATTGGTGTAATCCTTCTTTTGTTTTTAAATTTAAAACAGGTCGCAAGTGAATTTCTCCGGCTCCGGCATGTGCATAGTAAATGGCACTCTGACCATGACGCTGCATCATGGCTGAGAACTCGGCAATATAATTTGGCAAATCACTCAACTCAACAGCGGTATCTTCAATAGAATCAGCCGCTTTATTATCTCCTACAATACTTCCTAAAAGTCCAAGACCCGCTTTTCTCAACTCGTTTATTTTATCAATGTCTGATCCGTAAATTTTGGGTAAAGCATACCCAAAATTATGCTTCTCAAGATCTGCAATCAAAGCATTGGCTTGTGATTCCGCATCTTCCATACTATGATGAGAGGCCACTTCAAGCATGATTACCGCCTTTGGGTCCCCTTGAATGAAAAATCTGTTTTTGGCTTGTTCCCTGTTCGTTTTTGTACAATCCAGAATGGTATCATCCATCATTTCACAGGTGTACAAATGATGTTTCATAGCTGTAACTACGGCTTCTAAACTTTCTTGAATGGTATGAAAATGCGCTACCACCATGACATTATTTGTTGGTGGCAAATCATCCACTTTCAACGTAATTTCTGTAGTAAATGCTAAAGTTCCTTCGCTTCCGCAAAGTAGTTTCCCTAAGTTTATCGTTTTTTCTGTTCCTGAAAATAATTCTGATTTTAATAACAAATCTATTGCATAACCCGTATTTCGCCTATGAATTTCAGGCTTCGGAAACTCCTTTACAATTTCTTCTTGGTTTTCTGTATTCGAAAGTTCCTCATAAATAGTTTTGTAGATGGTATTTTCAAGCGCATCTCCTTTTGTTTTTTCCAAGAATTCTTCCGAAGTCAAATCCTCGAATACAACGGAACTTCCATCACTTAAAACGGCTTTCAATTCCACTATTTTGTCTCGGGTTACGCCATAACGTATCGAGGTGGTTCCTGACGAATTATTCCCCACCATTCCTCCTATCATACACCGGCTTGAGGTAGAAGTATTGGGTCCAAAAAACAATCCATGTGGTTTCAAGAACAAATTCAATTCATCCCGAATTACTCCTGGTTGCACCGTAACCGTTTTTTTTATGGGATCAAAAGCAACAATCTTGGTGAAATGTTTCGAAACATCAACAATAATTCCACTACCTACTGTTTGTCCTGCCAATGACGTACCGGCAGTTCTTGGTGTGATCGAAATCTTATTTTTTGCTGCAAAGCGAATAATTTTGACAATATCTTCTTCTGATTTTGGTATTGCCACAGCAAGGGGCATAATTCTATAAGCGGAGGCATCAGTAGCGTATATCGTTTTATGAAGATCATCATATAAAAGTGCTCCTTCTAATGATTGGGATAATTGTTCTAATTCAAGTGACATGGCTTATACATTATGTTTTGTAAAATACTGATACAACAGCATTATTTCACAAATATAAATATATAGCCGATTATAAATTAAAAAAATTTTATTCTTTGACAGAAAGTTTAATTTAAAACCATTTTGGCAAAGAAATTGAGCTAGTAAAATAAGTTGAATTTTATCCCCCCTTTTATCTGGTAAATTTCACTAAAAAAACTATTTTTGAATACTTTATAAATTAAGACCCTAATGAAAAATTACAAGCTGGCCCTGATGCTTATTTCGTGCTTTTTACTTTCTTCCTGGAATGGAAATGCACAAATGATGGCTACAAATCCGAAAAATGAATTTAGAGCAGTTTGGATAGCCACCGTTGTTAATATTGACTGGCCAAAAAGTAGTACGGACAACGTAAACAAGCAAAAAGTAGATTTTATTGAAATTTTAGATGCTTATAAAAAATTAAATTATAACGCAGTAATTGTACAAATCAGAAGTGTTGGAGATGCCTTTTACCCAACGGAACTAGCGCCATGGTCTCGCTTTTTGACCGGAAAAGAGGGACAAGCGCCTAAACCTTATTTCGACACATTGGCATGGATGATAAACGAAACGCACGCCAGAGGGTTTGAATTTCACGCCTGGTTAAATCCATATCGTGCCACAATGGACTTGAACACTGCGATTTTAAATCCGCAACATGATTTTTACAAACATCCGGATTGGATGATTAAATATGGTGGAAAATATTATTACAATCCAGCACTGCCAGAAGTTCAAAACCATTTATTGTCCATAGTTGAAGAAGTTGTTGAAAAATACGACATCGATGCCATTCATTTTGATGATTATTTCTATCCTTACAAAATAAAAGGAGAACAGTTTAACGATACCGATTCTTTCAAAAAATATGGAAATGGTTTAAGTATAGAAGATTGGAGACGTTCGAACGTTAACAATTTTGTAAAATGTGTTTCTCTTTCGATAAAAAACATAAAACCATGGGTACAATTTGGCATCAGCCCGTTTGGAGTTTGGAGAAACAAATCTGTGGATCCTAAAGGTTCTGAAACGGAGTCTGGCCAAACTAATTACGATGATTTATTCGCAGATCCAATAGCATGGATGCAAAACAAATGGATTGATTATCTCGTTCCACAATTGTATTGGAGTATGGATCATCCTAAAGCTTCCTATTCAAAACTATTGCGTTGGTGGTCTGAAAACTCAACGAATACGGCTATTTACATTGGAAACGGAACCTATAAAATCAATGCGGATTCCGATAAAAAATGGAGTAATCCCAATGAAATTCCGAATCAAATAGATATTACCAGAACCTACAAAAACATTCAGGGAAATGCTTTTTTTAGTGCCAAATCTTTTTTAAACAGAAATCAAAACGTTGCGCAATTATTGATAGAAAACCAATACAAATACCCCGCACTTCCTAATGTGGTTCCAAATTCTATCAAAAAAATGGCAATTGTACCTACAGCGAATAATATTTTGGTAAATCCTATTTCTTCGAGCTTTAATGTCAAATATCCATTGTACAGCAAAGTACGTTATGTTATGGTTTATGGCGCTAAATTTAATTCGAAAATTGACATCAACGATCCAAGTCAAATTATTGATAAAATAGCATTTAAAGAAAATAACGATACTGTTGAAATTGTGATTCCAACCTATAAATTAGACAAAAACACAACCTGCGCCATTACATTCATCGATTTTTATGGTAATGAAAGCCAACCCACTTTAGTTAGTTTCACACTATAAAATTGAATTGAAAATAATCCGCTATACATGAGAAAAGACAACAGCCCTTGGTTTTGGATTCCATTATTAAATTTTGCCTCAGGTTTTCCGTATGCCATCATAATTTCTGTTTCGGTGATTATGTACAAAAGTTTAGGCATCAACAATGAAGACATTGGAGTTTACACTAGTTTGTTATATTTACCTTGGGTTATCAAGCCATTATGGAGCCCTTTTATCGATTTATATGCAACCAAAAGAAAGTGGTTTCTGGCGATGCAATTGGTTATCGCAATAGCTTTTTTGATTGTAGGATTAACCATCCCCATGAGTAATTTTTTCGTACTGAGTCTGGCTGTTTTTTGGGTTGCGGCATTTGCGTCAGCTTCAAATGATGTGGCGAGCGATGGATTTTATATGTTGGCTTTAGCCAAAGAACAACAATCTTTTTTCTTAGGAATTCGAAGCACATTTTACAGACTTTCTATGCTTACCGCCAATGGATTAATCGTAATTCTGGGTGGTTTTTTGGAACAAAAATATGGAGACAAAAGTAAAGCTTGGTCGTACACCATGATAATTGTAGCCTTGGTCATGGCTTTTCTTACCATCTATAACTTTTTTACCACGCCAAAAGTAGAAGAAACTAAAGTTACCGCTGAAACTAAAAACAAACAGAGTTTCGGAGTTGTTTTTAAAACCTTTTTTCAAAAGAAACAAATCGGGATTATATTAGCTTTTATATTGCTTTTCAGATTAGGAGAATCCCAGTTATTAAAAATGTTAACTCCATTTTTAATAGATGAAAAAATCAAAGGTGGCTTGGGATTAACCACTGAAGATGTAGGTATTATTTATGGTACCTTTGGAGTAACAGCACTGGTAATCGGAGGAATTCTTGGTGGAATAGCCATTTCAAAAGGAGGTCTTGGCAAGTGGATGTTACCTATGTTTTTAGCCATGCACTTACCCATAATAGGATTCATTTTACTATCCCACTTTCATCCAGCATCCATTTTTTATGTGTATGCAACTGTAATTGCAGAACAATTTGGCTACGGTTTTGGTTTCGCTGCCTTCATGATGTATTTAATTTATGTTGCTGATGGCGAATCTAAAACGTCACATTATTCTATCGCAACTGGATTTATGGCTTTAGGAATGATGCTTCCAGGAATGTTGAGTGGATTTATTCAGGAATATTTGGGTTATGGCAATTTCTTTATATGGGTATTTTTAGCAACCATACCAGGATTAATCCTTTCCCGATTTTTAATTTTCCCTTCCGATTTTGGAAAGAAATCAGAGCAAGAATAAAAACATATCATTTTCATTAACATATAAGGCATATAAGTGAATACATAAACTATTTAGAGTAATTAATTTTAACCAACCAGTAAAATCTCTACAATAACCTATATGCCTTAAATGGTTAAAAACTACTCTTATCACTATTTCAAAATGACATTAGAACAAAAAATAGGACAATTTTTCTTTCCAGCCGTTTTCATAAATGATACCGAAGAAAACATTCAGGCAATGGAACGATTAATCCGGGAACACAATATTGGTGGATTGACTTTTTTTCATAGCAGAGCCAGTGCAGCAACCAATTATGAAACTAAGAAAAAAGTAGTATTAAATGACGCTAGTTTTCAGCGTTTGAAGGAGCTAATCGTCAGGTATCAAAATTGCGCTACGATTCCTTTATTAATGAGTATTGATGCTGAATGGGGATTAGCCATGCGTGTCGAAAAAACGCCTCAATATCCGTATGCCATTACGCTGGGCGCGTTACCAAAAAGCGAAAAATATTTGGTTTACGAAGTGGGAAAACAAATAGGTTTGGACTTAAAATCAGTTGGAATCCATTATAATTTAGCGCCCTTGGCGGATATCAACAACAACCCTAATAATCCTGTAATTGGATATCGTTCTTTTGGTGAGAATAAAGAAAAAGTAGCTGATTTTGCCATCGAATATTTAAAAGGAATGAACGAGGTTGGCATTTTAGGTTGTCTCAAGCATTTCCCAGGACATGGAAATACGAATGTCGACTCGCATTTAGGATTACCTGTTTTACAAGAAACAGTAGCGGAATTATTGGAAAATGAATTAGTTCCATTTATAAAAGGGATCGAAAACAATGTTGATTCCATTATGATTGGTCATCTGGCTGTCCCCGCTTTGAATGAAGGAAAAGATACATCGGCAACGTTATCTAAATCAGTAATTGAAACTCTTTTGCGAAAGCAACTGGGATATGACGGTTTGGTGATTTCGGATGCGTTGAATATGCATAGTGTCTCCAAATTATATGAGAAAAAAGGACAACTGGAATGGGAAGCTTTCAATGCCGGAAATGATGTTTTGTGTTTTGCCGAAAACGTACCCGAAGGAATTCAGGAAATACTAAAAAATGCGACTCCGGAGCGAATTGAAGGCAGTTTTAACCGATTGTGGAAATGCAAACAAAAAGCAGGAATTGTAGACGGGAAACTTAATTTACCAAAACTATCTAAAAGTGATTTTGATTTTGAAACTACCTCCGTTTTAAATCGGAAAATTGCTCAAAACTGCATTACAAAAATAAAAGACAATCACAATACCGTGACCGTTTTTGATGCTAAAAACAGAGAAGATCTTGCCAAAATTAGTTTTTATAAAAACACCGATAATTCATTTTTTAAGAACTTATCTGCCGCTTTACCTTCACCCGAATTTAGTTATGAAACTGGCGGGGATGCTGTTATAAATGAATTAGAAAAAAAATTAAATAAATTTGATACACTAGTCATTTCTTTATTTGTACCAAAGGCAAAACCTTTAAACAATTTTGACATGGAAGATTCGGTACTTCAGTTTTTGGGTACTTTATTCCAAACCAAAAAATGTATTTTGTATGTTTTTGGGAACCCTTATGCACTTCAAGTTATCCCAAATTTAAAACACGCTTTAGGAATCATTCAAATATATCAGGATTTTACAGAATTTCAAGAAACCGCAGCGGAACAACTTTTAGAAAATACCCATTGCAAAGGAACTCTACCTGTGGCGGTTACTGGTCTGTAATTAACCGCTTTAATTTTATAAAAAACCTATATAAGAAATAACTATTTATAAATAACTTTTTATAATCAACTGGTATTGCATTCAACGGTCACTATAGACTACTTTTGCACCGTCAAAAAAATTAATTAAAAAGTAAATAAAATGTCATTAGTAGGTAAAAAATTCCCAAATATTGCAGTAGACGCTATTTCAGAAATGGGCGATAATTTAAAAATCAACATTTTCGAAGAAGCTACAAAAAACAACAAAAAAGTACTTTTATTTTGGTACCCGAAAGATTTTACATTCGTATGTCCAACTGAATTACATGCTTTTCAAGCAGCTTTGCCAGAATTCGAAAAAAGAAATACAATTATTATAGGGGCTTCTTGTGATACAAATGAAGTACATTTTGCTTGGTTAAACACTCCAAAAAATAATGGTGGAATCGAAGGCGTTACCTATCCAATTCTTGCTGATACTAACAGAAACTTGTCTAACATTTTAGGAATTCTTGACATTGAAGAAACAAGTTATAGTGAAGAAACAGATTCTATAATTATCGAAGGATCTAATGTAACGTACAGAGCTACTTACCTTATTGACGAAACAGGGAAAATTTTCCACGAAAGTGTAAACGACATGCCATTAGGTCGTAATGTAAATGAATATTTGCGTATGGTTGATGCTTATACGCATATTCAAGAAAAAGGGGAAGTTTGTCCTGCAAACTGGGAAGCTGGAAAAGAAGCCATGAGCGCTGACAGAAAAAGTACTGCAGAATACTTATCTCTAAACTAATAAAACAATTTCAATAGCAATGGTAATTTCAATATTTTAAAATTGCCATTGGATTTTGTTATTGAATTTTAAAAATAAAAACTATGTTGATCGAATTAAACGAAGATATATTAGCGGATTTAATTGCAAAAGACGAAAAAGTTGTAGTTCAATTCTCGGCTTCTTGGTGTGGAAATTGCCGTATCATGAAACCTAAATTCAAAAAATTGGCTTCAGAAAACGAAACAATCACTTTTGCTCTTGTTGATGCTGAAAATTTTCCTGAATCAAGAAAATTAGCTAATGTCAGTAATTTACCAACTTTTGCCACTTTTGTAAATGGGAAATTAGTAAACGAAACACAAACTAATAAACAAGAAGTATTAATTGAATTGGTGAACGAAATAGTTTAAAGTTGAATTGGTGAATCGTTAAAAAGCGTTTTGACCTGACTAATAAACAAATCAACGTATAACCGAATAAACAAATAAAGATGAAATTACCGGTAATCAAGCATTTAACGCAGTTTATAGAAGAAAATGATGAAGATTACATCATAGAAACAATTGAAGTTCTAGAAGCAATGACAGAAATTACATCATTGAAAGATGAAGAATTAGATGTAATTGGTGAATTAATTTCAAATATGTATGGCGCTTTAGAAGTTAACAAACTGGTAAAAACGGGAACTGATAAAAAAGAAGCTTTAAACAGTTTTATGAAACGTGTTCTGAGTTCTATCGATAAATAAAAAAGAATTTTTAATGCAATATTTTTAAAACGCAGTCCGAAACGACTGCGTTTTTTTGTGTATTTTATAAAAAAGACATTGGGTGGTGTGGGTTTACTTAATGCTCAAAATCTTGAACTTTATCCCGAAGTTTCATCCTTAAATCTTAAATAATTTTCATACTTTTGAACCTCATTAAAAAACAAAAATTATGGCTGCAGTAACATTAAAAGGAAATTCAATAAATACCTCAGGGGAATTACCAACAGTAGGCTCAAAAATGAGTGATTTTAAATTAGTTAAAACCGATCTTTCTGTAGCTACATTAGGTGACTTTGCAGGAAAAAAATTAGTTTTAAATATTTTCCCAAGTATTGATACTGGAACCTGTGCCGCATCAGTTAGGAAATTTAACGAAAGTGCAAGTAAATTGAAAAACACTAATGTATTATGCATATCAAGAGATTTGCCTTTCGCGCAAAACCGTTTTTGTGGTGCTGAAGGACTTGAAAATGTTATTAATTTATCTGATTTCCAAGCGGGAGATTTTGGTAAAACCAATGGGTTAGAAATTGTAAACGGTCCTTTAGCCGGATTGCATTCCAGAGCTATCATTGTAGTGGATGAAAACGGAATAATTACGCATACGGAGCAAGTTGGTGAAATTGTAGATGAGCCAAATTACGAAGCGGCATTAGCTGCACTTTAATAGTATCTGAATGGAATTTGAAAAAGACAATACTTTTTTTACCGGAAGATTAAAAAGTGTCACGTACGCTTTTAAAGGTGCCGTAAAATTAATTACCACAGAACACAGCATAATGGTACAATTTTCATTAGGAATACTAATGACTATTGCTGGATTCTATTTTGGAATAACTTCCACACAATGGCTTTTTCAAACGATGGCCATTGGTCTAGTTATGAGTATTGAAGGTCTAAATACGGCTGTTGAAAAAATAGCCGATTTTATTCATCCAAATTATCATGAAAGAATTGGATTTATCAAAGATATTGCTGCTGGAGCTGTATTTTTTGCTGCTTTAACGGCAATCGCAATCGGTTTAATCATATATATACCAATACTTCTGTAAGGTATTATTACAATCAAGAATGGCAAAAACAATAAAAACAGCACCTTTAGATAAAAAAAAGGATTCTAAAACGGAGGAAAATAATCCAATCAAAATAACGAAACAGCACAAAATTGTTTTTGGTTCGCTTTTGGTATTATTTTCAATTGCTTTATTATTTGCATTTATTTCCTTTTATATTTATGGACAACAAGATCAAAGTGCTGCTGGTGAATTGACTGACAGAACTGAAGTTGTTCATAATTGGTTAGGAAAATTTGGTGCCTTTTTATCAGATTTACTTGTTTATAGAGGTTTTGGACTAGCCGCATTTATATTTGTACGCTTGTTTTTCCTGACAGGAATGTACATGGTTTTAGGTATTTCCTTAAAAAAATTAAAAAGTATTTGGTTTTGGGATTTATTCGTAATTATTATTGCAGCCATTTTATTTGGTTTTTTTGCTACTTCAGTACCTGAATTAGGAGGAACAATTGGATTTGAATTGAATTTATTTTTGCAGGATTATATTGGAAAAACAGGAACTTTACTACTATTGTTGTTTGGATTAATTCTTTATATAATCTTCAAAATCAAAATCTCCCCTGAAAACATTCAGTCGTTTTTTGACAATACAAAAAAAGAAATCAAAGCAGATTTAGCCACTATTCCACTAAATGGCGCAAAAAGTAGCGGGTATAATTTAGAAGAATTTGCTGTTGTAGAAGAGGAAATTGATGAAATTCATTTAAAAACAAATGGTTCTCAATTCGAAATTAACAAAGAGGCGTTGAAACCAACCATAAGCAATTCATCGGATATTAACAGAGATCCCATTGTAAAACCACTTGCTATGCAAGTTACACCAATAGTATCTCCAGAAATTATTTCGAATCCTATTGATACTTTTGTTATAGAAACTGCTCCGGAAGAAGATATTATTGAGGAAAATTTAGCCTCGCGATTAGTGGCTGATTTTGGATTATTCGATCCAACTTTAGATTTATCCAATTATAAATTTCCTACGATAGACTTATTAAAAGAATATTCAACTGGTGGAATTACTATCAACCAGGAAGAATTAGAAGAGAATAAAAACAGGATTGTGGATACGCTGCGCAATTACAAAATTGAAATTGCTCAGATAAAAGCGACTGTTGGACCCTCAGTTACTTTATATGAAATTGTACCGGAAGCGGGTATTCGAATTTCAAAAATTAAAAGCTTAGAAGATGATATCGCTTTGTCTCTTTCGGCATTAGGAATTCGTATCATTGCCCCTATTCCTGGGAAAGGAACTATAGGAATTGAAGTTCCTAATAAGAATCCTACGATGGTTTCGATGAAAAGTGTTATTGGCTCAGCCAAATTTCAGGAAGCGGAAATGGAATTGCCTATCGCTCTTGGAAAAACAATTTCGAATGAAACTTTTGTGGTAGATTTAGCCAAAATGCCTCACTTATTGATGGCGGGAGCTACCGGCCAAGGAAAGTCTGTAGGATTAAATGCTGTTTTGACTTCCCTTTTGTACAAAAAACACCCAGCCGAAGTTAAATTTGTTTTGGTAGATCCAAAAAAAGTAGAGCTTACACTATTTAATAAAATTGAAAGACACTATTTAGCGAAACTCCCAGATATGGATGACGCTATTATTACCGATAATGCAAAAGTGGTCAATACTTTGAATTCACTTTGTGTAGAAATGGACAACCGTTATTCTTTATTGAAAGACGCGATGGTTCGAAACATAAAAGAATACAACGATAAATTTAAGGCTAGAAAATTGAATCCAGAAAATGGACACCGATTTTTACCTTATATTGTTCTTGTAGTCGATGAGTTTGCCGATTTAATCATGACTGCAGGAAAAGAAGTTGAAGTTCCTATTGCGCGTTTAGCACAATTAGCACGAGCCATTGGCATTCACTTAATCATAGCCACGCAAAGGCCTTCTGTCAATGTAATTACAGGTTTGATAAAAGCCAATTTCCCTGCGAGAATTGCTTTTAGAGTTACCTCCAAGATTGATTCCCGAACCATTCTTGACACTCAAGGTGCCGATCAGTTAATAGGACGAGGCGATATGCTTTACACCAACGGAAATGACGTTGTTCGGGTACAATGTGCTTTCATTGACACACCAGAAGTAGAAAAAATCACTGAATTTATTGGATCTCAAAAAGCATATGCAACCGCTTATTTACTCCCAGAATTTGTAGGAGAGGAAAGTGGCATTAATCTTGATATGGATATTTCCGACAGAGATACTTTGTTTAGAGAAGCTGCCGAAATAATAGTAAACGCACAACAAGGTTCGGCTTCATTGTTACAAAGAAAACTAAAATTAGGCTACAACAGAGCGGGTCGATTAATCGATCAACTTGAAGCTGCCGGGATTGTAGGTCCATTTGAAGGAAGCAAAGCACGCAGTGTAAATATTCTGGACATGAGTTCTCTTGATCAATTTTTCAACAATGAACAAAACAACTAACACCATGGAATCAAAGATTCAAGAATTCAAAAAAAACAAGTTAAAAGAGATGAGTAAAAGATTTTTTCAAATTGCAGTTTTACTATTTTTTAGTTTTTCAATACAAGCCCAAGATAAAAAAGCGAAAGATCTTTTAGATCAAGTTACAGCAAAAGTTAGAAGTTATAATAATATTGTTATTGATTTTAAGTATTCTTTGAATAATGCCAAAGAAAATATCAATCAGGACAGCAAAGGAAATGTAATCATGAAAGGCAATCAATTTGTATTGAATTTCATGGGAGTCACTAAAATTTTTGACGGAAAAAAAAGTTACACCATTGTTCCTGAAGATGAAGAAATCACTATTTCTAAAGTAACTGACAAAGACGACAATGCCATTACTCCTTCTAAGTTATTGACTTTTTTCAATTCTGGTTACAGATACAACATGGATATTTTGCAGGATGTGAAAGGACGAAAAATCCAGTATATTAAATTGGTTCCTACCAATGCAAAAGATCAAAGAAAAGAAATACTATTAGGCATTGATGTACAGACCAAACACATCTACAACTTAATTGAAATGGGCAAAAAAGGCACAAAAACTACTTTAACCGTTAATTCTTTTAAAACCAACCAACCTTTGTCAAAAAATCAATTTACCTTTACCGAAAGTAAATATCCAAATTACTACATCAATAAATTAGATTAATTCTTAGGTGAAAATTCTTGACAAATACTTATTAAAAACATTCCTGACTACATTTACGACTGTATTTGTAATACTCTTTTTCATTTTTATACTTCAAACTGTTTGGTTATTCATATCCGAATTAGCGGGTAAAGACTTGGATTTACTAATGATTATCAAGTTCTTGGGTTTTTCAATGCCACGAATAATTCCTTTGGTTTTACCATTGTCTGTATTATTGGCATCGATAATGACTTTTGGGGATTTGTCAGAAAATTATGAATTAGCTGCTATGAAATCAGCAGGTGTTTCTCTAAAAAGAGCCCTAAAAAGCTTAACTTTTTTTATTGTTATTTTGGGATTTGTAGCCTTTCTTTTTGCTAATAATGTAATTCCTTTTGCTGAATATAAATTCATCAATTTCAGAAAAAACATCGCACAAGCTAAACCTGCACTAGCTATCGCCGAAGGTCAGTTTAGTGATGTTGGTTTTTATAATATCAAAGTGAATAAAAAATCCGGAGAGAATGGAAATTTCCTTACCGGAATCACAATCCACAAAAAATCAAATCTTGGTGACGGCAGTAAAACGGTTATCAAAGCCAAAAACGGAGAATTGATAAGCAGCGAGAAATCCAGCATTCTGCAATTAGTACTGAATAATGGGTACTATTACGAAGATATCGTTCCCAAAAAATATGAAGACAGAAATAAAATGCCGTTTGCTAAAAGTTCATTCAAAAAATACATCATCAATATCGATTTATCAAAATTGAATAAAGTTGATGTAAATGATCAAAGCATTGCAAATACCAACACGATGCTTACCGTAAGCGAATTAAACTATACGCTGGATTCACTACATAAGAATTTAAAAACAGATATCATTTCGTTTTCAGAAAACATGAATCAGCGAATTGCAATTCCGAGAGATAATAAAATAAAACCACTCAAAAAAAGTAAAATTCTTCCAAACAACATATTGGCATTATATAAAAATGACGAGAAATCTAAAATTTTAGACTTTGCAATCAGCAATATGGCAAGTACAAAATATTCAATTGATGCCAGTGAAACGGAATTTAAAGCGAAACGAAAAAATATCAACAATCATTTACTGGCATTTTACGATAAATTTGTAATTGCATATGCGTGTTTTTTGATGTTTTTTATAGGAGCACCTTTAGGGGCTATTATCAGAAAAGGCGGACTTGGCCTTCCTATTATTTTTGCCGTTTTAATTTTCATAACGTTCCATTTTATAAATACTTTTGGTAAAAGAATTTCACAGGAAAACGGGCTGACACCATTTATGGGCGCTTGGTTATCTTCAATAATTTTATCTCCATTGGCTATTTTATTAACGTACAGGGCCACAAACGATATTGGATTAATAAACATGGATGTTATTTTAGCACCATTCCAAAAAATATATAAAAAAATATTTCCAACACCAAATTAAATACCAATCATGGTTACAAATAAAATACACCTCAACACTATAGAAGAAGCAATTGAAGATATCCGACAAGGAAAAATTATAATTGTTGTTGATGATGAAGATAGAGAAAACGAAGGTGATTTCTTGGCTGCAGCCGAAAAAGTAACACCAGAAATGATTAACTTCATGGCTACTCATGGTCGCGGATTAATATGTGCTCCATTAACAGAAAGCCGTTGTAAAGAATTAGGCCTGCATGTAATGGTCAGTAACAATACGGATCCAATGGAAACTGCTTTTACAGTCTCAGTAGATTTAAGAGGAAATGGGGTAACTACAGGAATATCCGCGGGAGATAGAGCAAAAACTATTTTATCTTTAGTTGATTCCAAAACAAAACCACATGATTTAGCACGACCAGGACACATCTTTCCTCTTATTGCTAAACAAGGAGGTGTTTTAAGAAGAACAGGGCATACAGAAGCCGCAATTGATTTTGCACGACTGGCTGGTTTTAAATCTGCCGGAGTAATTGTAGAAATCATGAACGAGGATGGTTCGATGGCGCGTTTACCACAATTGGTAAAAGTGGCTAAAAAGTTCGATTTAAAATTAGTTTCTATCGAAGATTTAGTGGCTTACAGAATGCAACATGACAGTCTTATTGTAAAAAAAGAAGATTTTGATTTAGAAACCCGTTTTGGTACTTTCAGATTACGTGCTTACCAGCAAACCACCAATAAACAAATACATATTGCTTTAACAAAAGGAACGTGGAATTTGGGCGAGTCTATTTTAACCAGAATCAATTCCTCACAGGTAAATAATGATTTGTTAGGTACATTAACCAATAACGCAGACCAACAACTGGATGACATGTTCAAAGTAATTAATGAGCAAGGAAAAGGTGCCGTTATTTTCATCAATCAGGATATGCAATCGGTTAATTTACTGAGTCGCATAACCGAACTTAAATTATTACAAAGTGAAGGGGTGATGAAAGCACCAAAAATTGTTATCGACAGTAAGGATTTTGGTATTGGTGCTCAAATATTACATGATATTGATATCTCAAAAATAAGATTGGTATCCAATACTGAGGGGACTAAACGCGTTGGAATGATTGGTTATGGGCTAGAAATAACAGAATATGTAAAGTATTAAACCAATATTTTATTTTTTTTCAAAAATAAGTTTCGTCTAAAGCATAGAAAATGAAACATTTAAAAATTAGCAGTAAAAATAGATGCTTTTTTTATAAAAATAGATTTGCATAACCAAAAAAGGTTCTTATATTTGCACTCGCAATCAGGTAATGAAAGCGACATACTGGAGAAATGGCAGAGCGGTCGAATGCGGCAGTCTTGAAAACTGTTGACTGTAACAGGTCCGGGGGTTCGAATCCCTCTTTCTCCGCCAGTAGAAAAACAAATGGTATCAAAACCCCGTAAATCTTATGATTTACGGGGTTTTTGCTTTTACTACATATTCAAATTATTCATCTAATCTCATTCTTAACGAGATAAAATCGAGACCCTACTATAATTCTAAAATCAGGTCTCGCTAAATCGACTTAAACCTTTCAAACAACCTGTTCAATGGCTAGTTTAACACTAGTCCATTATTTAAACATCTTGTTTGATATTCTTTAGAAATCTAAATTGAATAATAATTAAAAGGTCACCACTATGAAAACTAAAATCACATTGCACTTTTATGCGAAGAGTACAAAAGCTAATGCTGCAGGTCTACTTCCTATCTATGTAAGACTAACTGTTGATGGAAATCGAATGGAGTTCAGTACCAAAAAATTTATAGATTCTACTAAATGGTCACCTGAGCTGTCAAAAATGAAGGGCAATACAGAGAATGCTCGTTCATTAAATGAATACCTTGATTTACTGAAATCAAAAATATTCGACATCCAAATGGAATTAATACACCGGAACGAACTCCTTACAATTGAAGTTTTTAAAAATAGACTTCTCGGCATCAAAGAACATCAACATATGTTCATCCCTATTTTCGAAGAACACAACCGGAAAGTAGAAGAGCTTATAGGGCTTGAATACGCACCTGGAACACTAGAGCGATACAAAACCTCACTTAAGCACACCAAAGACTTCTTGCAGTGGAAATACAACGTATCCGATATTGAAATCAATAAAATAGACCATCCTTTCATAACAGAATATGAATTCTATCTGAGAAGTGTCCGCAAATGCGCCAACAACACAGCAGTCAAATACATTAAGAACTTCAAGAAAATAATTAAAATCTGTATTTCAAATGGGTGGTTAGATAAAGATCCATTTACAAACTATAAATCAAAAATTCGTGAAGTCGAAAGAGATTATCTGACACAAGAAGAAGTTCAGGACATCTATTCTAAAGTATTTGCAACCGAAAGACTAAACCAGGTAAAAGATATTTTCATTTTCAGCTGCTTTACAGGTTTGGCTTACATCGATGTCAAAAACTTAACGGTATCAAATATCAGCTTGGGTATTGATGGCGGAAAATGGATATTTACACATCGTCAAAAAACTGAAACAGCTTCAAGAATCCCCCTTCTCCCTATTCCAGAAGAATTAATCCTGAAATATGCCAATCACCCACAATGCATAAATGAAGATAAACTGTTACCTATTTTGAGCAATCAAAAAACGAATAGCTACTTAAAGGAAATAGCGGATGTTTGCGGTATTAAAAAAGATTTAACCTTCCACATTGCAAGACATACTTTTGCGACGACAGTAACACTCACAAATGGTGTTCCCATAGAAAGCGTTAGCAAAATGTTGGGGCATAAAAACATAAGAACCACACAACACTATGCTAAAATATTGGACAAAAAAGTGAGTGAGGATATGGAATTATTAAAATCCAAATTGGGCAATTTTAAACAGGATAGAAATGTCTCGGATAGAACTAATTCATGGAATGCATAAGTTAGTTCCTAGTAATCCAAGTTTAACAATGGCGCCTTCTTTCAATTTGGTAGGGATTAATGTTCTTACAAGCAATGTAGGTTTAATAAGTTATTCTAAAACTTAAATTTGGAGTTCGTCGAAGTGAAAAAGTTTTTACATCTTCAATAGAATTGGTAACTGTATTTATTCTATAATATTCATTGATTTCATTTTTTCGATTCAATACATTCAATAAAGAGAACCCCAATTTATATTGAATTTGATCTAAGCTTTCCCATTTGTATGTTGTCGAAAAATTAACTTGAAAAAAGTTATCTAGGACTTTATTGTTAGGGGTATTGTAATCAATTTTTGGATTTGAGGAATTACTATAATTTATCGCTGAACTTATAGGAGTTGTTTCGGGTTTTCCAGAATACCATTTTGAACCCAATGCTATTTTTAGATTTTTTCTTTGATAGATCCCAGCCCAAGAGACAATATGATCTAATTTAAAGTTGTTTGGAAATACAGGTTGTTCTAAATTTGGAAAGTGATAATTATTTTCATTATAAGTATAACTCAACCAGGTAATGAAATGATTTATTTTTTTTTGAACTAGCATTTCAATTCCTAAGACTCTATAATCACCATTAATTTTTACAAATTCTAATTGGTTTTGAAATCCTTGACTTGAGCTATTAATTCCAGTTACTTTTTTATAAAAATTTTCTAAAGTAAACAACCAATTATTTTTGGCATAAGAAAAACTAATTGATGCTTGTTTACTTTTTTGAATAGGAATAGTCGTGTTGTTTGCCAATATCCACCGTCTTTTTTCAATTCCAAAATAATCTTTCTGTAGATCAATAACCTGATAACAATTTTGACTTTTGAATTCACCTAATACTTCTAAATTAAAATGTTTTGTGATAGCATAATTAAACTGTAATCTTGGTTCAAAAAGGTGTTTTTTAAATTGTTCTATATAGTTTAATCGCAATCCTACATTAAAATATATTTTGGATAAGGTATCGTTATATTTTCCTTCAACTATGAACGCATGAGTTCGCAGAACTTCTTTAATTCTTCTGTAAAATATTGGACTATTTACTTCATCTAAATTTATAGTACCAATTTCGCTTAATTGATATCCATTATTAAAAGTAAATTTTGAAGTGATTATATGACTATTCTCAAGCTTAAAACCATTGTCTAACACTTTATTTTCCTGTCTTACAGTTTGATTATCCTGTATTTGTTTTTTTTCGGCATTAAGTTCGTAGGACGAAGTGTAAACATTGAAATTACTACTATTTTTTGCATTCCAGTTTCGTTTCCACGAAAGATTACCTCCGTAATTTTTTTGATATAAAATATTATTTTCCGACTGAATTATAGTATTAATTCTGGTTGTCTGAAAAACTTTAAGTTGATCATTTATAGTTATAAAATCTAAAATGAGATGGTCTTTACGTCCAATTTTTTGAGAATATTTAGCCGTAATATCGTAAAAATTAAATTTCTCGTCACTTGAATAATCGATATTTTGATTATTGGAAAAATTAGTAATACTTGTGTTTTGAAAAGCTTTATTATAATATTCTTTATAGGTAGGCGTTTTTACTAAATCGGTTATGGATTTTCTTCCGGCAATTTCCAAGAAACCTTTTTTGGTGATATTAAACTTTGAATAAATATCAGCATTAATCATATTTATTCCTGCACTAAAACTGTTTTTTTCAATTTTATTGGGGTTAGAGGAAATATCAACAACACTCGATACACCTTCTCCAAAAAAAGCAGAACTTCCGTTTTTAGTTATAGAGATAGTATGGGCTAAATTAGGATTGAACGCTGAAATTAATCCAAAAAAATGTCCAGTTTGGTACATTTTTATTCCATTCCACAAAAATAAATTTTGATCATGGGTGCCGCCTCTCACATTAATACTCGCAATACTTTCATCGGCACTATAAATACCGGGAATTTGCAACATGGTTTGTAAAACATCGGGTTCAATTAAACCAGGCAAGATTCCTAGTTTCTTTGGCTTTATTTCAAATGTTCCATCATTTTTTTTTGAAATTCCAGAAGTTAAAAAATGATTCGCTATTATATTCTTTAATCCAAAAACTTCAACTTCAATATAAATTTTTTGGGAATTTTTATTTTGTAAATCTGCCATAGAAATTTTTTTAGTGGCAAAGCCAATACAACTAACCAATAAATCCGTTGATTTTTCTTTTTTTAGTTCAAAATATCCTTTTTTATTAGTTGAAGTACCGGCACCATTTACAAACTTAATATTCACATTTTCCAGTGGAGAATTATCTTCTTTCGAAAATACATATCCACAAATAATTTTTGTGTCAAATGCATTATTGCTAAAAATAGTAATGAATTTATTGTCTATATTTTCAAAGAATAGATTGGTTTTTTTTTGAAGATAACTAATCTTCTTATTCAAGGACAAAGATTTTTTTGGAGGTACAATTTTAAAAACAACTATTTCATTATCAATATAATTAAAATAAATATGATGTTGTTTTTCTATGGATTGCAGAATATCTTTTAATGCAATTGTTTTGCTTCTGTCTTGAGCTGTCATACTCAAGGCAAAAACACAGCAAAAAAATAAGACATAAATACGTTTAAAAAACATTTATTTTCCTTCAAAAATTATTTTGTTTGGAGCAATTTTATTCGGTTCTAAATGATAGGTCTTCGCAATAATTTGAAGGGCAACATCAAGATTGTCAATAGGAATTTTACCAGTAAATAATTCACCCGAATATTTTGCTTTTACTTCAATAGAAACGTTGTACTGCCTTTGAATTTCATCTAATATGTCGCGTAAATTTTCTTTATTAAAAGCAATTGTATTTTCTAGCCATTCTGGTTTAGAAGCATTAACGGTTGTATTTATCTGCTTTCCATTTTCAAAAGTAACACTTTGCCCGTGGGTTAAAATCACCTCTTTTTCTTTGTAATTTACTTTTACCCTTCCTTCAAAACAAGTTACATCAAAACGACTTTTTCTTACTTTTACATTAAATTGAGTTCCAAGAACAGCAACCTTTCCAAGATCAGTTGCAACTACAAATTTTTTGCCTTTTGCTACTTTAAAATAAGCTTCACCATGTAATTCAAGGTTTCTGTTGTTATCCCAATTCCATTTTCTATATTCAATTTCTGAACCAGCATTCAAAACTACTTCGGAATTATCGGGCAACGAAAAAGAAACACTTTTTCCATTAGGTGCATATTGGTTTTGTGAGGCAAAGTTTTCTACCATAAATGT
Organism: Flavobacterium esculini; assembly: GCF_048284325.1. Classification (NCBI taxonomy): domain Bacteria; kingdom Pseudomonadati; phylum Bacteroidota; class Flavobacteriia; order Flavobacteriales; family Flavobacteriaceae; genus Flavobacterium; species Flavobacterium esculini. The sequence goes on along the minus strand of NZ_JBLVPI010000008.1, from coordinate 140,860 downwards.
AATTCCTAACCCGATAACTAAAACGGCAGCCACTTTAAATAACCAATTTTTATATAGAGGAATAACTTTAGGTGTTGTTTTTTTATGACTTATAACATGCTCTAAAACTTTCGTTTCATTAAAATTGGGCACTTCTAAATGAGAAGTATAATTTTTAATTTTTTCATATTTTTCATAATCCGGATTAGCTTTAAATTCAGCTAATTCGGCTTCTGTCAAATCGTTGTTTAACCATTTTGCTAAAATGTGATTCTCTTCCATTGTATTAATCTTATTATGTTTAAAACAAGTAAAAACAAATTTACCCTACTTTATACTATCAATTTCTTTTCTTAGTTCAACTAAAGCCAAATGTATTCGCTTTTCAACTGCTTTAACACTTATATTTAATTCTTCTGCAATTTCGCTATATTTCTTACCATCAATTCGATGCATCAAAAATGCAACTCGTTGTGTTTCATTTAAATTTTCGATTGATTTTAATAATTTATTTTTGAATTGCTTTTCTTCCAATATGAATTCAGGATTTTCATTTGTTTTATCAAAACCAGAAAAATTCTTTTCATATTGCAAGACCACCTTTTGATGTGCAATGTCATTAAGAGAGCCATTGTTGGCAATAGTGTAGATATAGGATTTAGCTTTTTCCAGAGGAACTGCACTGCAATTTTGCCAGAGTTTAATAAATGCTTCTTGTACTAAATCTTCGGCTTGGTCTTTATTTCCATATTTATAAAAAAGAAAATTGCGAAGCGACTTTGCATGACTTTTGAAAAATGTAGAAAAAATAATTTTATCACAAGTTTCTGATAATGAATTTATTGCCATCTATTTCGTGGATTTTTACCTTACAAAGGTATATTTATTTTTAAATTTTGGTAGGGTAATCTTTATTTAAACTGTTTTATTATCAAATCCTCTAATTTTTATGACATGAGTACAATGAAAGCTCAATACAAACCGAGGAAGATATATGAATTCCAAAACAAAACAAATATGAAAACGATTAAATATTTATTAATGAGCTTTACGGCAATAGTATTTATTTCTTGTCAAAATGAGGAAACATTGGTTATTCAAGATGCTACTCAAAACTTAACGGCCGTCTCTCCTCTTACGGGTTTGATTTCTAGGGTGTCACAAAACCCTACGTCTAAGGATAATGTTTTGGATAATTCTAGTTGTTTTAATGTTCATTTGCCAGTTATTGTTATTGTAAATGGAAAACAAATTACAGTATCTGACCAAAATGATTATGTAACAGTTCAAAACGCATTAGATGCTTTTTCAAATGATGATGATATTGTAAACTTTGTTTATCCAATAACGATTCAATATCAAAATTTCAAAACTCAACTGATTACAAATTCTGATCAATTAGATGATGTTATTGATAATTGTGATGAAGATGATGGGTTTGATGAGATTGACTGTATACATATAAATTACCCAATAAAGATTAATATTTATAATGCAGATAATCAAATTGCAAAGACTATTACTATTCAAAACGATACCGATTTATATAACTTTTTAGAAGATATAGAAAGTAATGTGTTTATTTCTATCAGCTATCCAATTTCTATTACAGACCCGAATGGTCAAAATGTTGTAATTACAAACAACTCTAATTTTGAAAACAGTATTGAAGATGGGATTAAAGATTGTGGTACTAATTCAGGCACTGGAGGAAATCAGAATTTCACTTCGATTTTGACAGAGGGAACATGGCATGTTTCTTACTATTTTGACGACACTGATGAAACTTCAAATTACAAGGATTATAATTTTGCTTTCAATTCTAATGGGACTGTTGTGGCTGTAAAAGGAACAAATAATATTGGCGGAACTTGGTCAACTTTTGTAAATAGTGGTCAAGATATATTTCTGCTAAAATTTGATGACAGTAAATTAGATGAATTGGAAGACGATTGGAAAATTAAGGAATATACAACTACGAATGTTAGACTGAAAAATAAAAGCAGTAGCGATGGAGAAACTGATTATGTGTATTTTACTAAAAACTAATTAAAACTAAATATAAACCCCATTAATTACTTTAAATTTCAAAGAACTATTTTTTATAAATGCATTTATTAAAATCGTTTGCCAAGAACATTAATTATTAACCCCCTAATTATATTTACTTAACCTTTAAAAAAATGAAAAAATGAAAAAAACAACAATTTTAGCATTACTTGTCATTATGATAAGTTCTTGTACGGATAATCCATCTACAAGCGGAAATGTGACATTAAAAGCTTCAGCCGTTTCTGCAACAGGAAAAACTTCTACCACTGCTCGTACTGCTGCATCAACAGTGGTGTTCACGGAATTTAAAATAAACATTGGTAAGATAAAATTTGAACTCGATGAAGAAGATGACAAGTATCTTACAGATTCTATTTATGATGATGATGTAAAACTTGTAGGTCCCTTTTTAGTAGATATCCTGGATCCAAACAAAACTTTGAGCCAATTTATTACTTCTGTTAATATTCCAAATGCCAAGTATGAGGAAATTAAATTTAAGTTTGAAAAAAGTATTATGCCAGGCGAAATGGAAGGTAAAACTTTTTTAATTAAAGGGACAATAAACGGTAAAAACTTTATCATCTGGAGTGGCAAAGATGCTGAACTTGAACTTGATTTTGATGATCCAACTAAAGATTTTACAGTTAATAGTAATGACGTAACTCTTAATATTAAAATACAACTTGATGCTCTAATGGTAAAATTAACAACTTTAGCTAATCAGAACCTATTGCTAGATACCGATGGAGATGGAGTTATCGAAATTAGTACCGATAACGATGATGGACATCATGACATTGGAGAGCAAATAAGAGATTTGTTAGAAAATGAATGTGACTTGGATGACAAGGATTAATTAAAATTTAAAAAAAGAGAAGCTACTTCGGGAGGCCACTGAAAAGTCCCTCGAATAAGGAAAATGAAAATAACTAAAAAGGAGCGAAAAAACTATGGTTTCGCTCCTTTTGGTTATTATACCCCCCCCTGTAACTAAGAAGATTGAATTTGACTAAAAAAAGACAATTAAATAGAATCAAAGCCTTATTTAATCGCTTTTTTTAATGATTTTTGTAAATAGGGACTTTTTCAGTGCCCTCCTACTTCGGCTTCTCTTTTTTTTTAAATAAAATCTTAATTAAATGTTAACTAATTTACATTGGCATAGTTGTTGGCTTTGCAAAAAAAAAGTATTTACATAAAGAGTTAATAATTAAATTAAATATTGAAAAATGAGAACATTAAAATTAATCGCTGCAGGAATAATCCTTTTTGCATCCAACTCAATTCATGCACAAATTTCAGTAAGTTTAAACATAGGTTCACCGCCATCTTGGGGTCCTGAAGGATATGCGGAGGCAGACTATTATTATTTGCCAGATGTTGAAGCTTATTATGATATAAGAGCTACTCAATTTATTTATTTTGGTGGAGGAAGATGGATACGATCAAGATATTTGCCTAGAGAATATAGAAATTATGATCTATACAATGGATACAAAGTGGTTTTGAATGATTATCATGGTTCAAGACCTTATAGAAATTTTGATAATGATAGAATGAGATATTACAGAGGTTATCATGGCAGACCACAAAGATCAATAAGTTATAATAATAATAATAATAATAATAATCGAAGAGAATATGATGATCGAAGAGAATATGATGATCGAAGAGAATATGACAATGATGATTATGACAATGATGAGGGTCATGGAAGTAAACATGGGGATGGGCATGAAAGAGACTAATTCCTGATAAAAAATGATAAAAGAGAGGGAGACCAGAATCTGCTTGAAAATGAAACAGACTTAGATGACAAGGACTAATTAAATTAAAACGGATTTAAAAAAGGGTAGCGTCCTACTAACTGTGTAAGTTGAAAAGTTATTCTGAAAAATATTTGAGCTCATTTAAAAAGCTCAAAAATATTTTTTGGAAATAACTTTTTTCCTATCTTTAAAATACTTCTATTCGCTAGTGTCTCACAAGTCTTCTAAATAAGCCATTCTACCGTGACCTCTTTTAACATCATTAATTCTGCTGCAAAGAAGTTCCTCGCTTCGTTATGATAATGCTTTAAATAGTCGAGAGAGTGTTTAGAAACACTTTATAATATTTACTTTTTTTCAATTCCTTTATCTTTCTTATGAGAGAGTCCGAGGCAATTGGTAGTAAATTTGTCTGTATATTCCCAAAGCATTTTCGTTCTGTGTAATTGTTTTTAAGACTTTAACACATTGCTTAAGAAAAGAAAGTTACCTTGCCACTTAATTTACAACAATTTAAATACAAATAATTATGAGAATGAGATATTTTTTTATTACTATAATATCTGTTTTAGCGAGCGGATTATTTTTGAATTCATGCTCAAAGGATGATGCTGCACTTCCAACAATAACTTTTAATCAAACAGAGGGTAAAGCTAATTCACAAGGCGAATTTACAGTGAGCGGCCATATCCAATCTGAGATTGCGCTTTCTAAGGTAATAATTACAAAAGAGGGATCAAGTACTCCATTTTTAACGGATGATACGACAGCAAAAAATAAAACCGACTATGATTTTGCGTATTTGATTACAGGTGTTACTACTAACACCTATCTAATAGTTGATATTTATAATCAAGCTAATGATAAAACAACAGTACGATTTTTAATTCGTCCTTAATTAAAGGAATTACCTTTTATAATTATATTTGCTGGAGAATCTCACCTGCACTCTGAAAAGCTGTACTTTCCAAAAAATATACTTCCCTATAAGCTGCGCAAGGTGATAACCTTTGCGCTTTTTTTATGGGATTAAATCTGAGCGAGTTGAAAAACTCCAAATGATCTTTTTTAAATTCATGATTGTTAGTTTTAAGGATTATTGTTTTAAAGACCGTTCGATTTCAGAACTGATATTTGAATAATGTGACATGTTTTTTTTTATACATGTACATCCATCAAGCTATTGAAAAGTCCAAACACATTGAAAAGCCAAACAATTACAACTAGCACAACCATAATGTTTAATTTTTTTTTTATAAAAACAAACCTCGCTTAAAATGACTTAAGCGAGGTTGTTTTTTATGGTATTCAGTGTCGATTTAGATTTTTAGAGAAGTCGGCAACGGCTGCCAATGTTTTGTAGTACTTATATCCAAACCTTTACAACCTAATTTTAACTCCACCATTCAATATAAATCCATCTGTTGGCGTGTAAACTTCTCTAAATTGTGGATTTTGAATTGTTCCCGAATACATGTTTTCCCATTTCGATTGTCGGCTGTCCAAAAAGTTTTCAAGATTCAAAAATATGCTGAAATACTTGAATTTGTATTCTCCTGAAACTCCCATAACCCAATAATCCCTAACTTTTTCGTTGTTTGTCAAATACTGGTTTCCAACATAAAAAACTTCGTAAGCGATTCTCAATTTCTCTTCCCATTCATACATTACGTTTGCATTTATTCTATGTTTTGCCGTTAAAGGGTTTATAGTTGTTGTGTTATTAAAATTTCTATTTGCGTCAATATAGGTATAACCAATGTAACAGGAAATATCTTCAAAACGAAGCTTTACGTTTGTTTCAAATCCTTTAGTTTCTATATTTCCGTTGGCATTTTCAAAGGCATAATTTACTGTCGATGGGACTGGATTAAGAACCAACGGGTTTTTGATAATGGTATAAAAAAACATTTGATTTATGGCAAAACTTACCTCTTCAAAAATGGTAGTTTTGTAATTGACATCAGCATTTAATCCATACGATTTTTCAGGATTAACTTTTGAAAAATCAAGTGAATTTATATTTTGAAACGCTTTTTCTTCGGTTTCTTCCGAGAAAATGGTTGGTGATTTGTATCCTAAACCACCGCCAAATCTTGAAGATAATTTTTTGTTGATTTTATACAATAATGATAAACGAGGCAAGACGAAAACATTGCTTCTGTTTGTAATGTCTAAACGCAAACCGCTTTCTAAAATAAATTTTTCGGTTATGTTAAGATTGTTTTGAGCAAAAAGACCAAAGGCAGCATTGTAATAATCTAACTTGTCAGCCATTAAATTCATTTGTTTGAAATTGTCCGAAACTAAATTCGCTCCCAAATTCCATTCTGATTTTTCGTTAGGGATTAGATAATTGGCTTCTGTAAAAGTGGCTATTTGTTGTCCTTCAAAATTATAAGTTTGTTTTTCTATTTTTCGGTTAAAATATCCAACGCTATTTTTAATGGTCAATATATTTTTATTGTCAAATGTTTTTTCAAATTTTGCTTGTGTCGAATATCGATTACTGTTATTTCGCTCAAAGAACATATGCGTAGCATCTGATTTGTTTTCTATTACTTGCATATCCCCACCAATTCGGTTTTCAAATCCTGCGTTTGCACCAAAACTAAAAGTCGTTTTCTCGTTTGGATAATAAAAAAACTTTGGGCTTATGGTATATCTGTCAAATTTTGGTATATCCGAGAAACCGTCATTATTCACATCGGTTGCTTTTTGAGAATTACTTGAAGCATAAATTGTAAGTCCTGATTTCTTGTATTTTTCAGCATAAAAACCACTTAAATCCAACGCTTGTGTTTGATTTATGTTTGCCAAAAATGAAATTTCTCTTGTGTCGGTCGGTTCTTTTGTAATTAAGTTTATCAATCCCGCAATGGCTCCGCCTCCATAAAGTGTTGAAGTGGAGCCTTTGATAACTTCCACGCGTTTTAAATTCAAAGGTGGAATTTGTAAAATGCTCAAACCACTTGCGAAACCCGAATACAAAGGAAATCCGTCTTGTAAAAGTTGTGTATACTTCCCATCTAATCCTTGAATTCGAATGCTTGCACTTCCCGAAACTTGGGAAGTTTGTTGCGTTTGAATTCCTGTACTTTCAGTAAGCAACATTTTTATATTCCCTGGTTGCATTGAAGATTTTTCTTCTAATTCTCCCGCTGCAATCGCTTCGATTCGAGTTGGAGTGTTTTTTATTGTTCGACTACTTCTCGTTGAAGTAACTTTAACTTCTTCTAATTCTTCCGATGATGGTTCTAAAAATATTTCAATAGTTTCATTTTGAGGGAATAAAATATTTTTTTCCATTTTTCGGTAACCAAAAGAGCTGAAAACAATTGTTTGCTTACCGCTGGGAATGTTTTCAATTACTACAAATCCTTTTTCGTCAGAAGTAGTGGAACCGTTTTGATTTCCGGTTAGAAATACAGAAACGCTATCAAGTGCTTTTTTTGTTTTTTCATCTTTGATGATTGCTTTAAAAGTGTTTTGGGCTGTTGCTAAAAATGGAAATAGCAAAAGAATGAATATTATTTTTTTCATTTTGGATTTAAATAGAATTGTTCTGAAATAGTGAAACCGACAACTGCATAGCAATTGCCAAAAAAGTTAAATCAGAAATCATCAAATCAAGAAAGAAGAATATAGAATAAAAAGCTTATCCCGTTTTGGAAAGAAAGATTTTTTGTAAAATGAATTGCATTTAGATGCAAGTAGAATTGTACTTAAATGGAATTGAATTTGCGTGTCACAATAAATGTCACAATACGGAATGCTTTGCGTTACGTTGTATGCAAAGATTTGGTTATCACATTGCTGAAAGTAGATGTGACTTTCATTTTCAAAATTAGAATTTTTCTCAGTATCTGAAAATTCAAATACGGTATTGATATAGCAACACGAAATCAAAATTAGAAGTACTATTTTAATATATCCTTTCATTGTCGCAAATGTACAAACTATAATTCTGTTTTGTGGACAAGTTAACTGTAATTCATTAATGAAGGATTAAGTTGTAAATTACAAAGGATTTCTAATCATAACAAAAACACACCTCTCAGCATCTTTCAATATTTCCTCCTACTCTTCCAACTATCATTTTTATTATAATTCCTCAAATGCTCAGAAAATTTCCCTTTCAAGTGAAGACCTAAAAACCAAACCACAATAAATCCCCATACCTCAAATATAGAACATATAGAGAGTTACTTTTTAGCTCGAAATCAGAAAATCCTTTTTTGATAAGCTTTAATCCCTGATTGATAAGTATTACTCACCGCCAAAAAAACAGCTTCTCGCATTCCCCTCCTCCCTATTCCGGAAGAATTAATTCTGAAATATGCCAATCACCCACAATGCATAAATGAAGATAAACTATTACCCATTTTAAGCAATCAAAAAATGAATGCTTATCTAAAGGAAATAGCGGATGTTTGCGGTATTAAAAAAGATTTAACCTTCCACATTGCCCGACATACTTTTGCAACCACTGTAACACTCACAAATGGTGTTCCCATAGAAAGCGTGAGCAAAATGTTGGGACATAAAAACATAAGAACCACGCAACACTATGCTAAGATATTGGATAAAAAAGTGAGTGAGGATATGATGGTTTTACGAAACAAAATGTCAAACCAGAACAATGATAAAACTATCAAAAATGCAAATTAGAGAATTTCTACTTAAATTTGACACATAATGAGTTTAGAGTAAATAGTTCAAATCAGGTAATTTATAGTACATTTATGTTAGTTTCTGAATTTTTACACAAGAACATCTTAAATTTTTAATAGTATGTTATCAAAAACAATTGAAACACTAAAATATTTACTATTGGAATATCGTTTTTATTTCTTAAGTATTGCATTGTTATTGGCTCTCCTGCTTTATAGTTATAATAAAACTTTGTCTTTTGAAAAAGAACTTATTCGAATAGAAAAAGAACTCCATATGAATCAAGCCATTTTCGAAAAAAGACAAAAGGCATATGATGAAAAAGCAAAACAACAGCGAGAAAAACTCGAACGGATGATAAAAGAGATCGACTTACAAAAATAGGACTTGTAATCGGTACCGTTCAACACCAATTTCATTTTTCGTCCTGCGCAAGCAACTAAACTCTACCTATTTTGTGCAGTTTTTATTTCGACAGCATTCCTTTTATCATTTTTGGAACTTCCTTTTCGGGTGTTGGAAAATTATGTATTTCCTTGTTTTTATAAATATTATACGTTGATTTTGCAATAACTTTATCGCCTTCAGATGTGATAAAAACAATTTCAAGTTTATCGAGTATTTTTTTAAAATCCCATCTCCATGTATCATAATATTGAACTATAAAATCAAAACCAACAGGAGTATCTTCTTTTTTTCCAATTACAGCTATAATACCATTCTTTTCAAGCTCGTTTTTTATTACATCAGCTGTGGTGCCAATTATATCATGCTGTACTGCTGGATCATCTGATGGTATTATGTATGCGAAAGGAGTTATGATACCAAATTTAAATTGAATGTACTGAGAATTATCTGTAGAAATTATATATGCTTTTTTATAATTTTTAGTGTTGTACTCTGGTGATTTTACTGTGTTTATTGTTCCTGCACAACCATAAAACATAAAAGATGTAATTAACATAAAAGATATTCTTTGCATTGTATTTGTCATTTTATAAAATTTTCAATTTAGATTCTAGTTTCAGTTATAATCATGCACAACTCCAGCTCTGCCGAAGCTTCGGAAGAAAAACCTCCAAACGAACTTTATTTTGTTATTTAGAAGTAAATATATGATTTAAACTACAATTATCTTTCTTATTAAAACTACCTCCGCTTCCTTTCAATACGAGTTTCATTATTAGTACTACTCACACAACGAAAACTTAGCTGTTGTGTGGGTTTTATTTGTACTTAAAATACTCAATTATTTTTTTGCTTTTGTACAAATCTTTGTTTCTGCTCCAATATTCATATGCTTGTTGGACAGAACCAATAGGAATTCCTGCGTCAAAAAATGGTTCACCTGGAATTCGATGAGGTGCTGGTTTAATATGCTTTTCTTTTTTTATTTCGTCTATAAAAAATTTATTCGTTTGTATCGCTTCCTTTAAAAGAATATCTGCTTTTTTTGTATTTCCATCTAACACAGCTAAAGCTACTTCTCCAAATTTGAACTTTATAGAAAAGTCGTCTTTATATTTCTTTATTATTTTTTTTGCTTCATCGAAGTTCTTTAATTTTAAATATGTTTCAAGTAGAGTGTATCTTGCACCTTGATTATCATTTTCATTAAAGTTCAAAATATCTTTTAATACCGAAATTGCAATTTCATAATTTTTGTGTTCAATATTTTCTAAAGCGTAGTTCAGATATGCTCTTAAAAATGGTCTGTTTTCTAGCCAAGACCATATTATTTTATGTTTTTTTGAATTGAACTCTTTAGGAAGACATTTTCTTGAAATAGTATATGCTTTTTCTGCAGTCAATAAACTTTCAAATGTCTTTTTCTGGTTTCTAAAAGCAATACTTAAATGGACATAGGCATCAATATAAAATGGATGCTTTTCGATTAATTTTTTGAAAACATCTTCAGCTCTCTGGTCCTCATAGTCCAACATTTCTACCGCTTTCCAAAATTCGTCAGCGACAATTTCATTATCATATGATTCTGGATTGATAAACTCCCAATCAGTTTCATTAAATCTTTTTATGATTGGTCTTTCTAGTTTTTTTAGCATATATTTTATAAAACTAATTTGGATTAAACTTGTACATAACGGTTCGCAGCCACGCCTTGTTGCGGAAAAGCGAACTGCAATTTCTCCACTAAGATATCATTTTTTCGTGACGAAAGTGTTCCAGTTAAGAAAATCAAGCAATGAGTCGTGACTGCTGTAATGAGCTTTACTAACTTATGGTCGAACGTCGTATCTTAATATTTAGTTTCTCAACTAGGCCTTGAATTCTATCAAAAAACTCTTGATCACAATTAGGTGATACAAATATTTCATCTATTAGCGTTTTTAAGTTGATCGGAATCCTAACTCCTTTTTCAGGAGCATTTACAATAGTAATATCAGCATCTTTTGGATCAATTTCACCTTTATAATATTGTAAGCTTAAGCGATACTCATTTTCGAAACTATATATTTCATCTTTAAAATTTATTAATTCTAAAGGAAAACTCAAATCTATTTCTCGTGAATCTCGTTTAGCGTATCTAATTGGACGAAGATGAAAAGAGCCAAGTTTTGGATCTGTCAGTGAGTTAATTAGTTTATCTTCTGTAGTTTTTATTAAAATTCCATTGTTCAAATCTGCATAGGTTTTCCACATTTCTATGTTTTCATTATGATTTATATGCCAACAATTTATAAACGTTATTTTTCTTAAACTTGATAATAAAAAGTATAATTCATTTTGCATCTCAATCGCATTTTCAAATTCTAGAAACAGATTTTCAATAACTTCATTTGTGTATTCTGTAACTACACCTTCATATTGGTCAATAAACTTGTCTAATCTATGTAGATAAAGTTCAGATGAAGTAATTAAATCTTCAAATTTCTGTACCGTTATATATCTCCACAAAAATGTGTCTTCAGGCGGTGATATGCTAGTATGTTCGTAGTTCATCTTTCAAAGTATAGCTCATAATGTCCGTCTACTACAGCGGTTTTGGTATTAAATTAATCCCTATTTTCGGATTTGCCACCCGAGCTATAGCGAGCAGGCGAAGCAAATCATCCCAAATACAAAACCACACTTCAATTAAGTCTAATGCCCAAATCCGTTGTAGTAGCTGCCAATATTTTATGTAGTAGTGTATTTAATTACTTGTTTGATAAAGTTATTTATTGCACCTCCATTATCTAAGCTTTCCATAATTTTACTAACATTACCTCCAATTTGGGTACTGGTCATTAAGTATCTTCCAAATTTCGATAATGTACTTTGAGCTTTTGCTTTATCGTTATTTTTTAAAGCTTCAAGGACTTCATTTAAAATTTGGTTTACTTCGGATAAGTCTACTATGTTTATCGTTTCATTAAAAACTTTTAAGTCTTCAGTTTTAATAGAATCTATATTTAATAATTCTCTAGAAATACTTATATCGAATAATTCATCTTGCCAAACATCATTATTTTCTGGGAACCCTTCATCTGAAACTTTTTTAAAAGCACATTTAATCCCGAAAAATTGTTTTTCATGAATATGTAATATTATTGCTGATTTTTTTTCTGAATGATTGTATACTATTTGTATTTGTCCAGGAGGTGAAGAAACAATTTGTCCAACCAATCCTGTTGGAATATAAGGTTTGTCTTTGAATTTAATAATATCTGGGATAAAATTACTTGGAGATAAAATTGCTATTACGCTTCCATCAGGAATTCCATAGTCATCAATAAAACTAATTGCATTTCCATCTATTTTGGTTTTCGTTTCAGGACCAGGTTTTCGTTTTACAACATTTACATCACCTAAGATTGTAAAAGGAAAGTAATCTTTATCTTCATTAGTTGATTTTCTGTCAGTTTCAAATGTCCATTGGAAATTGTCAGAATATGCTTGATAGATATTTACACTACCATCTTCTTCAATTTTTTGTATTACTAATAGTTTAGTTAACATATTTAGAGTTAATTTTTGTTTTGGTTACCAATAACGATCTGGAGTCTCTAGCCGTTTTACAACTTATAAAAACGAGTATTTTCGACTAAACGAAAATACGATTAAAAACGGTAATTCCACTAAATTTGCAAATGGATAAAGACGTGTGTTGGTGGCTGCTATTTCTTCTTGAATATGATATCTTTGGGTATATGTTTCATTGATTTAATTGTATTCATTCCTTTTTCAAAGTCATCAGTTATTATTTTGTCAACGGGTACAATACCTGTTTTCATAGTATAAAACTCATTTTGGAATTTAAAGCCAAGTTTATTGACAAAATCCCCAAGAACTTCATCATTTTCAACTCTGTATAAAGGTGTCCATATGTGCCAATCCAATTCGCTATTAGGGATTCTTGAAACTTGATTAAGTGTGAAATAAACGAAACCATCAATGCCAGATTCCATATATTTTCTTCCCATCAGATTTGCAATGAGCCCAAGAAACACGTTGTTTTCAACAAAATAGTTTCCGTCATTACACAACAGTACTAATCCTTTTGCATTGGGAATTGAAAATGTTCTTTTTGATTCTTGAATTTGTTTATTTGCTTTGTGTAAAACTCTGTCAATAGTTTTTGAACAAGCAATAAGTAAATCATTATAGCATTCTTTTGGAAGTTGCTTTGAACCAAGTAAGATTTTAATTTTATCTCCTTGTTTTATTAGTTTTTTTTCTTCCCATTTATCTAAAAAATTGAAAATTCTTGGAATGTCTTCTTCATTATGGAATAAATCTTTTTGAAAACATTTTAATTCCGCAATAACATTTTCATTTTTAAATAAATAATCTGCATTTGGTCTGTCAACTAAATTTTGTTTATTATTAGAAATTACTTGTCCCCCAAAATATTCTACATATTCGTTGAAAAAAACTTCTACGTTTATATTTTCGGGTCTTTTTAGTTCTTCCATTTCGTAGGTTTTTTTATAATTGCCGCCAACTTATTTCCACTAGCCATATAGTGGCTGTAATCTCCCCAAATTAGATTGGCTTTATGTCGAAAAATGGCTTTCCACTGCGCTGTACCAAACTTACAAAACCATTTTCACAATACTTTACGGTTTTCCACATTATCAGAAACAAAATAAAATCTAAATAAAAAAAGATACCATGGTGTACCTTTCCTACTTAGTATTATTTCAGTCTTCAAATCCCGCAGCTTAAAAACAGTACTTTTCAAAACTACCTCAAGTTCCGTTCAACACAGCTTCATTTTTGGCTTTGCAAGTCCGGCCTTAGTTGTTGACTGTAGTTTTAATATTTGTAAGCTGCTTTACACAATTCCTCAATGTTCGTGAAATATTTTTTAAGAAGATTTATTATAGAATCATAATCACCACTAATGCTCGATGAATCTCTTTTATCTTTCTCAATTTCTTTTTCCACTTTATCTTCAGGTTCATCGTCAGCATAAGTTCCAATAGGTCCATACGTTTGTCCACCCGCGATATAAAGATTGTCCAATTTAAGAATTAATAATTCTCTTGTGTACATTGAACCATCCCAATGTGCTATTCCCTGATGTGTCTGCTTAAGTTTTGCTTTTTTAACTACCATTTTAAGGGTGTCAATTTCTTCAGGCTCCAAATGAATCCGCTTCACATATTTTACATAATCATAACTTCCAAAATCAGGAGAATCGAAAGTTAAAGTAATTATAGAATCAGTAACTATTATTTCATAAAAATATCTATCACCAATAGAAATACCATCAGTAAAATAATAATCAAGAATGAATTTAGCGTTATTATAATCTTTTTTCAAATCCAAATTTAACTTTTCAAAGTGATATTTTTTAGATTCAATTTCTTGACCAGAACATATTATAGAAAATACAATTCCAAAAACAATTACTAAGGCTTTATGCATAAATGATTAATGTTAAGTTCTTCTCAAAATTACCGCCAAACGAACTTTATTTTTACTAATTAGAAAGTAAAAATATATGATTTAAACTATAATTATTTCTCTTTTTAAACTACCTCCGGTTCCGTTCAACACAGATGCTTCGTTGTTCGTGCTGCATAATGCAACGAAGCACCTTAGCTGTTGACAGTAGTTTTTTATTCTGTTGGATTCTCCATTGGATGAAATGTTGAGACTCTTCCATTACTTAATATATGCAAAGAATAATGATTTCCATTAAAATATAATGTTCTATCTCCGTAAACTCTAAATTCTTTGCTATTTTTTAGCTTTTCATTTATTTGAGGCTTTAATTTTTCAATTGCAATCTTTAAAATTCTTTTTATGTCTTTCTGATTGTATTGAAATTTAGTTTTATTCTCAAAATGGCCTTCTATTCCTAACTCATCACAATGTCTTAAATAAATATGCAAATAACCTTCATAATCCCAATAAATTGGAGTTGCCATTTCGTGATATTCAAGACTTTCATTTTCAAATTGAACTATTGACTTTTGTAATTCTGAATAAATTTCAGGATATTCTTCCTCAAATTGTTCTAATTTTTTATTAGTTGAACTTTTGATTTCATTTTTAATTGCTTCTGTTCTTTCAATTCTTCTTTCTTTGAGAAAATTGTTGAACTCTAAAATCTCTTCTCCAGAAATATCAGTTGCATACAGTTTAGCTTCAAGCTCGTAAAAGCGCACTAAAGATTTTTTTTGACCATCTACAGTAAAAGCATGTTGTTGTATTAAATCAAATTTCTCTGAACCAGGCTCCAAATAAAGTGATAAACCGCAAAATTTAGCCCATTCCTCATCAATTAGAATATCCCCGTTTTTTATTCTTTTACTGTAAAGCCATAAATAAGCTCTGTTTGGGTCAAAGTCAGTTGGATCAAAATTAACAGTTATGGTATTTGGAATATTCTTTATTCCTAATTGATTATAAGATTTATTACTTGGTAAATTTGAAACTAAAATTTCATAAATATCTCCCGATTTAAATCCATTTTCAATCAAGTCAGCTTTTTGCCCATTGCTTAAATTTTCATCATTTGAGCAATTTATTTTTACCATTCCGTTTGTTCTTGGTACATTTTCTTCTGAAATGGCTTTTTCCAATGCTTCACGTTCTTTTTTATAGTAAATGGCTACACCAGATATATTCCTTCCAAATTTAGTTGCTGATTCGGAAAATTTATGAAATTCAATTGTAATGTACTTATTCTCATATTGCCCATACATTGCATAAAGTTCTTCAACTGAAAATTGAAATTTTTCAGATAGTTGATTTTCTACGTCAGTTTTAAATTTTTCTAGTTCAGACTCGTAGTAATTTATTTGAGCAGTTAAGAAGTTTCTTCTTCCTTCATTTTCTAAAGGCAATTCTGAAAGTTCTCTTTTTGCATTTAAAACTTGATTTTCAACCATATCATTAAGCATATATAGTGAATGATCATTTACTTTAGTACTAATTCCAAACATTCGGTTTCGGTTTTTAAAATTACTGGCAATTTGTTTACACCAACAATAAAACGCCTACAATCCACCTGAATTAGATTGGCTTTGTAACAAATTATAGCTTTTTACTGCGCTATATCAAACATACAAAACCATTTCTATATTTTTTTACAGTTTTCCAGATTATCAGAAAAAAGAATGCATATAAAAAAGATGCCAATTTCACAGCATCTCCTTAATTATTTATCTCAAAACGAATTATTCATTTCTTGTGTCTATCCTTCCAGCTATCATTATAAAAATAATCCCTCCTAAAATCATATATTTTCCCTCGTATATAAGCTCCCACTGGGAGTGGTAACTATAAGGGCGAGTAGAAACGGAAGTTTAGTTGTATTTTGCTGAAGAGCAGTTTTTTTTTAGATATCCGCGTTATAAACGCTCTGTTTTATCTTTCTAATATAAAATGGTACTCGATGCAATCGAGCCAGATGGGCAAAAAAATCAAAC
Source organism: Flavobacterium esculini (assembly GCF_048284325.1). Taxonomy (NCBI): domain Bacteria; kingdom Pseudomonadati; phylum Bacteroidota; class Flavobacteriia; order Flavobacteriales; family Flavobacteriaceae; genus Flavobacterium; species Flavobacterium esculini. Next base: position 124,497 of record NZ_JBLVPI010000008.1, on the reverse strand, counting down.
ATCTATGTATTTAATCAGTTTTAAATACTCATTGTCGATTACACAAACCAACTTTGTGAGATTTTTTGTATTTTAGATTAAAATAATTTATCATGGCAAAAAAGAATACTGGAGAAGAAGAAGAAATAATGTTATCAATGCCTAGACCAAGGCTGACAAAATTGATTGTAAAGAATTTTCGTTGTATTGGATCAACGGGAGTTGAAATCGATCTAGATGAAATCGTTGTACTGGTTGGCCCCAATAATGTAGGGAAAAGCTCATTACTCCGAGCTTATGAGATTGCAATGTCTGATGGTTCAAATGCTGCCAAACTTAGCATTGACGATTTTCCTAATAGAATACATGACGAAAACAATCTTCCGCAGATTGAATTACACACAGTAATATATGACGAAAGAGTTGGAGCCCAATGGATTCAAGAATTTGAAGATGGGTGGCTTGTAAAGGAAAAATGGACATGGAAAAAAGACGGTGTCCTCCCCGATAGACAAGGATGGGATGTAACTATTGCAGATTGGCATGAAAATAGTTTCCCTTTTGGACCTGCAAATATTGCTAACTTACGAAGACCAGAGCCACATTCTGTTAAAGCATTTGATACTCCTGAATCACAAACAAATGTGATAAAAAGCATAATTTTAACTGGTATACAAGAAAAAATTAAAAGCCTGCAGGCTGCTGATGCTGAACATGAGAATGAATATCAACAGCTATTGCAAAAGGTGGGACAGCTTCAAGGTAGGATAGTTGATGAATCTAGAGAACAAATTGACAAGGCAAATGCAGAGTTGTCAAAATTAATATCGGAAGTGTTTCCTAATTATGAAGTTAATTTTGATGCAAAAGTTAGTGAACAAGTAGATTTAAAAATGCTATCACCTGATGCAGATTTAACCATGGGACCGAAAGGTGGGTTTCAAAGTTCGATTGAAAAACAAGGTAGCGGTGCAAGAAGAACATTATTATGGACTGCTTTAAAATATGTTTCTGAAATAAACCAGAAAGTTAGGGAAGACGGTAAACCAAGCAGACCTCATTTGCTATTATTGGATGAACCTGAAATTTGTTTACATCCTAATGCCATACGTGAGGCATGTAATGTGTTGTATAGTTTACCAACAGGCGGAAATTGGCAAGTAATGATAACGACACATTCTCCAGTTTTTATTGATTTTTCCCGTAATAACACAAGTATCGTACGTGTTGAAAAGAATGTTGCTGGAGAAATTAAAGGGACTACAGTTTTTAGACCCAAAAAGGCCAAACTGGATGCAGATGACATGGCAAATCTTAAATTACTAAATCTATGTGATCCTTATGTTGCTGAATTCTTTTTCGGTGGTAAAGTAATAATTGTTGAAGGTGATACAGAGTATACCGCGTTCAACTACATAAAAAATAAAAAACCAGAGCTATACAAAGACGTACATATTATTCGAGCACGAGGAAAAGCTACAATTGTTTCACTTGTAAAAATTTTAAATCAATTTGGTGCAAATTATTCAGTTTTACATGATTCAGATCGGATTTTTGCAAAAGATGGAATTAAAAAAAGTCCAGCATGGGGGAACAATCCAAATATTTTAAATTCAGTAGCTGAAAGCCCAGAAGGGACTAAGGTACGACTACTTGCCTCTCTTCCAAATTTTGAAGAAGCATACTTTGGAGAAGAAATCAAGTTGAATAAACCATACAATGCATTACAAACTATTTCAACAGATGAACATAAATTTGCGATTGTGGAGCAATTGTTCAAATCGCTAATTGATCATTCAGAACCTATCCCAGTAAATTGTTCAGAATGGAGCACAATTGAGCAATTAGAAGCTGATTTATTGGCAGTTTGTCCAAATTAAATTCTAAAATATTAACTTACTTAAATATTTTATGAAAAAAAGCTAGCAAACAGAAAAAGATGCCTAACAGCATCTTTTTCTATATAGTATTATTCCGGTATCAAAACCCGTAGCTTATTAAAACTCCTCCGGCTCTGTTCAACATAGGTGCTTCATTATTGGCTTTACAAGCCCAACGAAGCTTAGCTGTTGCCAGTAGTTTTTATTCGGTTATGTATTTTATTAATTCTTTTCCAATTTCACTTATTCTTAAATTCCATTGGTTCCTATTATTCTCAACAACATCTGCGCTCCAGTATCCTAAAAGATGATAATTTTGAAGTCCTTTTTCTAAAAGCAAAAAAGACACCTCATCAGCATCTTTCTACTCTTTCCTCCTACTCTTCCAACTACCATTTTTATTATATCCCCTCCTAAACTCATAAATCTTACCTCTCAGGTAAAGACCTAAAAACCAAACCACAATAAATCCTATTATTTTATACCATTCCATACCTCAAATATAGAAAGTATAGGAATTCGTCTTTTAGCTTGAAATCAAAAACTCCGTTTTTGATAAGTAATAATCCCGAATTGATAAGTATTCGATATCCCTACAAAATAAAAAACATGCTTATCAGCACCTTTTTCTATTTATCTATTAATTTAAAAAACTCGGAAAGCTTAATATTTCTAGCCTCACATATTTTATTAAGAGTATTTACAGGTATATTATAATTTGAGCCTTCTACTTTTATTGCAGTATTTTTAATCTTTCGAACTATACTCTCTTCAATGTTATGATCTAATGCAAAAGAACGCTGAGATTTATAAGATTCAATCCAGCTTCTGTAAATATAATTACAAATAATATTGTTTGCTTCAATCATAATAACAAAGAAAAGTCAATCAATAAAAAATAGTGCGTACTAAAATGCGCATATCGAAATATTTTGTTATATTTGTTTCCAATTACATACATTTGCGATTCTTCTCATAAAAAATATTTGAAGCATTCGCTTTGAATCTCGACTTTGAAAACTGGTAATTTTTGCAACGAGATGATAAGTAAGATGCTCACGTCCCATGGCGTGGGCTCACTTATTGTTGCTCGGTATACCAGTACCTCAAAGTCAATAAGCTGAGTTCCATGCCATTTTTTTGTCCATTATTTAGGCATACTCAACTTCATATTCTTAGCGTACTTCATTATTATTCATAGTCTCGCAGTAACAGTTAATGTTTAACCGTTTAACCTTTTGCATGCCTATGAAATAAAAAAAGAAATACTACCTATTTAATGCCTGTGCTGTCTTGTTCTTTGTTTTGAATTAGTAAAGTTCAGTACAGGTTATTAAAAACGCATAAAAAAAGGCCCTCTAACCCGTGACCAAACAAGTATAGAGGACCATCGCTAACAAAACTAACGTTTCATTTAACTATACCAATATTATGAATAAATTTTCATTTTACAAGGGTGGTTCGGCTTTTTGGTACCTGATTCTTTTTGGGTTCTCGCTATCCTACACCCCAGCTCCAGCAAAAACCGTACTGAGGCAAATGCAGTCTCTACCCCAACAAACTCAAATAAGCGGGACTATCACGGATGGCAGCAGCCCCTTACTGGGAGTTACTATTTCCATAAAAGGAAAACCAACAGCAACTATATCCGATTTCAACGGGCATTATAGTATAGTCGCATCACCTGACGATACCTTAGTTTTCTCTTTTATGGGCTTCAAAACAGAGATAGTTCCCATAAACGGACAGAAAACAATTAACATACAATTGCAGGAAGATGCAACCATGCTGCAGGAAGTACGTGTCAACACAGGTTATTATACCGTAAAAGAAAGCGAACGTACCGGAAGCATTTCTAAAATCACTTCCAAGGATTTCGAAAAACAACCCGTCAACAATCCCTTGGCGACCCTGCAAGGTCGTATGACTGGCGTCAATATCACACAAGCCACAGGCACGCCTGGTGGTGGATTCGACATACAAATCAGGGGAATGAACAGTATCCGCACCGAAGGAAATGCTCCCCTATATGTAGTCGATGGTGTACCTTACAGTTCCCAATCCCTCGGCTTTAGCTCTGCTTCTTCAGGCATACTTGCAGGTACTACAAGCCCTTTAAATGGAATAAACCCATCCGATTTGGAGAGCATCGAAGTGCTAAAAGATGCCGATGCGACAGCTATTTATGGCTCTCGTGGTGCAAATGGCGTGGTTCTGATTACTACTAAAAAAGGCAAAGAGGGCAAAACGAGGTTTAACCTGAATACCTACAGCGGTTTGGGAAAACTGACCCGTACGATGGAGCTCATGAATACAGAACAATATTTGTCCATGCGACGCGAGGCTTTCGCCAACGATGAGATTTCGACATATCCTGCAAATGCCTACGATGTCAACGGCAAATGGGATCAAAACCGCTATACCAACTGGCAAAAAGAACTGATTGGTGGCACGGCAGAAACCAACAACATACAAGCCACAATTTCAGGCGGCAGTTCCGGAACCCAATACTTAGTAAGCGGGACCATGCATAAGGAAACAACAGTTTTTCCGGGAGATGCCCATTATGGCAAAGGCGCGGCACATACCAGCCTGACCCATAGTACTGAGGATAAGCGTTTCAAAATAAACTTTTCTGCTAATTATACTGCCGATAAAAATATTCTTCCGCCGTCAGACTTCACATATAAAGCCGCGGTACTCACTCCCAATGCACCAGCATTGTATGATGCAAACGGAAACCTGAATTGGGAAAATAATACGTGGAGCAATCCACTGGCCACTTTAAATGGAAAATATACCGCTAACACTGCAACCCTTATTGCCAATACGGTTCTATCCTATCAGCTTTTACAAGGTTTAGAATTGAAAACGAGCCTTGGCTATACAGACAACCGCGTAGAGGAAAGCCGTATCAATCCTTCAACGATGTACAATCCGGCCTTTAACTTTGGAAGTGAACGCTCAACACTATATGTCAACAATGCTTCAAGCCATTCTTGGACGATTGAACCGCAACTGAACTGGCAAAAAAAAGTAGGCAGCGGGGAAATAAACGTGCTGGCAGGAGCAACTTTTCAGGACCAAAAATCAAGTCAATTAGCACAAACAGGGGTTGGTTTTCCCAGCAACGGTTTGATTTACAATCTTGCCGCAGCATCACGCTTAAACATAGCCAGCAATCAGTTTTCAGAATACAAATACCAAGCTTTTTTTGGCAGGATCAATTACAATTGGAAAAGCAAATACATTATCAATGCAACAGGACGACGCGATGGCTCCAGCCGTTTCGGTCCAGGAAATCGCTTTGCTAATTTCGGTGCGATTGGCGCGGCTTGGGTATTCTCCAAGGAAGCATTTATCAATAATAATACCTTCCTAAGTTTCGGGAAATTGCGTGCAAGTTTTGGAACTAGTGGCAATGACCAGATTGGTGATTACCAGTTTTTGGATACCTATGATGTTACAGGAAACAACTACAACGGTGTTATTGGGATACAACCGTCTCGTCTCTTCAACCCTGATTTTGGTTGGGAAACCAATAAGAAATTAGAAGCAGCAATAGAACTGGGTTTTCTCAATGATCGTATTTTCTTGACTGCCGCCTATTATCGCAACCGATCTTCCAACCAATTGGTGGGTATTCCGTTAGCAGGCACCACTGGATTTTCCTCCTTGCTGGCAAATCTCGACGCAACAGTACAAAATAAAGGATTGGAATTGGAATTGCGAACCGTGCAGTTCCGCAGTAAAAATTTCAACTGGACAACAAATCTTAACGTAACAATTCCTAAAAACAAGTTGCTGGAATTCCCTAATTTGGAAGGTTCTCCTTATGCCAATAGGTATGTGATTGGGGAATCAATAAGCATTCAGAAAGTCTACCACTATACCGGAATCAATCCGCAAACAGGGCTGTATACGTTTGAGGATTACAATGGTGATGGACAAATCAGCAGCCCCAATGACCAGCAATGGATCGAAGACACCGCTCCCAAATGGTATGGCGGTTTTGCAAACCAATGGAGCTATAAAAACTGGGCCATGGATTTCTTATTTCAGTTTGTAAAACAAAAAGCCAGAAATTATCTGTACAATACCTCTTGGGCGGGAGACATTGTAAATCAGCCTGTAGCAATCGGGAACCATTGGCCAGTGAATGGTCCAGCTTCCGAAACACAGCTATATACTACAGGAGAAAATGGGGAGGCGCTTGATGCGTGGTCACGCTACAGCAATAGTAGTGCAACAATCAGTGATGCTTCGTACATCCGATTGAAAAGCATCAGCATATCGTACACGATTCCGACAAAAGGATCGCAAATCAGCACCGCCAGACTCTACTTGCAGGCGCAAAACCTGTTGACTTTTACCCATTACAAAGGAGCTGATCCTGAGAATCAATCTTCCTTTTTCATACCACCCTTACGCCAGATTACCTTAGGAATACAATTGGGTTTATAACATAAAATTGAATAACATGAAATACTACAAACAAATAAAAATAGGAATAGTTTTACTCTTTATAGTAACGATGTGCTTGTGGCTTAACAGCTGTGATAGTTTCACTGAAACGGATCTTCCAAAGTCACAGCTGATAAAAACAGCCGTTTTTCAAGATGTAAAAACAGCAACGGCAGCCCTTTCCGACTGCTATGCCCAAATGCGGGATTACAGTATGATTACTGGGAATTCTGACGGAATTTCCAGTCTGATGGGAAACTATGCGGATGAATTAACCTATTACGGAGTTAGCGATGCACCGTTACAATATTTTTATAACCACACGGTGCTGTCTTCCAATAGTGGGGTTTCCGTAATATGGAATAGCGGATACAATCAGATATACGCCGCTAACGCCATCGTGGAAGGCGTGGAGAATTCAACAGCAATTACAGGTGATAATCGAAACCGCCTGAAGGGAGAGGCACTTTTTATCCGTGCTTTTATACACTTCTACTTGGTAAATTTGTTTGGGGATATTCCATACATCGCCACTACGGATTACAAAACGAACACTGTGGTTTCACGGCAGTCTGAAACTGTCGTTTATGAAAAAATAATAGCCGATTTATTGGAAGCCAAAGACCTATTGCCTGAAACCTATACTTCAGCACAACGAATACGGCCCAATAAATATACGGCGGTGGCCTTACTCGCAAGGGTCTATTTATATACCGGAAAATGGCAGTTAGCAGAAGTGGAAGCCAGTGCTGTTATCAACAAGACTGCACTTTACCAATGGCAGGGAGATCTGGATCGTGTATTCTTAAAGGACAGTCCTGCCACGATTTGGCAATTGCATCCAGGAGTAGCGGGTTTAAATACAATCGAAGGCCGGAGCTTTATTTTTAATAGTACACCACCTTCCATTGAAGCGGCAAGTCAGGAACTGCTGGATGCCTTTGAAACTGGAGACGAAAGAAAAAATCATTGGCTGGGCAGTATCAGTGATGGAACAGACACCTATTACTTTCCTTTTAAATACAAACTGGACACCAATTCGGGAACGTCTCAGGAGTATTCGATAATCTTCCGTTTAGAGGAACAATACCTGATTCGGGCGGAAGCCAAGGCGCATTTAAACAACTTAGCCGAAGCACGGGACGACATCAATAAAATCCGTCAAAGAGCGGGCTTGTCTAATATAATTGTGAATACTTCGGAAGGTTTGTTGCATGCCATCTTGCAAGAACGAAGAATAGAATTGTTCACCGAATTCGGGCACCGATGGTTTGACCTGAAACGCACTGGAAGGGCCAATGCTATTTTAAGCACAATAAAACCGGCATGGAAAAATAGCGATATACTGCTACCATTACCAGAATCGGAACTATTGGTAAATAGCAACCTCCAGCCTCAAAACCCAGGCTACTAAATTATGGGCAACTTAACAATAATTGTAAAAGACCGTTTACTATTATTTCTTTTTTTATTAGGGTCTGTATCCATTTGTGGACAGACTCTAGTAAAAAAACAGGTCACGCCAGCAGATTATAGCCAATGGAGTACGCTAACTGCAGAGAAACTGTCTACTGATGGCAAATGGGTAAGCTACAAACTTGCCTATGATTCTGGTAAGGATACCGTTTTCGTACAGCAAACCATGGGTAATAAAAAATATAGTTGCCCTTCAGCGGCAGACGAAAGTTTCAGTCGCAATGGAAAATGGTGGGCTGCAATCGAACCGGAAAAAGGACTTCTTATATTGAATTTAAAGAGCGGAAAAATCCAATGGACTGCAGATGTTGTTTCCTATGAATTCCTTGCCAATGGAAAATACCTGGCGTTGCTTAAAAAAGCAGGACCGGAACAAGAACTCGATATCCTGAATATGGAAACAGGAATGCATTATACCGCAAAAGACATTTCAGAATATCGTTTTAATGCGGATGGAAAAATCGGGGCATACATAACAAAACAGGAAAATGCCGTAAAGCTAATTTGGCTAGACCAGAACTTTCACACTTCGGAAATAATTCAGAGTTCAGCGAAACGCTTTAAAAACTTAATCTGGAATAAAGACGGAAATGCACTGGCTTTTTTACAGGAACTCCCACAGGATGAATACCAAGGAACCAACCACAAACTGTATTTCCTAAATCACATGGATGCAACTCCCAAATTGCATAACTTGGATCCCTTGGTAGATAAAGACATCCTAAATGGGATGCGAATTGTAACGCCTCCAGCAAAAAAATCCTTGGAGATGGCAACGGACGGTAAAAAGGTTTTCTTTTATATAACCGCTGCGAAAGTACAGACCAACGACAAAGAAATTGTTCAGATATGGGATGGGGCGACACCATGGACCTACCCTAATCAAAAGAGTGTCGACGGATGGCAATACAGTTCTAAAATGGCGGTTTGGTGGCCTGATGAAAACAAATTTTTCAAAATAGGATCCGACGAATTTCCGAAAACGCAATTAATGGCAGATGGAAATTATGCTTTAAACCATAATCCGATGCAGTATGAACCACAGTATGAAATTGCCAGTCCTGTTGATTATGTGCTAACGGATGTCAGTACGGGGAAAAGCAAAAAAATAATAGAAAAACAAATCCGAAAATTTGATTTCATCAAGGGTTCCGGCTCAGGAAATTTCATCAACTATTTTAAAGAACAGCATTGGTGGATTTACAATAGTAAGGAGGATAGCCATATCAACCTGACATTGCCTTTGGGAATACCCATATATGAAATGGATTACGATTGCGCAGGCGCTGCCCCGCCTTATGGAAGCCCGGGATGGTCAGCGGATGAAAAATACCTGATTGTTTACGATCAGTATGATATTTGGTTGCTCTCTGCCGATAGGAGATCACGAAAAAGACTAACCCACGGCCGTGAAAAGCATATTCAATACCGAATTGCTGAGAACAGTTATCAGGATTCGCAACTGTTAGGAAATGCTATCTTGCCCGGAAATAAATTTGATCTCTCTAAAGGATTACTATTGGAAGCTTTTGGCGATGACAAATCATCGGGCTATTGTTATTGGCAGCCCAATGGAAGCATCAAAAATATCGTTTATAAAGATAAAATGATAGACCACCTGATAAAGGCAGAACATGCTCCAGTCTATATATACCGGGAGCAGTCTTTTGAACAATCTCCACGATTATTATTCTGGACCGGAAAAGAGCAACAGCCAACCATATTGTTACAAACCAATTCACAACAGAACCATTTTGAATGGGGAAATGCCGAACTGATTTCCTATAGCAATTCCAAAGGAACTCCGCTACAAGGAGTGCTTTACTATCCATCCAACTTTCAAAAAGGCAAACAGTATCCCATGATTGTAAATATTTATGAAAAACAATCGCACATATTGCACCGTTACTTCAATCCGGAAGAAAATGCAGCGGATGCATTTCCGCGTACCAATTACAGTTTGGATGGCTATCTGGTTTTATATCCTGATATAACGTATGAAGTAGGGGAACCTGGTAAATCAGCAACAGATTGTGTAGTAGCATCCGTAAAAGCAGTAACTGCAAAAGGGATTGTAGAAGAGCAACACATCGGATTGACAGGGGCCTCATTTGGCGGTTATGAAACAGCATATATTGTTTCACAAACCAATATTTTTGCTGCAGCGGTAGCGGGTTGTCCACTAACCGACTTTGTAAGCCAATACCTTAGCTTGGATGATAACTGGGGACATCCTAGGATGTGGAGATACGAATCACAGCAACAACGGATGGGGTTATCCCTTTTTGAGAATTATCAGGGATATATTGAGAACTCGCCTGTAGCACAGGCTGCAAAAATCAATACCCCTTTATTAATATGGTCCGGTCTGGAGGATAGAATGGTAAGCTGGACACAAGGGCTTGAATTACATTTAGCATTACGCAGGCTGCAAAAGCCAAACCAATTTTTAGTCTATCCTGGAGAAAACCACTCCTTTTTAAAACGGGAGACAAAAAACGACCTTACACAGCGTACTAAAGAATGGTTCGATTTTTATCTCAAAGAAAGGCCCTGTACTGACAAATTGAGTAGTAATTAAAAACAACAATGCTGGATTTTAAAAAATCCAGCATTGTATTACCAATAAATATTGGCTTGCGAACGGTTATTAAATTTTTTTATACAACGCATCTGGACAATCGGTTCCTGCAGCATTTAGGCGGTAAAGCTGCTGACCACTAAAAGTACACATTTGTGGATTGGGAACTGTGGAACACTTTACGTTTTTTTCCTCGCAAGAAGCAGGAAGATGTCCATTAACATCAATAGTGGTGCTCAAATTAGCACGTGAAATGTTGTTGGCGAAAGCTCCCGCAACCGCTAAAACAACTACTGCAATGGGAAATCCCATTTTTAAAAAATTTGTTTTCATGATAATAAAATTAACAGTTAATGATCTACTCTTTTCTACAGGTTTTCGATCGAAGTCCTGATACCGCGCAGTATATTTTAATTTCGTATTTAATAAATTAGGGTGATTTAGAAATCGTAGGTTTATAATAATCGCTCCGTATCGCATAAGTCACAATTGAATGATCATAGAGGGCTACAAAGACATCGTCGAATACCCTAAAATCAGTCATTTTTTGATCCAGTAGGTTAGGAACGTAAAAACTAAACAAGTACGTATTTTCAATAAAATCGTAAACATCAATGATAGATGCTTTGTTCCACATAGCTTCAGTTTCATAGCGTCCCATAAGTGCTGCGTGTACAAAAAGATAATTGGCGAAAGTAGCCGTCATTTTATTTACGATTAGCGGAGGTGCGGCAAGCTTATTTTGGTTATTTGATCGGATATGGGCTACCTTAATTTGTGCCCGACTTATCGTATCGATAGTATGGCCGCGGTCTACAGTATTCAAGCTGATAGTACTAACCAAATATTCATTACGATAATAATAGGTGTACAGCACTCTCCTTAACTGAGTATTGTACAACAACATGCCATCAGTATCAAAAACGCCATCAATTTGTTTTTCCAATAAGTGCGGAGCTAATCTTACTTTAGTAGTATCCGTAACTGTTATAGTTCCCAAAATATTTTCATGGTTTTTACTGCTTATGGTACGCATAGCGAAAGTTTCAGAATTTAGCGGCTCAGCCTTTGTAAAATAGACTGTACCATACATCCATAAACTGCCTTTCCAATCCGTTAGATTGCCTCTGAAAATGCAAGGAACAGTACCGTCCATCAGGTAAAAATATGGGTATTGAACCCGCACCTGTATAGAACGAAAAGTCAAGTCCGGTTTGGACAGTTTTATGACGTAGGGTTGTTGCTGCTGCAATGCCGTGTCTATCACTAAGACATGAAGAGGTGCCTCATAATTGCTTAGATAAATTTTCTCATTCTCAATTCCTGCAATATAAAAAGACGGATGCTTTAGGTCTACTTCATGTGTTTTTGTAATCGGATGGTGCGGGAAACGGCGAATAAAATTGTTACGATGATGAATAATGTCTTCTGATAATACAAAAAGTAAAATCACAACGACAATACTACAAACGAATACGACTGGAATTAGAATAAAAATACGTTTATGTTTTTTAGTATTCTCGGTTATTTTTTTAGGTATCATCAATAGAATACTGATAAGAGCTAGAAAAACAAACACAATATTAAACACCAGATGTTGCGTCCAGCTCATCTTTTCAAGGATACCACCACAGGAACAAGGAATAAAGGAACTGAAATTCAAAATGATAATAATATAGGTTGTAAATAGAACCATCAAGCTGAAAGCGGCAAACAAACCAACTAACCTATATCTTGAAAATAGCAGAGCAATAGATATCAAAATTTCTGTAATCGGGATACCCCATGAAACCCATCCGGCAAAAGCACTTAGCAAGGGAGACTGTCCCAACTGCACCTGAAAGTTTTCAAAATCCAAAAATTTGCTTGCAGCGGCATAGACAAACAATAAAACATACAACAGGCAAATACTGTTGAGAAGAATACTTTGGGTTGAAGCACTTAGTTTCATATCGATAAACTTTAAATTAATCCGATATAAAATTCCGAAAAAACAAAAGAATAAGTGTTATCAATTCGGGAGCTTAACTTGCTCAAAAGGGAGTTTTTAAATAACGGAAAGCAACCTTCTAACTCTTAACTTCTAACCAGCTACCTCCTCTCGACTTCATTGGGAGCATAATCAAAATGTTTTTTAAAGGCTCTTGAAAAATTGGGATAGGTGTTAAATCCCATAATAGTAGCAATTCTTTTTAAGGGTATTGTGGTTTGCTGGATCAAAAGATGTGCTCTTTTTAACCGTTCATTAGTATAGAATTGGTAAATACTCGTTTTAAATAAAAGTTTAAACCCTTGTTTCAATTTATTATCATTGGTTCCAAAAATTTGAGAGAGCTCTTTTAAAGAGGGCAACGGTGAATCCAAATGCTTTAAAATATAATCATATACATGCTGTATCAATTGTACATCAGCATAACTACTGAAACCACTAAGCAAATTAGTATCTTCTACAGAAACCAATGCTTTAGCGAGTAGCGTTTCATCAATAACAGTCGTAACTGAACTGATTAAAATAGAAGTACTGTGCTTTAATCTTGAAATGGTACAAAAGCAAGGCACAAGCAATTGCTTATGAGTAATATAAGCAAGTGGTAAGATACTATTATAGGCTTCATCATGAAGAATACCAACCGCAGCAGAATCCCAAATGGGCAAGGATTCCTTCGAGAGTATACTACTAAAAGGAGTGTTATGGAGTCTTTCATCCGAAAATCCTAATAATAGAGGAACAGCTGAATTATAACTTCTGATAATAAAATCGGTGTCCAAAATAAAAGAGGTTTGAACCAGATTTTTATAAGTATAATGAGGATTAATAAAGCCCGAATGAAAAACAGATTCCTTCATTTCTTCCGCAACCATATTAACAAGCACAACTAATGCCTCCAGTTCATCATCCTGCTCTGTTCGCTCGATACGATTCGTAAAATTACCACTTCCCATTTCAAGAAGCATTTGGTACATACTTTGAATACGCTTTTGATTAATTTCCTGTTGCATGCTTAGGGGTATAGGGTACTTATTTAAAAATAAAAGTAGTGCTTTATAGTATTACTTGTAACCTTCCAAAAAAGCTAAAGCGTCGGACTCATCAGTAAAAAGCTTAGTTGGAACACTTGGTTTACATATTTTAAGATAAAAAGAAGTAATAATTAAGGAAACGTTTTGGTGCGTAATTAAGCTGACCGCTTTGGTTAAAACAGAACCCGATTGAGCCAAATAATCCCTGGCAGCTTTATCAGAATCTACAACACCTCTGATATCACACAATATAGGATAGGCTTTCTCATTTTGTATATGTATTCTATCTGCCACAATACGCTGGGCTACAGTTAAATCAATAACAATATTAGGCTTGTATTCAAAAAAAAGAATACTATTTCGAATCCAGAAATGAGCATATTGATTCTCATAATAGTCAGGTGAAAGTCTCATAAAATTTCAAATAAAATAGTGTTATTTGGTAAAAATAGCAATAATTATAATTATTAAAAGCATCAAAACAGCATAAATAACATAAAAAAATACGGAAGTTATCAAATCGGGAGTATGTCTTATCACATCGGGAGTTTTGTAAAATTCGATACAACGCTATCAATTTTTTATTCAGAATTTTACCCAATAAATAGCATCTAATAGGACGCAAATACGGGTAAAATTTTACATCTCAACAACTTAAACTTAAAAAGTATGGCAAAAATCAAACACAACAATTTCATTGATACGGTAGATGGGGTAATCTCGGGGGCAAAAAAAGAAGGAGTACTACATCTTTATGCTGAAGATCAAATATTGAATGGACGAACGCTACAAATAAAAGGCAAAAAAATGTTTCATTTTGGTACAACAGGATATCTGGGACTCGAACAAGACATCCGATTAAAAGAAGCAGCAATAGAAGCCATACAACATTATGGAACACAATTCCCACTTTCCAAAACCTATATTTCAAATCCACTATATAACGAGCTGGAATCAAAAATTGAAAAAATGTATGGAATACCTCCTATAATAACGAAAAACAGTACGCTTGGCCATTTGGCAGTAATTCCAACAGTGGTAAGGGATGAAGACGGTGTGATTTTAGACCATCAGGTACATTGGAGCGTTCAGAATGCCTGTCAATTACTAAAAATAAGAGGTATTCCGGTCGAAATGATTCGACACAACAATTTAAATATGCTGGAGGATAAAATTAAATACCTAGCGACACGATGCAATAAAATATGGTATATGGCTGACGGTGTATATTCTATGTTTGGCGATTTTGCACCCATACCAGATTTGATGGAACTGTGCAAAAAATACCCACAGTTACAGCTCTATTTTGACGATGTACACGGAATGAGTTGGAGAGGAAAAAATGGTACTGGATATGTATTGGACATTTTAAAAAGTTTACCGGACAATGTTTTACTATTCGGTACTTTGAGTAAAACATTTGGTGCCAGTGGAGCAACATTACTTTGTACCGATAACCAACTGCGTGAAAAAATTAAAAATTTTGGTGGACCGCTTACTTTTTCTGCACAACTGGAACCGGCTTCTGTAGCAGCTGCAATTGCATCGGCAGACATTCATCTTTCACCTGAAATCACCAGCTTACAATGCGATTTATCAGAAAAAATAGAATATTTCAAATCATTATTGGAAAAAACTGCACTTCCGATGATTGCCCTGAATAACTCCCCTGTGTTTTTCTTGGGTACCGCCATGCCTTTGACCGCCTATAAAATGGTACAACGGCTATTTAAAGAAGGTTTTTATGTAAATCCGGCTATTTATCCGGCAGTCCCAATCAAAAACACAGGTATTCGAATCACACTTTCCCGACACAACCAAAAAGAAGAAATAAAAGCACTAGTGGAGGCGATGGAATACCATTTCCCAAAAGCATTAGAAGAGTCAGGCAATTCGCAACACAAAGTAAATAAAGCTTTTGGCATTGTAGAAACGGCTTCTACTGTTAGAAATTTAGAGCCAAAAACAGACTTAAAATTACAGTACGAAACAGCCATAGAAAAAATAAACAAACAGAACTGGAATGAGCTATTAGGGAAACAAAGCACATTCGACTGGGATGGACTATGTTTCTTGGAAAATTCTTTTAAGAATTCCAATTATCCAGAAAACAAGTGGGACTTTCATTACTATCTGATCACTGATAAAAAAGGAACTCCAATAGTTGCTACTTTCTTTACTTACGGACTCTGGAAAGACGATATGTTAGCTGCAGAATCCCTTTCACTTCAACTGGAAGAAAAAAGAAAACAAAATCCATTATACCTGACTTCAAAAGTCTTGGGAATGGGTTCCTTATTTACAGAAGGCGATCATTGTTACATCAATAAAACACACCCGTCGGCAGAAGAAGCCATAATACTTTTACTGGAACAGGTGGAAACATTGTACCATCAATTAAACGCAGACATGCTTGTATTAAGAGATTTCGAAGAAGACGAACAATGGAATCGTATTTTTCACAATCAAGGGTTTTTAAAAATAAACATGCCCGAAACTTGTATCATACAAAATAATAAATGGGACAATGTGGAAGAATTTTCGGCTGCCCTTTCCTCCCGCTCCAGAAAGCATTTCATGAAAGAGATACTGCCTTTTGAACAAGCTTTTGATATTGTGATCAAAGACCAATTGACAAACGAAGAATCAGAGCAGGCATATAAACTGTATCAGAATGTAAAAAATAACAATCATGCAATAAATACATTCACCTATCCCATAGAAGTATTCCAAAAAATGGAGAGTAATCCTCAATGGGAATTCATATTGTTATATCTCAAAAATAAAGAAAAAGAAGAAATTACAAAACCACTAGTCGGAATTCTATTTTGTTACAAAAACACGGAGCATACCTATGTTCCGGCTCTGATAGGAATGGATTATTCCTATGCAAAAGAATTCCAACTCTACCGACAACTTCTGTTTCAGGGAATTAAACGGGCTCGGGAATTAAATCTTAATAAAATTGATTTTGGGGTATCTGCAACTTTCGAGAAAAGAAAACTGGGAGCCACGATAATTCCAAAAGTAGCCTACATTCAAGCACGAGATAATTTTTCAATGGAATTAATGGGCACACTTCAAAACGAAGACAAAACACGTTCTGGAAATTAAAACTAACTACAACCAAAAAATATAATTAATCCCCTTTTCACTTCCCTTTCCTTTTGGTGAGGGGCTGGTGAGGTTAAACCAAAAGCCTATGTTCAAAAGTACCATTGAAGAATTTAATAAACAAATAAACACTATTATAACCGCAGAGGAAAACCATCTTAAAAAAGCGAGTAACGGAATCAATTTATGCAACAAAATCCTATCAAACTTAAAAGAAAAAGTTGAGCAAAATGATTTTGAAACAGTACCGTGTGAAATTGATTTCTTCAAAAACACCAAACCACTCCCGATGAGCTACTTGATCTATTTTACCGAAGTACGTTCTTGTGAATTACGCAAGCCAAAAGCAGGCACTTCCTATCAAATAGAATTTTTTGAAAAGGAAATGAAAAAAATTAATAAGTTCTTTTATCGCAATGTCGATTTTGTACATTACATGGAGCAAGGGTCTACGTATCTCGATCATCAGTTTTTTACAAGAAACCACCGAAACAATTTTCCTTTCACCCCGATGACTGAGTATTACCAATACCCGGAATTCTCATCCTCACACGACATGCAATGGGCTAAAGTAAAAGCAATGTACCGGTTTATTCATTACATCCGCGAAGCAATGCAGAAACTCAAAGTTGGGAATGCAATACTATTTGACGAAAAAAAGCACAAAGTACTGCTTTGGACAGCTCCAAAAACGGCACTCGCCGAATTAATCTATGCGCTATACTCCAATGGTGCTTTAAACCATGGAGCTGCCGATATAAATACTATAGCATCCTCCTTTGAGGATTTCTTCAACATCAAAATAGACAATATCTACAAAACCTACTCAGAAATTAAAGATAGAAAAAGCAGCAAAACAAAATTCTTAGAAGAACTGATGCTGAATCTGCAGCAGAAAATCCATAAAGAAGACGAATGATGAAAAATCGGAACCCAATCGTACTTCCGAAAAATACAACCAAGAAACACGGTCTATAATTGAGTATTAAAGCCTAGTAGCGTGTCATCCAGTACTATTTTGGTACCATTAAAACAATGACTATTCTCACATTAATGCCCCAATTGGGGCATTTTTTATTAGAAAAATAGATTGTGTAATACAAAACTTAAGCAACTCAAAAAATGAAGATAGTAGAAACTCGGAAAAGCCCCAAAACCTGCTTTTAAAAATGTGCAAATGTTAAATTACTTCGGTACTACGAAAGCCATTGGGATTAAAAAAGAATAAAAGCAATCAATTTTGTGCCACAATAAAGCTATAAAATTAATTATAACCTTAAATCATTTTAAAATGGCAGCAACAATTATCACAACAGAAGATCTTTTAGAATTCAAAATTGATTTATTAGAAGAAATTAGAAAAATTATCGGATCTCAAATTACCGAACAAACCAAAAAGTGGCTAAAATCCCCCGAAGTACGAAAGCTGCTAAAGATCTCTCCAGGAACACTTCAAAACCTGCGTATCAATGGAACACTTTCCTACACTAAAATTGGTGGAACTATTTATTATGCAAATCAAGACATCGAGAAATTACTGGAAAACAACAAAGTCAGTAATACACCTACTCTATTTAAATAGCCAGTCATTGCGAACGAAGCAATCTTTTTCATCCCGTAGAAGAACGACACGAGCACTTGTCCGAACTAGCGAAGCAATCTCATCAACTCTGTGCTCTTACCTCAATTTCGCACTGCTTATGGTTAATCAACTGAACACTAAAAACTGAACTATATCTAATGAACTATATCAAACACCTTACCGGATTTTTCAATAAAATCAATTTTGAAACTAACCTCAATCCAACGCACATTTCACTCTATTTGGCGCTCTTCCAATGTTGGAACGTGAATAGGTTCAAGAATCCAACAGGCATTTCTCGGGAAGAAATTATGAAAGCCAGCAAGATCAATTCAAAAGCAACGTATCATAAGTGCATGAAAGAGTTAGAACTTTTGGGGTTTATGGAATATAACCCAACATTCAATCCCCACTCCTGCTCCAACATCGTGATGGTCAATTTTTCTGAAAAAGAAAAAACAAATACAAATACAAAAATAGCACAATCAACACGTTCAAAAAATGAACCCGTTCACAATTTGACTAAATCAAAAAATGAACAAGTTATTGAACAGGTTAATGAACAGGTCTATATATATAATAAAAAACAAACAGTTAAAAACAATTTAAACAATACAAAAATAGATATAGAAAAAATTTCAAGAAAAGAACAGGTTCAAAATTTGAATCCTATAATAATTCCAAAAGAGAAAGAACAAACGGACAGCGGTCGGCAAAAAGAAAAAAGTTGCGCCAAAAAAGAAAAAACAATTGAACTCGATTTATTTTTTGAAACCATTGTACCATCACTCGAAATGATACTGGAATACTTCTCTTTCAAGGAAAGTTCCCAAATAGAAGCCAATAAGTTTTTTAATTATTACTCCAGCATCGGCTGGCTTATAGGCGGTAAAACAAAAATGAAAGATTGGAAAGCAGCAGCAAGAAACTGGATGCTCAACACAGCTAAGTTTGCTACAAACACCCCAAAATCCGATTACAACTCCCAACCAAAACCGATGCACTTGCACACGGCAACACAAAAAAACTATGACGAACCATTGTAAAACCGTCCGTGAAACCTTCGTGGTCCACAAAGGTTTCAAAGTGTATAATTTCCAAAAATGCTTGGAATACCTAGAAAACCAAGGAAAAACAACCTATGGAAATTCGTTTAAAATCAGTGAAATGGATCACCCTACCATATACAAATTGTTGATTTATATGATAAAAGACGAGAAAGCAGCCGTGAACCTAAAGATCGACTTATCGAAAGGAATTTTAGTATCAGGTTCAATTGGTTGCGGAAAAACATCCTTAATGAACTTAGTACGCCCTTTTGCCTATCATTCATCCGAATACAAAATAAAAACATGCAGGGAAGTATCATTTGAATTTGCCAAAAACGGTTTTGAAGCAATCAACTGTTACACGCTAAAGCAAGCCAGTC
Organism: Flavobacterium esculini; assembly: GCF_048284325.1. NCBI lineage: Bacteria > Pseudomonadati > Bacteroidota > Flavobacteriia > Flavobacteriales > Flavobacteriaceae > Flavobacterium > Flavobacterium esculini. The sequence continues at coordinate 104,971 of NZ_JBLVPI010000008.1, read as the reverse complement.
AATCGAAACTAACCGGTTATTGCTTTGACGATTTGGGTGCCGAACAGCAAATAAAGCACTTCGGAAATGATTGCAACGTCATGGCTGAGGTACTCATCAGCCGGTACGAACAGTTTGTCGAAAACAAATCCGTCACGCACATCACCACCAACCTTTCTGCCTCCGAAATCGAAAACAGCTACGGCAACCGACTCCGTTCTAGGATGCGACAAATGTTCAATTTGATAACATTTGATAGTAGAACGAAAGACAAAAGGTAAATTGAACATTCATGAACCCCATAAAAAAACAATAGAAAACCGTGAATACATGTTCAACCTCATCACATTCGACAAAACAGCAAAGAGAAACGATAACATTGCCATCCTTTGGTGGAGTGCCCAAAGGGTGGGGTGGTAAAAAATAAAAATATTAATTCATATATCAAAAACCTTAATTTAAAATGAAATCAATCAACACCTTCTGGAACTGGTTCCAAGACAACAATCAAACCATCAAAAACCTGATCAACGAAACCCCTAAAAACCAAAAACACATCAGCTTTTGGATAAGCAAAAACCTGAACTACTATTGCAAAGAAATTGATTTTATGATTGTATTTCCAAAAAATGACAATGCCAAATCCGAACTCATCATAACCGCCAATGGCAACCCGGAATACTTTAACCAAGTAATTAATTTAGTCGATAATGCACCGCAATTGAAAAGCTGGAAATTCACTGCTTTTATACAACCAACCGAAAGAATTGATAAAATTATCGATGGACTTGACGAACCTTATATCTTCCATGAGATTACATTAAAAGCCAGTGAACTCAAATTCCTAACTTTAGAGTATCATGAAGAAACGCATAAGTTCGATATCATCGTTTTTCTGAAAAACTATAATTTGTATTGTGATACAAAGACTTTAGATCAAGCTGTTTTCATCATCATGCAAGACATACTGGGAGAAAATTCACTTTTCCAAAACATCAATTTTGTACAGCTGGCACAAACACCAAGTAACGAGGAGGAATTGATTTACTTGTATGATTTGCAGTTACACATTGACAGTTTTAACCAAAAATAACTATATAAAAAACTCTCTCATATGGTTCGAGAGAGTTATATCATTTTTTTAAACTAATGATTCTGAACTATAATCATTGAAAAATTATCTCTAGACTCTAAACTACATAATCCCTCTATTTGATTAATCGCTTCTTGTTTCGATGCAAAAGCCTTTATAAGATTATTAATTTGATATGAATTAATTACATCGGAAACCCCAATAACGACAAGTCCGTAACCGTAAAGTTTATACTATTGCTGGAATCAATTTTAACGATTTTAACAAATTTTTAGTGACACATTACTATAATTTAGCTAATTTTGATTTATTATTCTTCAAAGATGAAAAAGTTCCACATTTTTCTAATCGTTGTACTTGGCTTCTTCTTGGCGCCAACAGTAACTTTTGCCTGTGGAAACAATTCAGAGAAAGGTTCTTGTAACAAAGAAACTTCGTCAAAAACTCATAAGGACGATTGTTTTTGCTCAAATGACAGTCATTCTAAAAATAAAAATCACGAAGGTTGTGGTGGAAAATGCGGGCATTCAAAATGTGGCTGCGCTTCTTCATGCAATAGTTCAATTACAATTAATGGATTGAATTTAAATAACAAAATTTTTAATTTTTCGTACGAAAAACAAAATTTTTACAATTCAGAAACCTTCATTTCTTCTGGTTTCTATTCTCTTTGGCTTATACCAAAAATAAGCTGAATTTCAATTTTGACAGCCATAAGTGTGTCAAATTAAAAGTAATTATTACTTTAAAATCATTTATTTTTTCGACTAATTCTAATTTAAACTATAGTTTCAAATACTATTGTTTGGGTATTTAGCTAATTCAATCCTTAAATTATTTACATACAATGAACTCATTAAAAAAAACAATGATGGCAATAACTCTATTGTTATCAGTCGTGGTTTCCACTGCGCAAATTAAAAACACTAAAACACAACAAATAACTGAGAACCAATTGAAACCAGTTTTCGATAATTATTTCTTATTGAAAGATGCTTTGGTAAAAACTGATGGTAAAACGGCTTCTGTAAAATCAAAGGACTTACTAACAGCGATCACTTCTGTAAAAATGGAAAACTTAAAAACAGCGGAGCATACCGTCTGGATGAAAGTTTTGAAAAGTTTAACTGCTAGTGCTAAAAATATTTCTAAAACACAAGACATCAAGAAGCAAAGGGAACTTTTCAAATCATTATCTAAAAATATGCATGAATTGATAAAAGTTTCAAAATTAACAGCACCCGTTTATTATCAGTATTGCCCAATGCAAGATGCTAATTGGTTAAGCAAAGAAAATGCGGTTAAAAACCCTTATTTTGGTTCACAAATGTTGGGCTGTGGTAAAACAGTTGAAACAATTAAGTAATATTTAAAAACAATATAAAGATGAAAACATTAATTATCGTACTAAGCGTATTCTTAGCAGTTAGCACAGTAGCATCAGCTCAAAATGTTACAAAACCCTCAAAAAAAGAGGCTCAAAAAACAACTTACAGCTGTCCGATGCATCCAGATGAAGTGAGTTTAACAGCAGGAGGGTGTAGCAAATGTGGAATGAAAATGGTGAAAACCACGGAACGAAAATTCAATCACGCTGTAAAGGGAAGTCAAGCAACCAGTGAGGTTGTTACAAAATATGTTTGTAGTATGGATGGCGCCACTTCCAATGAACCAGGAAAATGTCCGAAATGCGGAATGGATATGACAAAAAAAGAAGTTCAAAAAACAACTTACAGCTGTCCAATGCATCCAGAAGAAGTGAGTTCAATAGAAGGCGGATGTAGCAAATGTGGAATGAAAATGGTAAAAACCACGGAACGAAAATACAATCACGCTATAAAGGGAAGTCAAGCAAGCAGTGAGGTTGTTACAAAATATGTTTGTAGTATGGATGGCACGACTTCCGATGAACCAGGAAAATGTCCGAAATGCGGAATGGATATGGTACAAAAAGAAGTTCATAAAACAACTTATACCTGTCCGATGCATCCGGAAGAAATGAGTTTAATAGAAGGTGGATGTAGCAAATGCGGAATGAAAATGATTAAAACTAGAAAATATAACCACGCTGTTAAAGGTAGTCAAGCCACCAGTGAGATTGTTACAAAATATGTTTGCACTATGGATGGTACAACTTCCGATGAACCAGGAAAATGTCCGAAATGTGGGATGGATATGACTAAAAAAGAGGGTGATAAAAAATAATCCTTTCCTGTAAATTTTAGATTTACTTTTATGTATGTATTGACTGTGCGCTTATGATTATAATTGAAGCACAAAATGATTTAATTATGCTGTAAAATAAAAAAAACATAATAACGTGGATTTTCAAAAAAAATATTGAGCATAAAATAGTACCATAGTAGCCTAATTAGTGATTAATAAATTTAAAAAGAAATGAAAAATATAATTCTTTCAGCCATTACCATGGCATTCGTAATGGTTTCTTGTAACCAAAAAAACAGAGAAGGGGTCACAACTAATTCAGAAACAAAAGAGAGCACTTCACAATTGTATGCATGCCCTATGCATCCAGAAATTACAGGAAAAAAGGGAGAGAAATGCTCTAAATGTGGAATGGAACTGACAGCGCCGGTAAATGAAGCTGCCAAAACTACTTCCGGTAGTCCAACTGAAGCCAAAACCGAAACAACTGCTGCGTCAGTAGTACAAACTACATTTTCTATCAAAGAAATTGTAAGTAATTATTTGGCTTTGAAAAATGCACTCACTAAAGACGATACAAAAGGTGCTTCTAATACAGCAAAAGCATTATTTGCAACTTTTAATAAAGTAAATCCCAATACAATAGATGCAAAATTGAAAAAGGAATATTTGGATATCGCCGATGATGCCAAAGAACACGCTAAACACATAGGTGATAATGCAGGGAAAATAGACCACCAAAGAGAACATTTCGCCATGCTAAGCAAAGACATCAATGATTTAATCAAAACCTTTGGAACAGAACAAAAATTGTATCAAGACCATTGCCCTATGTACGATGATGGTAAAGGCGCCATTTGGATTAGTGAAAGCAAAGACATCAAAAACCCATATTACGGCAAAAAAATGCTTAGCTGCGGCTCAATGAAAAAAGAATTGTAGAATGAAAAAAATCATCAAAAGAATAGTTGTCGTGGGTTTTATTCTTTTTTTGCTGATGCAATTGTATCAACCTGCCCATAATTCAGATGACGGGCAGGTTTTGCCTACGCACTTTACAAAAATATATAATGTGCCTGCCAATGTGCAAACCATTTTACAAACCTCTTGTTACGACTGCCATAGCAACAATACTAATTATCCGTGGCATTCCTATATTCAGCCAGTGCGAATGTTGATGGAAAGTCACATTAAAAATGGAAAGAAAGATTTGAACTTTAGTGAATTTGGAAACTACTCAAATCGAAAACAAATAAGCAAATTAGAAGCAATCAGCAAACAAATAAAGTCTAATGAAATGCCTTTATCTTCTTATACTTTCATTCATAAGAATGCAATACTTTCTAGTAGTCAAAAAAAAGAAGTAATTAATTGGATTCAAAAAACCGCCGATAGCCTTTCAATAGAAAACTAAGAATAATGGTAGAAAAATTAATAACATTCTCACTACGAAATCGATTTGTAGTCTTGCTTGTTTCGGCCTGTTTATTTGGCTGGGGTATTTATAGCGTGCAACAAAATCCTATAGATGCAATTCCTGATTTATCAGAAAATCAAGTCATTGTTTTTACAGAATGGATGGGAAGAAGTCCACAGGTTATAGAAGCACAAGTAACCTATCCTTTGGTTTCTAACCTGCAAGGAATACCAAAAATTAAAAACATTCGTGGAGCTTCGATGTTTGGGATGAGCTTTGTCTATATTATTTTTGAAGATGATGTTGATGTTTATTGGGCAAGAACCCGCGTACTGGAAAGATTAAATTATGCCCAACGATTATTGCCTCAAAATGTTGTCCCAACCTTAGGCCCTGATGGCACGGGTGTGGGACATATTTTTTGGTATCATTTAGAAACCAACGGTATGGACTTAGGAGAGCAACGCGCTTTGCAGGATTGGTATGTGAAATTTGCATTGCAGACTGTTCCTGGCGTGGCCGAAGTGGCTTCTTTTGGAGGTTTTGAAAAACAATATCAATTGGTGTTAGATCCTTTAAAAATGCAGTACTATAATGTAAGCATGATGGAGGTGATGAATGCTGTCAAGGCAAACAACAACGATGTCGGCGGGCGAAAATTTGAAATGAGCAATATGGCCTACATTGTAAGAGGATTGGGCTACATAAAGAACATAAAAGATGTCGAAGATATCACGGTTAAAAATTATAATGCGGTTCCTGTAAGAGTAAAAGATCTGGGTTCCATACAAATGGGAGGTGATTTGCGTTTGGGAATTTTTGATGAGAATGGTACAGGCGAAGTAGTAGGCGGAATTATAGTGATGCGCTATGGCGAAAATGCCGATAAAGTTATAAAAGCGGTTAAATTAAAAATGAAAGAAGTCGAAAAAGGACTCCCAGAAGGCGTTTCTTTTAAAACTTCCTATGATAGAAGCGAACTCATAGAACAAGCTATCGAATCTGTCAAAGGAACTTTAATCGAAGAAATGATTGTTGTTTCTATAGTTATCCTTCTGTTTCTTTTTCATTGGCGAAGTGCTTTAATCATCCTTATTCAGCTTCCAATATCTGTTGCTGTTGGTTTTATTTTGCTCCAGACTTTCGGGATTTCATCCAATATTATGTCGTTAACCGGTATCGCTCTTGCAATAGGTGTAGTGGTTGATGATGGGATTGTGATGGTTGAAAATGCTTATCGGACAATTTCGGAGAAACAGGAAGAAATGGATAGTAATCAACAATCGATTGAAAAATGAAAAATTTCATAAAAAAAATATTTAAAAAAGAACATGACCCATTATCTTCCGAAGAAAAACTGAAGATCATTGAGGCTTCCTCCAAATTGGTTGGACCAGGTGTTTTTTATTCAACCATAATTGTAATTACTTCGTTTTTGCCGGTATTTCTTCTTACGGGAATGGAAGGTAAACTGTTTAGTCCACTGGCTTGGACAAAATCGTTTATCCTTATTGTAGATGCTTTTTTGGCCATTTCACTTACGCCTGTTTTGATCAGTTTTTTACTCAAAGGCAAACTTCGCCCAGAGGCAAAAAACCCAATTAACAAAAAACTGGAAAGTATTTACACCCCTATTCTGACTTTTTCTTTGAAATGGAGAAAAACAGTGTTGGGTTTAAATATTATTGCTTTACTAATTGGCGTATTGATGTTTACGCGTCTGGGCTCAGAATTCATGCCTCCATTAGATGAAGGTTCTATTCTGTTTATGCCGGTTACCTTGCCCGATGTTTCTAATTCCGAAGTAAAACGAATTTTGCAGGTGCAGGATAAATTGATAAAATCGATACCCGAAGTCGCCCATGTTTTAGGAAAAGCCGGAAGGGCGAATACAGCGACCGACAATAGTCCCATAAGTATGATTGAAACGATTGTTTTGCTAAAACCCCAAAACGAATGGAGAGAGGGGAAAAACAAGAATGACATTGTAACCGAAATAAACAATAAACTGCAAATTCCCGGTGTAACGAATGGTTTTACCCAGCCTATTATCAATCGGATCAATATGCTTTCTACAGGTATCCGAACTGATGTGGGCATAAAAGTTTACGGAGCCGATTTAGATACCATAAATGCTTTATCCCAAAAAATAAAAAAAGCACTCGAAGGAACGGCTGGAGTAAAAGATTTGTATTCCGAACCTATAACAGGCGGAAAGTATATTGATATTGAAGCAAAGCGGGAGGCAATAGGTCGATACGGACTTACTATTGACGATGTAAATAATGTAGTCGAAGCCGCTATTGGCGGGATGAAACTGACTACAACTATCGAAGGAAGGCAACGTTTTTCGGTAAATGCGAGATATGCTCAGGAATACCGAAACAGCATTGAAGCTCTGAAAAAACTGCAAGTGCAAACCATGCAATACGGACCAATTCCTTTGGAAGCCGTTGCTGACGTAAAAATAAGCGATGGACCACCCATGATAAACAGCGAAAATGCGATGCTTCGTGGAAGCGTATTATTTAATGTTCGGGAACGTGATTTGGGAAGCACCGTAAAAGAAGCGCAGAAAAAACTGAACGCAATGATAACAAAAATGCCCAAAGGGTATTATGTGGAATGGAGCGGACAATGGGAAAACCAAATCAGAGCCAACAAAACATTAAGTATGATATTGCCCATCGTTGTTATTATCATTTTCCTGATTTTATACTTTACGTATCATTCGATGAAAGAAGCTTTAATCACCATGATAACAGTGCCATTTGCTTTAATTGGAGGGATTTTTATGGTCTATTTTTATGGCATTAATTTATCGGTGGCAGTGGCTGTTGGTTTTATTGCGTTATTCGGAATGGCCATAGAAACAGCGATGCTAATGACCATTTATTTGAATGAATCCATGAATAAAATGGTGGCAAAATATGGCAACAGTGCAGCAACCATTACTGAAGCGATTTTAAGACAGTATATTATTGACGGTTCGGCCAAAAGGCTTCGACCAAAACTGATGACGGTTTCCGTTTCACTATTTGGATTAATCCCCATTCTTTGGGCAACAGGAACGGGTGCAGATGTGATGCTCCCTATTACTGTTCCACTTATTGGTGGTACAATCACCTCAACTATTTATGTATTATTGGTAACACCTGTTGTTTTTGAAATGGTAAAACTCCGTGAATTAAAAACAAAAGGTAAAATAGAACTTATAGATGTTAAAGAATAACTATTTTATCGTTATAAGCTGTTTGCTTTTAAGTACCGCTAATTTAGTGGCGCAAACACTTTCGTTGGATAATGTTTTGACGAATATTAAAATAAACAATCCACAATTAAAAATGTATGATGCCGATATTCAAAGCATGGATGCAGCGGCAAAAGGTGCCAAAAGTTGGATGCCGCCACAAGTGAGTACCGGTTTTTTTATGACCGCTTACAATCCCAAAATGTGGAAAGCCGACGAAATGAACCCAGGAATGGGCAATTATATGTTAGGCGTTACACAAATGATCCCTAATGCTTCAAAACTAAAAGCGGATTACAACTATATGAGTACGATGTCTTCTGTCGAAGCCGAAAACAAAAATTACACCATCAATCAGTTAAATGCTTTAGCGAAAACGAATTATTACCAATGGCTGGTACTCACCAAAAAAGTAAAAATTGCCAATGATAATTTATTGCTTTTAGAATATATGATTAAAAGCATGGAAATTCGATACCAGTATAATATGGATAAATTGCCAACCTATTATAAAGCAAAATCGCAATACAGCATATTACAGAATATGATAGTAATGCTACAAAATGACATCTCTCAAAAACGAATTATGCTTAATACATTGATGGCAAGAGATAAAAACACCTCTTTTGAGATAGATTCAACCTATAAATTAAAAGATTTTGATGTGATGAAATCGGATACCACTTCACTTTCCCAAAACCGAAGCGATGTGAAGGCTATTGAAAAAACAATGGCATTAAATCAATTGAAAATAAAAGCCGAAAAGACAAAATTATTACCAGAATTTGGTGTTAAATATGAGCACATGTTTGCATTTGGAGAAGATCCAAACCAATTCTCTTTAATGCTCATGGTTAATATTCCTTTAGCACCTTGGTCATCCAAAATGAATAAAGCCAACATCGATAGTTTTCAGCTAAAAAACGAAAGCCTGAACTGGCAAAAACAGATGATTTTGAACGAAGCTACCGGGATGATTTCAGGGATGAATACCGAACTCGAAAACTTAAAAAAACAATATGATATCGTTGAAAAAAATATCATTCCAGCCTTACGAAGAAATTATGATACCGCAATAATAGCCTGGCAAAATAATACCGGCGATTTGTTTATTGTTCTGAATGCCTGGGAAGCATTAAATATGGCTCAAATAGATGCCTTAGATAAATTACAAACTATTTTGACGACACAAGTGGAAATTGAAAAACAGCTGGAAACAAAATAATTATGAACAGATATTTAAAATATAGTTTAGTAGTTCTGGTAATTTTGATTATTGGATTTGCAATCTATTATTTTGCGACAAAGTCAGACAATCATTCCGAAAGTATAGCTCAAAACGAAGTGTACACCTGTTCTATGCACCCTCAAATTATTCGGGATAAACCCGGAAATTGCCCTATTTGCGGAATGGCTTTGGTAAAAAAAACAATTCAAAATCAGGTTATTGACAGTAATTCAATTGATGAACTTTTGAGACCTACCGATAATTTTATAGTGGGTAATTATCAAACCACAACCGCAAAAGATACCACCATTAGCAGTGAAATTAATTTACCCGGTCTGGTTGCTTACGACCCAAATTCTTCCGTAAATATTGCGGCAAGAATAAGTGGCAGGATAGAACGAATATACGTGAATTATAAATACAAAAAAGTCAGTAAAGGACAAAAACTATTTGATTTGTATAGTCCGGAATTACTGACAGAACAGCAAAATTTTATTTATTTAGTTTCCAATGATTCCGATAATGCATCAATTATTAAAGCGGCAAAGCAAAAATTATTGCTTTACGGAATGACAAATAATCAAATAAATGCACTGGCTTCCGCCAAAAGAGTAAATCCCGTAATTTCAATATACAGTCCAGCATCCGGAATCATTCAGGGAACCGAAAGCATGACCAAAAGCACTAATGCGACCATGCAAAATTCAGGTGCAACTACGGAAGCTTTAACCATTAAAGAAGGTGATTACATAAAGAAAAGTGAAATCGTTTTCAAATTAGTGAATACCGATAAAGTATGGGGCGTTTTTAATATTTTACAAGGATATAATAGCCTGATTAAAATCAATCAATCGATCAACATTTTCTCGGAGTTGAATGAAAACGAATCTATTTCGGCCAAAGTGAACTTTATCGAAACACAATTCAGCGCGACGGACAAATCCAATAGAATTAGGGTTTATTTGAATAACAATACGTTGAAATTACCCATCGGTTTACGATTACAAGGCATTGTAAAAACAAATCCGACGGAAGGGACTTGGATACAAAAACAAGCATTGGTAAGTATTGGAAACAAAAAAATAGTTTTCATGAAACTGGGCAATGGTTTTAAAGTAAGAGAAATAAAAACGGGAATTGAAGTGAATGATTTCATTCAAATTATAGACGGTATTTCCGTTGACGATACCATTGCTAAAAATGCACAATATTTAATTGATAGCGAAAGCTTTATAAAAACAGAATAGCCATGAAAGCATTAAAAAAAATCAGCATTCTATTTTTAATACTTACCGCGTTTATAGCTTGTAATACTAAAAACAAGGAAGACCATAGTACCCATCAAACAAAGGAAAGTCTTTTCTATACTTGCTCAATGGACCCACAAGTGAAGGAAGACAAGCCAGGGAAATGTCCTATTTGCCACATGGAATTGACTCCAATGAAAAATGATGAGTCGGCGGTTAACGAAATAGCTTTGAGCGCCCAACAAATTAAGCTTGGTAACATCACTACACAAACTATTGCAACAACGCAAAGTAGTTTAGAACAAGCTTATACGGGAGTTTTAACGATTAATCAAGAAAAAATAAAAACTATTTCAGCAAGAGCGATGGGACGAATTGAAAAATTATATTTTAAAAGCATAGGGGATTACATTAAGAAAAATGAACCCGTATATCTATTATATAGCGAAGATATTGCAATAGCCAAACAAGATTATTTTACAGCCTATAAACAGCTTTCCATGCCCGGTGATTTTGGAAAAAATGCTAAAACCATGCTAAATGTAACCAAACAGAAACTATTGTTCTTTGGTTTGTCCAACACCCAAATTGAAAGTATAAAAACGAGCAATGAAGTTTCTCCTTATACTACTTTCTACAGTACCTACAGTGGAACTATTTCGGAATTAATAGCCACCGAAGGCAGTTACATCATGGAAGGTTCCGGTATAATTAAACTGGCTGATTTGAATAGTCTTTGGCTTGAAACACAAGTAAATGTAAACTATTCGAAAAGCATGCACCTAGGGCAAAACGCCAAAGTTTCATTTATAGATTTTCCAGAAAAAACTGTAAACGCAAGAATTTCATTCATTAATCCGGAAATAAATCCGGATACCAGACTGCTTTTAATTCGTATGGAAGTCCCGAATCAAAACCTACTCTTAAAACCGGGGATGCAGGCAATTGCAAAATTGACACAATCCAATATAAAAGGGGTATTCATACCTACCGATGCTGTCATCAGGGAAGAAAATGCTTCTTATATCTGGACTGAAAAAAGATCAGGAGTATTTGAAAGTCTAATGGTGGAAACAGGAGCGGAAACCAATGGAATGATTGAAATTAAATCCGAAATGGATCCAACAAAAAAAGTAGTGATAACCGGAGCCTATGCCATAAACAGTGAATATAAATTCCGTAAAGGAAGTGACCCCATGGAAGGAATGAAAATGTAAAATAAAAATGCCACAACTAAGGTGTTGTTTATACCTGAAAGGGTATAAATTATGTGATTAAGACTTAATTTTCAATAATTCCTTTTATAATGGAAAATATTTTCTTTAAATAATATTTTACTGGAAAATAACAGCAATTAATACCCTTAAAATTCATTTTACTGGAAAAAAGTTGAGGTCTTCAAATTTCATAGGCTATCTATACTGGAAAATATTTTCCAAAAAGCCTATTATACTGGAAAATTAAATCTAATTTTGTATGTATAAAGCATTTATAATGGAAAATATTTTACCAATACAACTTCAAGAGGTTGTTTTTGCTTCAAGTGACACAGCAATAAGTAAACAAATTTCTAAACTGGAGAAAACAGGAAAAATTAGAAAAATTGCCCCACGTATTTATACATCAAATTTTACGGATACTGATGAGGTTATCATCAAACGAAATATCTTTACTATTCTTGGTAAATTATATCCGGGATCACTATTGAGTCATCGGTCTGCTTTAGAATTTAAACCCACTTCGGAAGGACACATTTTTGTAACGTATACCTATACTAAGAAAATAGAATTACCGGGCATAACTATACGCTTTCTTGAAGGTATGTTTCCAATTGAGGGAGATAATCCCTTTTCAGGAGAATTGTTTGTATCACAACAGGAAAGAGCATTATTAGAAAACTTGCAATCATCTCGTCAAATTGGCCCTACATCCAAAACGATAACGCTTCCCGAAATTGAAAACAAATTAGAACAGATTGTTCAGTCAAAAGGGGAAGAAGGTTTAAATCAATTTAGAGATAAAGCCAGAATAATAGCTGAAAAAACAGGAATGCAAAGTGAGTTTGAAAAATTAAACAAATTAATTAGTGCATTATTAACAACACAACCATCAAAAATACTAACATCACCACTTGCAGTAGCTAGGGCATTAGGAAATCCGTATGATAAATCTAGAGTAGAACTATTTGAAAAACTATTCATAGAATTAAAACAAAATGAATTTAAAAATTGTTCGGACAAAAATCTTGAGATAACTGCATTCCGGAATTTCTCATTTTTCGAAGCCTATTTTTCCAATTACATTGAAGGTACAATATTCGAAATAGAAGAAGCAAAAAGCATTATTCAAACCGAAACACCAATTCCAAATCGTGATGAAGATTCTCATGATATTTTAGGGACTTACAAATTAGTAAGCAATAAAAGAGAAATGAGTGTTACACCCGCAAACCATGATGAGTTGTTGCATATTTTGCAATACAGGCATAAAGTATTGCTAAGTGCTCGAACGTCTAAAAAACCTGGAGAATTTAAAGATAAAAACAACCGGGCTGGTGAAACGCATTTTGTTGACCATACTTTAGTTAGAGGAACAATAATCAAAGGATTTGATTATTACCAAGCACTCTCAGAACCCTTTTCAAAAGCAGCTTATATTATGTTTATGATAAGCGAAATACATCCTTTTTTAGACGGTAATGGTAGAATTGCTAGAGTAATGATGAATGCTGAATTAGTCAAAGCAGAACAAACAAGAATAATTATCCCAACTGTGTATCGAGATGATTATTTAGGTGCATTAAGACGTTTAACTCGCAATCAGGATCCAACAGTTTATATAAGAATGTTACAAAGAGCACAAGATTTTAGTGCAACAATTTTAGGAGACAATATGGAAACTATTGAAAAACATTTAGAATTGAGCAATGCTTTCAAAGAACACGACGAAGCCAAATTAAAAATAATTCAATAAATAATTTACCGCTATTTTAGTATGAGCGAAAGTAAAATAAAAGATGAAATCCTTAAATACTGCTTAATAGAGGGTATTCATGATAATTTTACCATAGCTACCGAAGTTATCAAAGATGTATTTCCTGAAATGACTAATCAAGAAATGCTATACTATATTTCAGAAATAGGAAAGCATCCTGAGATTAAAATTGACTATTTTGATCACAATGAAACGTATGTAATACAAGTTGATATTGCAACCAAAAAGTTTATTGAAAATGGAGGTTTTTCTAAAATAGAGGATATTGAAATCAAGAACGAGGCGAAGAAAATCAAAAAAGAAAAGTTTGAATTTGCATTAGCAGAATCAAATTTAGAAGCCAATAAATTAAACAAAAAGGCCGCAAAACAAAACCTCAAAAACGAGAGAAGTAATAAAATTACAACTTGGATTAACATCGCGCTTGGGGTAATAAATATTGGTTTATTAATTTGGCAAATAGCGAAAAAATAAAGCTATTCTAATTAAACAATATATCTATTTAAAATCACGGGCAATCAAGCGGTCTCTCTTCGGTCGTTCTCTTTGTTTCGTTCCTCATCTTCACACGTTCACTTCCTGCGTTCGGCAGGGCTACTACATCCACAATACCGCTTCATTCCGTTTCGCTCCGCAAGCTACGTTCCACTGCATTCCAGCAGTATTACGTCTGTCGCCCTTTATTTTTTCAGCGGTTGCTCCTTCGCACAGCCATCGGGGTTGGCTCCGTTAGCACTTTGCCCTAAATCAAGGAACGCCAAAGGCTGTCTTATATTTTTTTCCCGCCGTTTCACGCTCCTATCCCTTCTCTCCACTTCGTCCCGCGGAAAAGGCGGGGCTACGCTTCGTTCCCGGTCTAGGGTGGCTGTTCGATTGCCGCAACCCCGCCACTGCGCTCCTCGAAAAACAATAATTTCCGCTATCGCTACAATTATCATTTTCTGCGGTGCTTGGGGGTGTTTAATTGCCGTTTCCATAAGAACTCCCCAGAAAAAACTAAACAAGAACATCTGTCTTCGAAAAAAATAAATAAAAAAGAAAGTAAAGGTAAGTTCCGGTTTCTTAAAAAGTAAAGTTCAAGCCCTCCGGGTTTTTATTAAAATCTCCACCCTTCAACCTGAATTCATTTCAGGTTCTTTTTTATAAACCAATCTCCGATTCTTAACACGTTATCGATTATAAGTCGGGTAGTATTTTATTAAAAAAACGTGACTTTTTGAAACCTCCACTTTAGAGACGACTTTCTTTTTTTCTTTTTTCTTTTTTGAAAAATTTTAGGAAAGGCAGTCTCGACAGATTCAGTACTTCTAAAAACGGAAAAACAGAAGGAAAATTAACTTTTAAATTCCGAAGCCATGCTAAGTTTCATTATCAAAACCCATCAAAAAGACACTGTTTACAGAGGAAACCACATCTTTATTCTCAATAAAGGGATGAATAGTGGGAAACCTCAAAAAGAGCCATTTACGAATAGCTTTGTAATCCAATTTTCAAATCCAGAAGATACAGAAACAGTGTATTGGTTGGCTTATAGCCTTTGGAAAGCAAAATTCTGGCATCAATCCCTTTGCGGTTCCGTAATTCCCTTTTTACGTATCCATGATTTCAAAAAAGATTTTTCTCGTAAAATAGATGAAATGCTCTTAGAATTTGAGCAGCATCAAAAGGAAGTCAAAGCGTTGCGATTATTGGAACTCAAAGAGGAACAATTTCATCAAAACATAGCACTTATAAATGATATGAGAAGGGTTATTTTACATCGTTACTGCAAGAAATAATTTTAAAAACTTAAAACTAATATTTATGAAGCTATTTATTTTATACCAAACTGATATTTGGAAAAGCAAAGCATCAAGAGTTTGCTTTGGAGTATTCGACAGCAGAAATAAGGCAATTGACAGTGCAAAATACAATGGTCTATATTGTTCTTGTGCAGGAGTAGTAATCGAAGAAGTAATGCTAAACCAATTTGAGGAAAATTAATTTTTTGAAATAAAAAATGCCAAATCCAGTCAGAAGAGGTGTTTTACAGTTTAACCCAAAGATCACCACAACTTGCACTTTTCCAAAATCCCTAGATTAATAAGTATTAAACTTTTTTAAAATATTTAAGAATTTGCTTAAATAACAAAATGATTAATTATGTTTGTAACATAATAATCAATAGCATGCAAAATATGGACAATAATCAATCTTGTTTTAGGGCATTAGCAGATAAAATTCAAATCAATGAGTGCAAGAACAAACTGAGCACTAATAGTAATGCTTTTGGACAATTAAGTAGTTTATTAGCACTGGCAGGAAACGAAGTTCGTCTAAAAATCATGTTTCTTTTAGAAGAAGAAAGTGAACTCTGTCCTTGCGATCTAGCCGATATTTTAGAAATGAGCATTCCGGCTATCTCACAACATCTTCGTAAAATGAAAGATGGAAATATTATTGAGGCAAGACGTGCTGGCCAGACTATTTTTTATTCTCTTAAATCGGAACAATTACAATTACTTCGACCATTTTTTAAACTCATAACCGATAATCACTCAAAAAAAGAACTTGTATAAAAATGTATACAAAATCAACCATTACAAATCCAAATTGGGGATATAAGAAAGTAATACATAACCTTAAAAGACTGACAGTAAAATAAAATGATAAATAAATTAACTTCGAATATTGACAAATTAGGAACGGGTGGACTTTTTCTTACGGCAATTTTATCGCCTTGTTGCTTTCCGCTTTTTGCCTTTGGCGCTTCAGCACTTGGACTTGGAAGTTTTGAACTTTTCGGCGGGTGGTCAATGTGGATTTTTCAAACTATGGTCCTATTTTCAGTTGGGGGGCTTTACATCTCATATCGCAGACACCGTTGTATGTATCCATTAATGGTTGCTATCCCAAGTGGGCTTCTGATTTTTTATGCTTACCACTTTAATGATAGCAACAATTGGACATATTTTCTTTACGCAGGGATGTTTGGGCTCTTAATCGCGACAATTTGGAATTACCAGCGCAATAAACTCAACGGAACTTGCAATACTTGCACAACTTATAACGGAAAAACAGTAGAATTGCAATCAACAATAACTTGCCCAAACTGCGGACACAGAAAAACAGAAATGATGCCAACTGATGCTTGCGAATATTTTTACGAATGTGAAAAATGTAAAACAAGACTGAAACCATTAAAAGGTGACTGTTGTGTTTATTGTAGTTACGGGACAATTAAATGCCCACCAATTCAAGCAGGAGAAAATTGTTGCTAAATAAAAAAAGCCTGGTCTTACGGACTAGGCTTTCATTTTGTTTAACTCAAAGGTCACCACAACTTGAATTAAACTATTTTTTGTGCTTCTTGATGAAAAATTTGAGTGTCATTGATATTACAAAACTGACTATTGCACCAATCGCAGCTAATAAAACAGTTTTCAAAATATCTTCCGAATGTAAGTTCGGTAGTACACTCAAAAATGTGCCGCCAGCAGTACCAATTAATGCTGGATTACTGGATTGTATTAGCATCTTCGCTAATGGTGGTAATCTGGCTTACAGCCGATAGTATACCACCAGCAACAGCCAAATAACCTCCAATTGAACTAATAACAATAGGTAAAGCAACTGGTGCTGCTAGAATAGTTCCGCCAACAGCAGCCAATGCCAATCCTATATTTCGAAGCACTTTAAAAAATTTAGGAGTTGGAGCTTTTGCTCTTTTTACTATATTCATAATTTATTTACTTGTTTTTTAGCCTTGTCGTCCTGAGCGGAGTCGAAGGATTAAATTGAACAATTAATAGAACCTTTTCCTCTCGCTCCAAAGTTTTGTAAACTAAATTTTTTAACTTAACAAAAGCTTGTTTGGATTGAAGACCTAAACCAGGTCCGGAAAATTTCGTTACCGGAGCAATACAACCATTTAATTCTCTTTGAGCATTATTGGCAGGATGCAACAGGATAAAACTTCTGTTTTTTACATCAACCACCTCAATGTGCCATTGAAATTTCCGATTGTAACGCTTTTTTAATAAATATTTCCCTTCCGGAATGCAGGAAACCCTTTTCTCATTATTTATCCAGGGTAATTCAATTGTACAACAGATGAATTTGCCCTCATATTCGAGTTTTCCGTTAGTTCCATCAGGGAAATAAGTTCTGGATAGTATTAAAACCATCTTACAATCCACTAACTTGTACCAATGCTAATGGGTTATAAGAACCATTTTTCAAAGGATACATTCTACCATTTACCTCTTGATAAAACTCAACTCCAAGAGCTAAAAACAAAGGTTTTGTACTATTGGGAGTTACCGCATTCAAATGATTGATAGCTACAGTTGGAGTCATATCCCAGGGAAGAATTGCCGTTTCTGAATTTGTAGTAACGAAAACTTCCGCTTCAAAATCAATTTCAGCCCCTGCTGATATAATTTTGAAATGGGTAGTTCCACTTGGAGCTGCAATCATATTCGCAGGAATAAATGATGCCAAATCAACAGTGATTTCACCTGTAACACGATCAATTGCTCCCACAAACGGTCCAAATAAAGTAGTTCCTAATTTTCCACCGATATTGAACTCAAATCCTACAAGTAATTCTGCTTCACCATCAATTACATTACGTAAACCACGTTCGTTGGTTAAATCCGCTTGAATTACCTTAACCATAGTTTGAGTAAGTCGGCTCACCATTCTACTGTCAGCAGAATTCAAGAGCAAAGTTCGCAATGCAGTTCGCAAAGTTTTACCTGCCTTCCCTGCTCTACCAAATTCAGAACCATTTTCGCGTGTTCTCTGGAACGCTGGATCGTTTGCAATTCTGCTGGCATCGATTCCTCCTTTTTCACGTGCTAAATGACCATCTTTGGTTTTGTAAAAAGTAATATCCCCGATAGTACCTTTCAATTTAATTATGCCCTTCTGTCTTGCCATAATTACTAAATTTAGATTAAATTATTACTTAAAACTCTTTCAATCATCATCTGTTGCAACACCTTTCGATTGATTATGAAGCAAATTTTAGCCAATTAAACCACATAAAAAAGACTCCCCTATTCAATATGTCACTTTGTGACACAAATGGCAGAAATCGACATAAATACCCATTTACACCCATCATAAATGGAAACAAATCGTCGCTTCTGAACGAAAGGAATTATTTACTATTTTTATTGAGTGCAAGAACTTGGATCATAAGGGTTTCAAGTAAGGCAAAGCCCAATCAAAGCTATATATAGAGTATGAGAACCGAAAACAAGAGATTATGTATCTACCCAAAAGATATACAACGCATAACTGGAAAGAGTTATCGTCAAAGCATTAGACTACTACAAAAAATAAGAAAGGAGCTCAATAAGCTCCAAAATGAGTTTGTATCTATTGAGGAATTTTGCCAATATACTAGCCTAAAAATTGAACAAGTTGAACCTTTGATAATTGGATAGAATTTATGTTTTAGGCAACTAAATTTTGAACCGATTCCAGTTCAATAATATTACTCGACCAGTTCAAATTTTAAACAATGAAAGACCTTTTTTTACTTTGATAAACCTTTAATTATCACTATATTTACAGCGATAAGATTACATGATTTTTTACCTATAAATTGTAGGAGTAAAATCGAGACCCTTGTTTTAAAATAGTTTGCGAAACACCGTAAACACTGACATAAGTAGAGTGATACAAATCCCTCTTTCTCCGCGGATTGTTAAACAATCTTTATAAATACCCACTAAATCGTACGATTTAGTGGGTTTTTCGCTTTTATCTCATTCCAGATTATTCAAATAATCGCATAACTAAAGTGTCTTTATCGGTGTCTCTAAAAATTGTCATTTTACAGACACCGAATTTATCGAAAAGACTTGCACTAATTCAAGAAGAAGCATATAAAAAAAGCGCTATAGTAAAAACTATAGCGCTTAAAAAAATATTTAACAATAGATCCTTTAAATTAATACCCAGGATTTTGCATTGCTTGTTTTTCAGTAGCCGACAATGGTTTTCCACTTGCATATATTGCATCTAGGAAAGTTTGTGGAATAGGACGAAGGGTATGAAAATCTTGAACATTTGGAGCTGCTTCAATATTATAAGCCTTCGCTCTGGCTACCAAAGTTTTAGTTCTACTTAAGTCTTCCCAACGGTGAAACTCTCCGCAAAGCTCTCTAGTACGCTCATTTAATATCAAGCAAAGCATACGGTCGTAATCGCTAGAGTACCCTAGTTTTGTAATTACAGCCTGATCCGCTGCAGGCAAGGCACTAATACTGGAAATGGTTAAATCTGTTGATGCAGTCGTAACAGAAATGTTGTTCGATTCATAATACGAGTTTTCAGTCATAAATGAACTGGCTCTTCCTCCTTGAACAGCTACTGACCAAGCGGCTGAACCATCGGTATAAGCAGCACGATCTTCTCCTGATTTATACGCTGAACGGTTACGTACAATATTGATATAGGATAAAGCATCTGCAAAAGAACCAGATCCTGCTTTTGCCAAACGCACTTTTGCTTCAGCAGCCATTAAATAAGTTTCAGCAGATCGGGCTAATACAATATCACGACTTCCTTTGATACTATTAAAATCAATTCTTGAGCCATCCATGTGCTTACTTAATGATGGAAATCTTACATCAGCCATTAATCCAAAATTGTCTGCTGCATAGGCTACAAATACACTTGGAATTGTTTTTCCAGTTTTTGAATAGATTATAGTACCATTATTTCTAGTTTTAGCAAATCGAGTGTCTGTAGGACTATTCATAATGTACATGATACCTAAATCACCATTAACATAATAAGTTCCTGATTTATTATTGACGATACTTTTTGTTTGAAAACTTTTCCAAAAACGGGAATCGTTTACTTTATCAAATACATCATAAGTAAAATAAGTTGGTGCCAAACGGCTAAATGGTCTTCCTCCTGCTGTATTACGTATCATTTGAGGTAATTGATCATAAGTAGAAATAAAGTATAGGTGTTGTTGATTACCTCCAGTAGTTAACTGATTGGAGTTAAAGTCAGCCGATAGAATTAATTCGGGTAGCTTTTCATTAGCGCCATTTGCAGCTTTAAAGTCCCATAAATTAACATAGTTTGGTGCTAATGGATGGTTTGCAATCACTTCGTTAGACAAGCTTACCACTTGTTGTAAATCAGCAGTTTTTGTAGCTGAGTTCCAGGTGTCATTAATTTCGCTGGCACGGGTTAAATAGGTTTTTGCTAAATAATGGGCAGCAGCATCTTTAGTAATTTTATTTGGCCCACCAGTATTGCTTAATAAGTTATAGGCCTGAGTAAAATCAGCTATAACTTGTGTCAATACTTCTTGAGGAGTCGCTCTGGTGAATTCTAATTCTACCGAGTTGCTAACATCTAGTTTTAGTGGTACACCTCCATACTGTTTTTCCAATTTCAAATAGTTATAAGCTCTCATGAAGTACCCTTCCCCTAATGCTATTTTTTTGATTGCATCGTTAGTGGAAACAATTGCTGTAGCTGATTCAATTAATTGATTCGCATTACCAATACCAATATATAAATTGTCCCAATTCGTGTTAGCAGCAACAGTATTAGCATTAGATACGGTTACAAATGATCCAAATCCAGCAGCATATGAATTCCATAAGTTATTTGAAGGATCCCCACCAATGTGAAATTCATCTGTACCTGATTGATTTGCTGTAAGAGGAACCTCTCGATTCATGTCTAAGGCAAAAATTTGGTAATAAGTTCCAACAGACAAAGCTTGAATTCCTTCTTCAGTTTTGTAATGTTCTTTACTATATGCAGTAGTTAATTCTTCGTCCAGGAAATCTTGGTTACAGGAGGTACTAAGACCCAATGTAGCTACTAGCATTAAGTTAATGTATAGTGCTTTATAATTTTTCATAATTTATTTTTTTAAAATTTATCTTAGAATTGAACATTTAACCCTAATGAAAATCCTCTGTTAGAAGCGGTAGTTTGTGTATCAAGATCCATCCATTTGACTTTAGAGAAAATCATAGCTGGATTACTTGCTTGAACATAGAATCTCATTTTAGAAACACCAATTTGCTTTGCCAATTCTTCTGTAAAGCTGTACCCTAAAGAGATGTTTCTTATTTTTAAGAAAGAACCGTTTTTGTAACCTAGAATTGGATTAAATAGATCGCCTGTGCCTGCTGAAAAGATTGGTTTTTGGTATTCAGCATCGGTGTTGTTGTCTGTATAATAGTCAAGTTGTCTTTGGCTCGTTTTTCCACTTAAGTTTTCTCCCCCAACATTGTATAAGTACCCCATACGTCCATATACAAAGAAAGATAATTCAATATTTTTGTAACTAAAAGTATTAGTTAATCCTGTTATAAATTTTGGTTCAGTACTACCAATTATCACACGGTCATTATTGGCATCAATCTTATAATCCCCGTTTTGATCTACCGGTCTGGCATTTCCAAATGTAAACACAGGAGTAGCTGAAAACGCATTGAATTTTGCCATTTCTACAGCATCCTCCGGTTTCCAAATTCCGTTCGATTCAAAACCATAAATGATACCTTGAGGCTGACCAATAAATTGATTATTATTTATATCATCAAATTTACCATTTTGTAATTCAACGATTTTGCTTTTTTGCCATGAAGCACTTAAGCTAGAACTCCATTCGAAATCGGCTGTTTTTACATTTACCGTGTTTAAGGTAAGTTCAACACCATTCCCCTCTGTTTTTCCTACATTTTCAAGAGTAGTTAAAAAACCTGTAACTGATGGAATACTTCTGCTTAATAATAAATCATTAGTTGTACTAGTATAATATTCTAAACTTCCTGAAATTCTGCTATTAAATAATCCGAAATCGAGACCATAGTTAAATTGAGTAGTTTTTTCCCAACCTAACCCAAGGTTACCCAACTTTGAATTGTTTACAAGACCGGATGATGTTGAGTATAGTACTTGTGCTAATGGTGGTTGAGTTTCATAAGCAGGTACAGCTGCGTTACCGGTAACCCCATAACCTACTCTTAATTTCAATTGGTTTAACCAAGTTGTATTTTGTAAAAATTCTTCTTTGTCTAAACGCCATGCTAATGAGGTACTTGGAAAAAAGTCTCTTCTGTTTAATTTAGCTAATTGCGAAGCAGAATCATAACGTCCTGAAGCTGTAAGCAAATATTTATCGTCATAACTATAGTTTATTCTACCCATGTAAGAGAATAATCCCGTTTCTGTAATATTGGAAGAATAGCCAGCTAGAGCTACATTTGTTGTAGTCAAAGCATTCCATTTATTATTAACATTTTTAATATCATTGGCAGACATGGCACTTTCTTCATTAGAGTATTGTGTTTGACTTTGTAATAAGGTCAAACCAAAATCGTGTTTACCAATTGTTTTGTTATACAAAATCAAATTATCTAAAGTATACGAAATAGTTTGATCTTTTGCTAAAGAAGCAAAGCTTGTCCCTGAACGAGCAGAAGATAATCCATTTAAAAACACTCCATTACGGTAAGAAGTAATATCCGGACCAAAATTCACACGGTATTTTAAACCTTTCAGTTTTGGAGAAAATCCGCCAAAATCCAATTGAGCATAGAAACTACCAAAAGCACGTAAAGTTAAACGTTGGTCTTGAGAGTATTTGTGCTCGTCATAAACGTTTCTGATAGTAGAGTCCCCTCCTGGGTTTTGTATTCTTTGTCCATTTAGATCAAAAGGTACAGCATAAGGAAGGTTTTGTCTTGCCGTTTGATAAATCCCTCCAGAAGTTGCTACCGCAGATCTTCCTACAGTTGATTGCCCATATTCATTTAAACCATAACTCGTATTAAGATTAGCCCCCATAGAGAACCATTCAGTTGGTGTAATATCAACATTTGCAATACCATTGTAACGTTTATAACTTTGCCCTTTTAGCGTTCCTGTATTGTCCATATATCCAAATGAACCGTAGGCTTTCACTTTTTCAGAACCGCCACTAACACTTAAAGTGTGCTGTTGCGTAATTCCAGTTTGAGTAACAAATTTAGTCCAATCGGTTGTGCTAACTTTTGAACCATCCCAAGTTCCTCCAGCCCATCCTTTTTCGATATTAGCCCATGCAGCTGGATCAGCAGTATCTAAAAATATGTTTCTATCATTGGCAATTGTTGGAGCATCTCCTTTTGGGAAAGCAGCTGTATTAGAATAATATCTAGACCAACGACGCAATTCAATGTATTCTCCAGCATTCATCATTGGAGCGTTTTCATGAATCGTTTCTGTGGTAAGTGCAGTGTCATAATTTAGAGTGAATTTTCCGTTTTTACCTTTTTTTGTTGATACAATGATAACCCCATTAGCTCCACGAGAACCATAAATAGCTGTGGCAGAAGCATCCTTTAATACATCGATTGACTCTATATCGTTAGGGTTTAAAAAATCAATACCTCCTGAATTCAAAGGAATTCCATCCACTACATAAAGAGGGGAATTGGAAGCTGAAATAGAACGCGCTCCACGAATTCTAATACTACCCACAGTACCAGGACGTTCGTTAGATGATATATCTACCCCGGCCGCTTTTCCTTGCATGGCTTGCACCGCATTTTGTACAGGTCTAGAAGCAATTTCTTCAGCACCTACACTTACAATAGAACCAGTAAGATCTTTTTTCTTCTTTACACCGTAACCTACAACAACAACTTCATCTAATGTTGCGCTTTCAGATTCTAAAGTAATATTATAGGAGCTTGCAGCACCTATTTTTTGCTCTTTTGCTTTAAAACCTATATAAGAAAAAACTAACGTAGCTCCTTCTGGAACTGCAATGCTGTATTTACCATCAAAATCGGTACTTACTCCTTTTTGGGTTCCTTTTATAAGAACGTTTACTCCTGGTATAGGGAATTTTGAGGCGTCGCTTATTACCCCCGTAATTGTTTTTCCTTGAGCATAACCAGAAGTGTATAATAATACACATATGATGGTGCTCATCAAAATTTTAAGTTTGTTTTTCATGAAATAGTATTTAGTTTAGTTAATATTCAAAAAATTGTTTTTGACAAAACAGCTGATAATCTAGTGTTGCCTAATTTGTACATGTACTCTTTAGCATATTATAGAAAAAAATGCTTAATTAGTTTTGATTTTCTATGCCTAATGTCGTTTCGTGTAATCGATTACATCTATGTATCGTTTTTAAATAAATGTAATCGATTACACAAAACTAAATAATAATTTTCAATTCACCAAAGCAAAATCAATTAAATTATTATAAATACAAAAAAAACCAGAAAAAAAAACACTTCTAATAAAAATCCTGAACCCATTGATAACATTAATTAAAATAGGCAATCAATAAAAAAGTATCATTAAGCTTATCAAAAAGATAAATTTTGTTTTTCATACAGATTTAATTACTTAATTATTCAAATCTATTTATAGGATACCCTATATTTATCCTGTACTATCCTGCTTATTTTCAATATTTTATGATTTTTTGTTAAATTGACTTTTATTTTTTATGTAATCGATTGCAATTCAATATTTTGAATTTTTAACGTAATATTTTGTATTTATACTAATTTATTATTTGTAAAAATGACAATTATACAATTTTTAAGGTTTTTGTGTGAAATTTAGGAATCTGAAATGCTAAAAAAATCCAGGAAGTATCTAGAAAGATAAAATTACGATGCAATTTGTCGTTTTTATGTTATTTAAAAAATAAATCATGATGAACTTTGCTATTCTCACACTAAAAAAAAATAAATTAACTGAAAAGTTTTTCATTTTAAACAATACCAAAATTTCATGACTATTACTTTAGATAAATTTAAACATTAAAATAGAATACAGATTAAACGGATTTTTAATTTTTTTTTGATTATCACATAAAAAAAATAACATGATTTGGAAATTTCAGGATGCGACTTTTTAATTACAATAGAAAAGAACAAATTTAAATGGGTTAATTTGTTCGATTAGCGTTATCTGTGTTCTATTTTCAGTTGCGTCAAGACGGTATATGGCTAGTGCTCTTTAAAACTAATGCGTTTTAAATAAGAGTAATTAAAAAGGGAAAAATGAATGGATTCGTTTGGATTGAACGACATTGATAATTCTATATTAGAAAACACAGGATGCAACAGGATAGCATTTCTGAAGAGAGATTCTATTTTTACTTTATTTTTTTTATTTAAACAACAAATAAGAATTCTTAAATGCACAGATCGCTCATGCCAAGGATGATAGTTGGTTTCCACAAAATCGGTTAACATGAAAAATCACAATTATAAATTAGAACCTAATGTACATTTTTCTCCAGACGGAAAATTGATTATTTTTAGGGCAAATTTTGAAGGGAATTACCAAGTCTATGCCCTAGCAATTGATAAAGTTAAACAATAATATATGTCCATGAAATTCAAACAATATTACATCCTTATTGCAATAGGGATTCTTTTTTCGCATGAGTCTTCTGCTCAAACAACAGCAGTTTCGCCATGGCCAAAAATAACAAATACCAATCAGCCATGGGCCCGTTGGTGGTGGATGGGAAGCGCCGTTGACAAGCCTAATCTTAAAAAAAATCTAATCGATTTACATAAGGCGGGTATTGGCGGTGTAGAAATAACCCCTATTTATGGCGTAAAAGGCGAAGAAGGAAATTTTATTGATTACCTCTCCCCAAAATGGATGGAAATGCTGGATTATACAATTCATATTGCTGATAGTACTGGCATGCAAGTTGACATGGTTTTAGGAACAGGATGGCCTTACGGAGGTTCTCAAGTAACCTTACCTTATGCAGCCACAAAATTAGTGGTAGAAAAATATAGCGTAAAAAAGGGAGCAAAAATCATTCAAGAAATCAAACCTGACAGTACAAAAGAAAAAGTACCAGCACAACTTTTAAATGTAGTGGGTTATGGTGCTGATGGTACTTATATAGACCTGACGGATAAATTGGACGGAACACTCTTAAAATGGAAAGCAAAAAAAACAGATTATACGCTATATGCCGTTTTTAGCGGAAAAACAGGACAGCAGGTGAAACGCGCAGCGCCAGGAGGAAAAGGCTATACTTTAGATCATTATTCAGAGGAAGCTCTTAACGCTTATGTTGTTCCTTTTGATAAAGCTTTTAAGGGGCGTGAAGCAAAAATTCGATCCATTTTTAACGATAGCTATGAAGTGTATGGCACTGATTTTACGCCTCTATTCTTAAAGGAATTTGAAAACAGAAGAGGGTATGATCTTAAAAAACAACTTCCAAAACTATTGAGCAAAACGGATAATGAAACAGATAACCGAATTAAAAGCGATTATCGCGAAACCCTTTCCGATTTGTTATTGAACCGTTTTGATAAACCATGGACCAATTGGGCGCATTCCAAAAATTTTAAAACAAAACTTCAGGCTCATGGATCTCCAGGAAATCTGATTGATTTATACGCTTCTGCAGATATTCCAGAATGTGAAACTTTCGGTTCAATGCCATTTGATATTGCTGGTTTAAGACGAGAAAAACAAGACATTCGTGAAGGTGATGCTGATCCTATTATGCTTAAATTTTCTTCCTCGGCTGCGCATATTTCAGGAAAACCATTAGTTTCTTCAGAGACTTTTACCTGGTTGCGAGACCATTTCAAAATAGCATTGTCACAATGTAAGCCAGAAGCAGAGGAATTACTGCTCAATGGAATCAATCATATATTTCTTCATGGTTCTACTTATTCCCCAGAAAGAGCAAAATGGCCAGGATGGAAGTTTTATGCTTCTGCAAATTTTAATGCAACCGACCCTACTTGGGAGGATGCTCCTGCCCTATTTTCTTATATCGCCAGTTGTCAGTCCATGTTGCAACTGGGAAAATCAGACAATGAAACCTTATTGTATTATCCAATTTATGATACTTGGAACAAGTACCAAGGCGGAACTTTATTTTTTGAGTTTAAAATACACTCCCTTGCAGAATGGTTAAAGGGAACTTCTTTTTATGATACGACTCAAAACCTAATGAAAAATGGCTTTGGAGTAGATTTTGTTTCGGATAATTTCATTTCTCAGGCTCAGGTTAAAGACGGAAAAATAGTTTTACCGGGAGGAACTTTTAAATCCCTGATTGTTCCTACCTGCGATAAAATGCCAATGGCAACTTTAGAAAAATTAATAGCCTTGAAAAAAGCCGGAGGAGCAATTATTTTTCAAGGGCTTCCAACATCAGTTCCCGGTTATTATGAATATGAAAACCAGAACAAAAAATTAGCCGCTTTAATGGAAGAAAATAAAAAAAGCATTCAACCTGTTGCTGACCTATTCAAAGCATTAAATGAAGCACAAGTATATCCGGAAACTCTAGTTAACACGGGTTTAAAATACATCCGAAGAACTATTGACGGAGAAAAAATATACTATTTGGTTAATCATACTGCTAAGGCAATCGATGGATTTATTCCGTTAAAAATTGGCAACAAGGAAGTGGTAATTTTTGATCCGTTAACCAAAGAATATGGTAATGCTATTGTTCAAAAAACATCAGATGCAACATTGGTTAAGCTTCACCTTGAATCCGGACAATCTTTTATACTTAAAACGGAAGATAAAGCTTCACAGCAGGAATGGAAATATTATCAAAAAACAGCCGATGCCATTGCCTTAAAAGGCAATTGGGAATTGTCTTTTGATAAAGGAGGACCTAAATTACCTTCGAAAACCAAAGTTTCTACTTTAGAGTCGTGGACAAAATTAAGTCCTGAAGCCGAAGCCTTTTCTGGAACAGCAACCTATACGTTACAATTTGATGCTCCAAATACAACAGCG
This sequence comes from Flavobacterium esculini, assembly GCF_048284325.1. Lineage (NCBI taxonomy): Bacteria > Pseudomonadati > Bacteroidota > Flavobacteriia > Flavobacteriales > Flavobacteriaceae > Flavobacterium > Flavobacterium esculini. Next base: position 76,810 of record NZ_JBLVPI010000008.1, on the reverse strand, counting down.
GACAATTGGAATTTGAATCTTGGCGATGTACGCGAAAGTGCCAAAGTATGGTTGAATGGTTCGTACATTGGGACTGCTTGGTCGGCTCCTTTTACAATTAATTTGGGAAAACTAAAAAAAGGAAAAAACACATTGACCGTGCAAGTCACCAATCTGGGAGCTAACAGGGTAAGAGCTATGGAACTCAAAGGAGAAGAATGGAAGATTTTTTACGAAATAAATATGGTAGATAAAGATTATAAAAAATTTGATGCCACTAAATGGGATCCTACTCCATCAGGGTTATTAGGTCCGGTTACTATTACACCCTTAAAACAAAACAACTAATTATTAAATAACGATAACTAAAAAATGAAAAAACTACTTTTATTTTTCGCTATATCCCTTATATATTCGGGAACTGTAATGGCACAACAAACATTTGACAGAAACTTGGTCTTGAAACAAATGCAATTGGCAAACGCTTATTTTATGGATAAATGGCCGGATACCGGTAAAACTATAATTACTAATAAAGAACGTCCCAGCAATATTTGGACTCGTGGGGTATATTATGAAGGATTAATGGCCTTACATGAAATTTACCCAAAAGAAGCCTATTATAATTATGCCTATTCCTGGTCCGAATTTCATAAATGGGGATTTAATAGCGGAAATACTACTAGAAATGCAGACAATTATTGTGCAGCACAAACCTATATCGATCTATATAACTTAGAACCGGACGCTAAAAAATTGAAGAATACAAAAGCAAATATCAATATGTTGCTTAATACTCCTCAATTGAACGACTGGTCTTGGATTGATGCCATACAAATGGGGATGCCCGTTTTTGCAAAAATGGGAGTTTTGGAAAAAGACAATCGCTATTTCGAAAAAATGTACCAAATGTATATGTATTCCAGAAATAAACATGGAGACCATGGCCTTTATAATCCTAAAGATGGTTTGTGGTGGCGTGATGCAGATTTTGATGCACCGTATAAAGAGCCTAATGGAGAAGATTGCTATTGGAGTCGCGGTAACGGTTGGGTAATTGGAGCCTTGGCAAAAGTGCTGACCATAATTCCAGAAAATGCACCTCATAGAGAACAATATGTAAAAGATTTAAAAGCCATGGCTGCTGCCTTGGTACCTATTCAAAGAGCCGATGGTTTTTGGAATGTAAGCTTACATGACCCAACTAATTTTGGCGAAAAAGAAACGTCAGGCACAGCATTATTCGTTTACGGAATGGCTTATGGTATTAACAGTGGAATTTTGAAAAAAGAAACGTATTTGCCAGTAATTCAAAAAGCTTGGAATGCCATGACAAAAGAAAGTTTACATGAAAATGGCTTTTTAGGCTTCCTGCAATCTACTGGTAAAGAGCCAAAAGACGGACAACCGCTAGCTTATGATAAAATCCCTGATTTTGAAGATTATGGATTAGGTTGTTTTTTATTGGCAGGATCAGAAATTTATAAAATGAAATAATGGATAACTATTTAAAAGCTTTATGTTTTTGGTTCTTATTATTAACAGTTTCTACTTTATTTTCGCAGGAATTTGTTAGAAACAAATACAATTTTAACGCAGATTGGAAATTGAAATCGGGAGATTTCGTGGAAGCAAAAAACATCAATTTTAATGATAAAAATTGGGAATCGGTTACGCTTCCGCATGCTTATAACCAGAATGAGGCTTTTAAGAAATCAATTGAAGATATAACTACAGGTATTGTTTGGTACCGAAAAAAGTTCAGGATACCTAAAGGGATTTCTAATAAAAAGATTTTTTTAGAATTTGAAGGCATTCGTCAGGGTGGTGTAATTTATGTGAATGGAACAAAGGTCGGCATGCATGAAAATGGAGTCATGGCATTTGGTTTAGATATCAGCGAATTCATAAAACCCCATCCTTTTGAGAACGTAGTGGCACTTCGTATTGATAACGATTGGAAATACAAAGAACAAAAAACGGGATCCACTTTTCAATGGAATAACAACAATTTTAATGCAAACTACGGAGGAATTCCGAAGAATGTATTTCTGCATATAACCGACAAATTATATCAGACTTTACCGCTGTATTCGAGTTTGCAAACTACAGGGACTTATATCCATGCCACTCAAATTAATATTCCGGGGAAATCAGCGTTGATAACTGCTGAATCTCAGGTAAAAAATGAATATGCGGTTCCTAAAATTTTTTCGTATCAGGTAGAATTATTCGATATGGAAAGTAAAAAAGTAGCTGAATTTTCTGAAGAAAAAACAACAATTGCTCCGGGACAAACAAAAATAATCAAAGCGAGTCAGCAAGTACAAGCATTGCATTTTTGGAGTTGGGGATACGGTTATTTATACACTGTAAAAACCATCTTAAAAGTGGATGGAAAAGTCATCGATGAAGTACAAACTAAAACTGGTTTTCGCAAAACGGAATTTAAAAACGGAGAGATTGTACTCAATGACCGTGTGATACAAGTGAAAGGCTACGCACAACGAACGAGTAACGAATGGCCAGCAATAGGAATGTCAGTTCCGGCATGGTTAAGTGATTTTAGCAATCAATTAGTTGTGGAAGGAAATGGTAATTTAGTGCGATGGATGCATGTTACACCGTGGAAACAAGATGTGGAATCCTGTGATAGAGTTGGACTAATGCAAGCAATGCCGGCAGGCGATGCCGAAAAAGATGCTAAAGGTGAGCAATGGAATCATCGTGTCAACCTGATGCGCGATGCCATCATTTACAATCGAAATAATCCGAGTATTATTTTTTACGAGTGTGGGAATGAAGTCATCAGTGAACCCCATATGCAAGAAATGAAAAGCCTTCGAAATACCTATGATCCTTATGGCGGAAGAGCCATCGGTTCCCGTGAAATGTTAGACAGTCAAGAAGCAGAATACGGCGGAGAAATGCTATACATAAATAAAAGCGCCAAAAAACCATTGTGGGCTACAGAATATTCCAGAGATGAAGGGCTACGAAAATATTGGGATGAATATTCATTTCCGTATCATAAAGAAGGTGAAGGACCACTGTATCGTGGACAAAATGCAGCAGACTACAATCACAATCAAGATAGACATACTATTGAAAATGTAGTTCGATGGAATGATTATTATATGGAACGTCCGGGAACCGGTAAAAGAGTAAATTCCGGAGGTGTAAATATTATTTTTTCGGATTCCAATACCCATCACAGAGGCGAATCAAATTACAGAACCAGTGGCGAAGTGGACGCGATGCGAATTCCGAAAGATGGCTTTTTCGCACATCAAGTCATATGGGATGGCTGGGTAGATATAGAAAAACACCGAACACATCTTTTAGGCCATTGGAATTATACCAATACCACTGCAAAAAAGGAATATGTTGTTTCAACAGGAGACCAAGTGGAACTTTTTGTTAATGGTAAATCTAAAGGATTTGGAACAAGAAGTAACTCTTTTCTATTTACTTTTGACAATATTCAATGGGAATCTGGAACTTTAAAAGCAGTAAGTTATGATGCTAAAGGAGCAATACTCAGCGAAGCAACAAAAACCACTTCTGGAGCACCATTTGCAATTAAACTTTCTAAACACACTAACCCAGGCGGAATGTTAGCAGATGGTTCCGATGTTGCCTTGGTGGATGTGGAAGTAGTCGATAAAGACGGTATTCGTTGTCCAACAAACAATGCAATGATTGAATTCTCTGTTGCTGGTGATGCAACATGGTTAGGAGGAATCGCTCAAGGACCGGATAACTATATCCTTTCGAAGAACCTGCCTGTTGAAAACGGAATAAATAGAATTATGTTACAATCTACCCTGAAATCAGGAGCAATAAGTGTTACTGCCAAATCTGGAGGCTTGCAATCGTCAGAAATTGTCTTGAATGCAACCGCCGTTTCAACTGAAAATGGACTTTCGAAACAACTGCCCGGAGCCGATTTATCCTCTAATTTACAAAAAGGACCAACTCCTGAAACGGCTTCTTATACCATAAAAAGAAACCCTGTTTTTATTTCACATGCCACTGCTTTATCGAACAATGAAGAAGTTTATAAAAGTTATGATGACAATGAACTGACAGAATGGTCCAATGATGGAAAAATAAGTACGGGCCGAATAGTATATACCTTGACCAAACCTTCCGCAATAAATGAATGTGTGGTTAAATTCACGGGATGGAGAACCAAAAGTTATCCTATTCGAATTTTAGCGGATGGAAAAGAAGTGTATAAAGGGGATACTATGCAAAGTTTAGGATATATTACGCTGCCTTTAAAACCCGTTTTAGCACAACAAATAACTATTGAATTAACAGGAATCAATTCAGAAAAAGATGCTTTTGACAAAATTATTGAAGTCGAGGCAAATAAAGAATTAGATTTATTCAAAGATAAAACAGCAGTAGATGCTAAAGGGCAGTTGCGTATAGTTGAAATAGAATTTTATGAAAAACAAAATGAATAAAAGTAAAGTATTATTTTGGGGATTGGTATTGTTTTTCGGATTAACAACTACCGTTTTTTCGCAAAACAAAGAAATAAAATTATGGGACCAGATTCCCGGAGCAATAAATAATGAAAGCTATAAGGAAGAACCGAGACTAGATTCCCAAGGAAAAATAACGGGAATTAGAAAAGTGACGGAGCCTACTTTGAAAGTTTTTTTGGCAAACAACAATAACTCCAAAAATACAGCGGTAATTATTTGCCCAGGAGGTGGATATGCACTTTTGTCTCACGAAAAAGAAGGTGATAAAGTGGCTGAATGGTTCCAATCTATTGGGGTTTCCGCCTTTGTTCTTAAATACAGATTGCCAAGTGATGTCATTATGAAAGACAAAACCATTGGCCCTTTGCAAGATGCACAAGAAGCAGTAAGAATATTACGCCGCAATGCTGCTACCTGGCATTTAGATTCCAGTAAAATAGGAATTATGGGATTTTCTGCGGGAGGACATTTGGCCGCTACCCTATCCACACATTATTCTGACAATGTGTATGATTCGAAAGACAACATCAGTGCCCGTCCTGATTTTTCCATCCTGATATATCCTGTAATTTCTATGGAAGATGGAATTACTCATAATGGATCTAAAGAAAATCTTTTGGGTAAAAATGCAAACAGCGAATTGATTGCAAAATATTCGAATGAAAAACACGTAGATTCCAATACACCAAAAGCATTTTTAGTGCATGCCACAGATGATAAGGCGGTTCCTGTTGAGAACAGTATCAATTATTATCTGGCTTTAAAACAAAACAAAGTGCCGACGGAAATACATCTGTATGAAAATGGTGGACATGGTTTTGGCTTAGGTATTACAGGAACTAATAAAGAATGGCCAAAAACTTGTGAAAAATGGCTGACTTCCAATGGATTGATAAAAAAACCAGAGGGATATATTTTTTCTTATTTTAAAGGAAATGGTGAAGACGGATTGCATTTAGCTTATAGTGAAGACGGATATAAATGGGAGACTTTAAAAAAGGATACTTCTTTTTTGACTCCTGAAGTAGGGAAAGACAAATTAATGAGAGACCCTTGCATTATAAAGGGTGGTGATGGATTGTACCACATGGTCTGGACCGTAAGTTGGACGGATAAAGGAATAGGCTACGCTTCCTCAAAAGATTTAATTCATTGGTCTAAACAAGAATTTATTCCAGTCATGGCCCATGAGAAAAATGCACGTAATACTTGGGCCCCAGAAATCACTTTTGACGAAAAAGCCAATAAATACATGATTTATTGGGCATCGACCATTGAAGGAAAATTTATGGAAACGCAAACAGAGGAGGAAAAAGGATACAATCATAGAATTTATTACACAATTACAAAAGATTTTAAAAAATTCACCCGTACTAAACTTCTTTATGAGCCTGGTTTTAATGTCATAGATGCCACGATTTTAAAACAAGATAAGGGCTTTGTTATGTATCTAAAAGATGAAACCCGAAAACCAATACAGAAAAACATAAAAATAGCCTACAGCAAGCGTTTAACGGGACCCTACACTAAAGCTGGTAATTCTATTACAGGTGATTATTGGGCAGAAGGACCTACCGCTGTCAAAATAGATGGAAATTGGGTAGTTTACTTTGATAAATATACCCAGAAAAAATATGGGGCTGTAAAAGAAACGGCAAATGGCTGGGAGGATATTTCCGAAAAGATTAGTTTTCCATTAGGTACTCGTCACGGTACTGTTTTAAGAGTTCCGGAAGCTGTGCTTACTCAATTAAAAAAACAATAATTTCTTATTAAGCTCTATTTATTAGGGCTTTTTAATATCTCTAATTTTTATTTTAAAGAAAACTTATGCTTCTTTAAAATTCTGGTTAACACAATTATGAAAAGCTTAAAGTAATAAAATCACAATTCTTTTTTAATCCAAATGGTAAAACTTTCTAACCAAATAACTCAACACAAAATAGAGTAAAGTTGCCACCACGGTAAAGGAAAGTATAAGACCAAATAGGTTCACAACAATATTAGGAAGAAACTTCAGTCTGGGATGCGTGAAATACGGTTCCCGATGCAGTCTTTCGTGAATGTGTTTTTTAGCTATTTTGATTTTCTTTTTGATAATTCAATGTTTTTTAAAGACAACGTTATCGATTATTCACACATTGTGGTTAACAATTTTATTACTCTAAATTACGTAATAAAATTAATATAAATAGGTATTGAAATAGAAAAAGAGAATTCCCGTATGGAAATCCTCTTTTGGGTTGTGACTGCAATTAAAAAAAACAATGGCTTTAAACTTCCTCTGTTTTTAAGCAAAGTATTAATCTTTGCGGCGATAACTTATATTTCTTTAAGATTTCCTTTATTTTTCAAGAAAATAACTTCTATAATTTTACTAGTCATTCCTGTATCCATTTTAAGTTGGTTTGACAAAACTTCAATTACGTTTTTTTCTTCTTCCCCTAGCAAGCCATCCGAAAGTAAGATTTCCAAAGCAAGGGCAAATACCGTTTCTTTATCCGCTTCATTAATTAGTTCACAACAAGCAGCAATGTATTTTAATTGTCCAAGTTCCGTTTTTAAATGATACGATTTTGCATAAAGAGGTGCAATATCAATTCCATTAAACTTCTCTTTTGAATATAACAATTTAGATAATGATGCTGTTTCAAAATCCTTAATTAGATTATCCGCGGAAATACAAGAATATAAAATTCCAACCCAAGCTTCAAGTTCTGAGGTTACGGGATTTAAGGCAGCATTATTATTTTCTTCAACTTTATCAGATAAACTCATATTTATTTTTTTGCTAAAGTTACTACGAACCTTATCATACATTGCTCCGCTTTAGGAATAAATTACCATTTGATGATTTATATAGTACTAATTATCATACAAAATTAATTTTAAAATTAAAAACTAATATCAAAATCGCTGCCATTTTATTAGTAATAAATTTTGATTAACAAATTAAATACAAGCAACTAAACGAAATAAATTAATACTAGACCCCGCTTGTAATTCAAAAACAATTACACACAGCGGGTTGATAGAATCTTTAAACTATTTCTTTATACTTTTTTTATCAATTTTCATATAATCACTAATTACCTTTTCCGAAATCTTAGGATTAGCTCCTTCTTCTCCAGCTACTAAAGCCCCAATTGCACAAGCATAATTTAATGATTTTTGTGGTGATTTCCCTCTTAATAATCGTACTATTAGTGAAGCTAAAAAGGAATCTCCAGCACCAACGGTGTCTACAACTTTTATAAAATAACCACTATTATAATAAAACTTATCATTATAGTACAAAACAGCTCCAAATTCCCCTTTGGTAACGCATACCTGTTTTGTATTTGTCTTTTCCGCAATAAATTTAATATTTTGTTCAAATGAATTGTATGGAGACCCTAATTCGCGACTTATTTCACGTAACTCTTCATCATTGAACTTAATAAAATCAGCTTTTAACATAAGTTCATTTAAGACATCGGTGGTGTAATAAGGGGCTCTTAGATTTACATCGAAAATTTTATACTTTGCCTCCCCTAAAAGTTTGTTCAAAGTGGTCCGAGTAACCTCATCTCTACATGCTAAGCTTCCAAAAACAAAAACATCCGCTTCAGCAGTTACTTTTTCCATCATTTCTGTTTCTATAATCTTGTCCCAAGCAGATGGATATAAAATATCGTAGGAGGCATTTCCCTTTTCATTAATCATTACATGAACCGCTCCCGTTTTATATTCCTCCGTCATTTGAATTAAATCGGTGGTAAGCTCTTGATCGTTTAAAAAAGATAAAATGTTTTTTCCATTTTCATCATCCCCAACACGACTTATCATAGTCGTTTCAACTCCCATAGAATTCATTCGCAAAGCTACATTCAATGGTGCTCCACCAATTTTTTTATGCGAAGGAAAAATATCCCATAAAACCTCCCCAAAACAAACCGCAGTTAAAGTATATTTTTTTTCCATTTTTTAATAAATTAAATAAATTAAAGGGCAGGAAAAACCTGCCCAATAAAACCACAAGCCAAACAAATTATTATTTTGTACCTAAATAATCAATCGAATTTCTATATATCCCTTGTATATTAGATGCATATATATTGGTTCTTCCGTCATTCATGGCCCACTCCATACCGCCTATTCCTATTGCTATAATAGTTCCTGCATAAACTGAATTCGACTTAAACTCAATAATACCTGGGCAACATTCATCAGTAACACCACTCCAAACAGCAAGAACTTTACCGCCATAAAGGTTTTCAAATTCTGCAAACTGCCCTTTTTGATGACCTGGCCCTAACAATGATCCTAAATCCCATAGATTGTTATGATCCTCTTTGTATCCCCCATTAATCACAGGGAAATACCCATTAGAGTCAGTAGAAATTACTTGAGTAAAGTTATAAATAGGATTGTTTCTTTGATCATTTTGAAAATTCACACCACCGTCTATACTCCAAGTTCCTGCATCAACAAATCCAACACCATTCCCTTTTATAGTTAAAAGACCACTTTTATCACGTCCTATTACTTCAGCATAACTAGTTGCCATGCCTCCTAAGAGCATTTTACCGCCTTCAACAAGATATTGAGTTAATACATTTTTTTTATCTAAACTTACTTGTGGTAAAGCAGATGTTCCTTGTGTATCATAAAAAAAGAAAACTACATTAACTGTTTTTAAAGAATTTATAGTTAAATCTGAGAAAGGAATAAAAACAAATCTACTACCATAAGTAGCTTTAGCCCATTGAGCAGCCGCTTTTACATCTTCATCAACAATGTTATCTATCGAGGTTGCATCACTAATAAAAGCGATTTGATTTGGCAGAACGCGTGCATTAATAATATAATGTCTCGTTTTATCACCTGATTTAGCGGTTAGCTCTAGAGGGCTTGTTAAATTAACGGTAGTTCCAGATGCTGGAGTAACAATTACACCATTAGGACTTTCTATCTCTAATACAACTGATGATAAGTTGGTGTTTGAAGGCAAAACAAAATTAACAACTCCTGACAAATTATCTATCGCAGCATTTGTTTGACCTATTTTAACGGATTCAATTATATTCAACGTACTTGGCAATTGGTCGTCATAATTGAGACGTTCTTCACAAGAGTATGTGATTGTTGCTATTACTAGCAACAATACATACTTAAGCTGAAATGTGTTTATAAATTTATTTTTCATATTATAATTTTTGAAATTAATTAATCGTTGTTGATGCTATATAAGTAATCAATAATATTTTTTGTAAAACCTTTTACATTATTTTGATAAGCATTTGCTGTACCATTAGAATTCCATTCGTAACCCACAATAGTATTTGAAATTGTGAATACGTGGCCTTTGTAATCTTTAGTTATTTGAGAATCAAATGAGGCATCATTTGTCAAGTCCGTTCTTTTAAATTCAACTGCTCCATATCCAAAAGCATCGCCAATATGTCTTAATGTTCCGAATTTAACAGCTGTCAACGTTTTTTCAAATTTAACAGCTGCATCTGAACCACAACAGCTTGGATTAAGAATTCCGTCAAAGTGTTGCCACCAGATTAATCTAACTTCTCTATTGGCACTATTTTGCAATGGTAAGTATTCGTTTCCAGCTCCTCCTTCAAAAGTCAAACCATTAAAAATAGCGTGAGTACGTCTGTTTCCAGAATTGTTTGTGTCTCTCATTCCCAATCCCCAAATATCGTCCGCAGGTTTACCTGTGTCATAACATCCAGATGCACCGGCACAACCAAATTCGGAGAACACATAGTTTCCAGGTGCTCTTGCAGCTCCAAAATTAGCAGGAACTCTACCTAAAGAAAAGATAAAAGGACTAGGATCTCCAGCAATTAGCATATCTCCACCACCTTTAACCCAAGATTTAAGAACATTAGCTTGAGAAGCTCCAGCTCTTAAAGCTGCAGGCAACATTGTTGAAACATCTGTTGGTGATGCTGAAAAACTTTGATTTTCTGAAGGGGTTAAGTAATACAACATAGCAACCTTAACATCTCCAATATTTTGAGCTGAAATATCAGCAATTTTAATGTATTTAAAATTTGCACCATAGGTAGTTTGCATCCAAGTTGCAGCTGCTTTAGCATCGTCGTCAACTAAAGAAGTAATATCATTTTCCAATCCTAAAAAAGCATATTTCGTAGGGGCTATAGACTCAACAGTCACATTATATACTTTAGTTAGATTTTCCTTGTTTTTAACCGTATAGGTAACTTTACCAGTACTAAAGTTTTGTGCCACTCCAGAAGCAGGTGTTACCGTTTGATCTGCAGGCATTGTAATTACTGGTGCTAAACTGGATAGGTTAGTTCCCGGCGGTAAAATAACCACAATTGAATTTGCAGCATTATCAATAATACCAACAGTTCCATTAATTACAAATGAGTCAATTCTAGGCGCTTGTATTTGTGTAACTGTTACGGTATATTGTTTAGCGGTATATCCATTATTTGATAAAACAGTATACACTTTAGGAGAAGTAAAATCTCTGGCAACTCCAGAAGAAAAATCTACGGTAGTTCCTCCAGCAATTACAAATGAAGGAGCTAAATTATTTAAATTACCACCTTGGCTTCCGATTTCAACTGAAATAGTATTATTTATTTCATCAATTATGCCCAATTTATCTCCAATCGAGAACGATAATATTTTGGGATCTCCATAAGCTCCAATACTAGCGGTATAGGTTCTATGAGCTCCATTTGTAGAAACCACTTCAAAAGTTACTGGACCATTACTAAAATCTATTGTAGACCCTGAGGCTGGTGTCACTGAAGCAGATTCCGGTAGTCTAATTTCAGGTTTAACATTTTTCAAATCAGTTCCAGAGGGTAATGTCATTGTAATCGTACCAATAGTATGATTAATATCGGCATATTTAGATCCTACTTTAAAAGACTGAACAATAGATTCCGTATAATCCGGAACATTATCTGAAAAATTATCATCTTTTGAACATGAGATTACAGCAAAGATAAGCATCATAAATACTATTGCTATTTTATAAATAACTAGGTGGTTTTTAATTGTTTTCATATTTTAGAATATTTGGTTAGTTTTTTATTAGTATCCAGCTCTTTGTTTATATACCCCTGCACTTGCATCAATTTCAATTTGCGGAATAGGTAAATATTGTTCATGCGATTGTAATGAAGCACTTTGTAAATAGGTACGACGTGTTTTTTCAACCTGAATATAATTGCTAACATATTGTTCAGCAATACCCCATCTTACTAGGTCATAAAAACCGTGTCCTTCATTTGCTAACTCTAATCTACGCTCCATTCTAAGCGCTTTTCTTGCAGCATCTTGAGTTAATGATGATGGATAAAGATTTATTAAATAATTAGCTGCATTTTGAGAAGGATTATTGAAATCTTTCACATAAGGTGCGTTTTTAGCTCTATTCCTAATTTCATTAATTATGGTAACCCCACCAGAAACATTTGAACCAGATTCAATTAAAGCTTCCGCTTTCCATAACAATAAATCACTGTATTTAATAATTGGAAAGTCTAAATTACCCAGTGCCCAAGGGAACCCTGTAGGATTTGAAGCTAACCCGTTTGAATTTGGAGAAATTACATTTTTCTTGCCTTCAAAATAACCGTAAGTTGCGGGATCTCTACTCCAGTCTGGTTGTTGTGGTCTAGCTGCCCAATCTTTCCAAGTAATACCTGGTCTTCCTATTTCGTGATCTAATCTTGGATCTACTAAGTCTGTTGGAACTACATTTGCATTATTATAACTATCAAATAGCGGAAGCCCATCTGCGCCAACTTTAAATGCATTTACAAGATTTTGTGAAGGTTTATCAAAACCATCCCCATTTAAATAAGGGTTTTTAATATCATCTCCAGGACTATCCGGTGCATTTAACAAATTTCCAAAATTGAGATTTCCAAATTGAGAACCATCATTTATAGAATACTGAACTGCAAATATGTTTTCACGATTTCCATAACCTGGTATTGAATATAATTTTTCGATATCGGTTACCAATCCATATTTACCAGAATTAATCACATAGTTTGCGCTTACAATTGCTTCTGCCCATTTTTTTTGAAAAACTTGAGCTTTACATAAGTAAGCATAAGCCACCACTTTGTTTACTCTCCCTAATTCTGTTTGTGTGTCAGGCAATTGAGCAATTGCATCTGTTAAATCACCTTCAACTTTAGACCACATAAAGCTAAAATCAAAAGAATTTGGTGTCTTGTTAATGTCGGCAATTGGAGTGTTTTCGTCATACCAAACTATAGACCCAAAATTTTTAATTGCTTCAAAATAAAAATGAGCTCTTAAAACTTTTAGTTCTCCTATTCTTGCTTTCTTGTTAGGAAATTTAGCCTCATCTATTGTATTAATAGTTCTTAAAGCTGAATCCACCCTTTTAATTCCAAAATAGATCGCTCTCCAAACATTGTACGCATTTTCACTTGAAGGAAATAAATCATGCGTTTCTAACTGATGCATTCCACCACCTGGATTATCACCAGTTCCACCACCTCCTTTATAGGAATCTCCACAACGAATATCACTTGTTGCCCAATTGGCTGGAGCATGGTCAAAAGGCCATAAGTCTCTAAATTCTCCTGTATTATAACGATAATCAAGTGCGCTATATGCCGCTATCACTAATTGCTCAGGATCAATATTATCTGCTGATAAAACATAGTTCTCCTTTACATCTAAATCGCTGTCATTTACGCAAGAAAGCAATTGAATGCTTATCATTAAAGTAAATACTATTTTAAATTTTGTTTTCATGTTTAAGATTTTAAAAATTTGCGTTAATTCCAAAAGTCATCGATTTTGTATGAGGAATCCCATAACCTGCCACACCAATTCCTCCAGCACTTAAACCAGAAACCTCATAGTCAAAGCCTGTAAAAGAAGTGAGCGATAACAAATTTTGTCCCACTAGATAAAATCTCAATTTATTCATTCCCAACCTTTTTGATAAAGCTTTATCAAAATTATACCCTAATGTTATTGTTTTCAGTCTGATATAGGAACCGTTTTCAACATAATAACTTGAAGGTTGCAACTCATTATTACTATTTAATGTTGACAATGCTGGTATATTTGAATTAGCTTTACTTGGTGTCCAAGCGTCTAGAGTATTTGTATTATGATTAAAACTAAAAAAGTCAAAATCACCTATTGCACGCTGTGCATTATACAAATCATTTCCTTGTTTTCCGTCAAAAAACAGTGTCATGTCGAATCCTTTATAAGAAGAAAATAAGTTTATTCCATATATAAAATCGGGATGTGGGTTGCCAATAATTGTTCTGTCAAATTGGTCAATTTTCCCATCAAGATTTACGTCTCTGTATCTAATTTTACCTAATGCTTTTCCAGGTTGGTCTGCATGAACAGCCACTTCTTCAGGAGTTCTAAAAAGACCATCAGCAATTAATCCGTAAAAAGAAGCTATTGGCGATCCTTTTTTAGTTATTGATACCCCATTTAGTAAAAAATTGGACTCTGTATCTAAACTTTCAACATTATTTTTATAAGTTGAGAAATTCAAATCGACTCCATATTTAAAGTCATTTGCAGGATTACTTTTGTAACTTAACACAGCTTCAAAGCCTTTATTACTAACCGAACCTGCATTAATTAATGGAGGTTGACTTTCTCCATTTACAGATAAAGCAATTGGTCTTAGAATTAGGTCATTGGTAGTTTTTATATAAAAATCTGATTGTAGCGAGATTCTTTCGTTTAAAAATCCCAAATCAAACCCTACATTGTACTGCTCCGTTGACTCCCATTTAAGATCAGGATTAGCCTGACGAGATTGCAAGACACCACTTGCAGTACCTAAACCTGTTCCACTTATGTTGTAATCTGAAAACTCGACTACGTTGCCTACAGTATTATCTACATAACTGGAAAGATAGGAGTAATCTGCTATTTGGTCATTTCCATTGATACCCCAAGATGCTCTTAATTTAAAATTAGAAACATATTTACTGTCCATTAAAAATTTCTCGTTTTTTGCATTCCAGGCTAAAGAAGCAGATGGAAAAATACCGTATTTATTGTTTTCTCCAAAACGTGAGGATCCATCTCTTCTCAAAGTACCTGACACAATATATCGATCATCAAAGACATATTTAAGAGACCCAAATTGTGAAATCTTAAATGTTTCGACCTTTCCTACTAATGTTTTATATTGTGCATTATCATTAATCACATAGCCTGCAGGATCAGTAATATTTACCCCATTAATTTGGTTGTTATGAAAATTTTCTTCTCTTGCCGAATTTTCTATACCTCCTAATAATGATAGCCTATGTTTTCCAAAACTTTTATCATATTTTAAAGTATTAGTAAAAATGGTAGCCAAAAAATCATTATCCACATCATCAGTAGTAATTTTCTGAAAAACAGAAGGGATTGTTCCATTTGTAGAAAAAGCTTCACTTGCAGTGTTAAATTTATAAGTTCCTTTATCAAAATTTAAAGTCGTATTAAAAACCAAACCATCAATAATTTGAAAATCCAAATAGGCATTCCCTAAAAACCTTTGATTCTTTTGCTTATTATTTCTATTACTCCATAAATTTGCTACAGAGTTTGGTTTATCTTGCATACCCCCAGTTATTATCGTGGCGTAATCTCCAAGATTAGAATATAGCGGGAGCATTGGATTTTGAAGAATGGCATTTTCAAACTCGTTTGCTTTTACCTCATTAAATTTAGAGTACAAGAAATTTTCACCAATCGTCAATCTACCCTTAAATAATTTATACGATGCATTTATTCTAGAATTAAATCGGTCATAACTGGTATATCTCTGTATACCTTTATCTTCCGAGTAACTCAATTGGGTGTATAAACTTAAGTTTTCAGTTCCTTTTCTATATCCAAAATCAGTATTGTTTGAAAATGTATCGTTTGTAATTTCATTTACCCAATTCGTATTAGCCGCTGTTTGCAAACCATTAGGATCTAAATATTGAGGTATGGTAAAACCAGAACCATTATTAATTAAAACGGGATGAGTGGGAGAGGCAATTCCAGCACCTTTTTGAGCCTGGTATTCCACATCTGCCCATTGTTGCGAATTAAGCAAGCTGATTTTATCTCTTAAAGTATTGACAGTTATTTCGGATTTGAAACTAAATTCAGAAACTCCTTTTTTACCTTTCTTGGTTGTAACTACAATTACTCCATTTGCGGCAGAAGTCCCATAAATAGCTGCTGATGCGCCATCTTTTAATACTTGAATGGATTCAATTTCTTCAGGATTTAATGAGGATGAGCTTGTAGTTTGAACTCCGTCGATTACCCATAGCGGAGCTGACCCACTTGTCACTGTAGTTAATCCTCTAATTAATATTTGACTGTCATTTCCTCCTGGTGTACCTCCAGAATTGATTTGCAAACCAGCAACTCTACCCTGTAAAGCTGTTAAAATATTAGGAGTAGCCTCTTGAGAAATATCGGCAACTTTAACAACCGAAATAGCACCAGCTATATCTGATTTTTTTTCTTTTGTATACCCAACAACTATAACTTCCGAAAGATTGTTTGAACTGGATTGTAATTTAATACTGTACGTAATTTTTGAAGTTACTTTTATTTTAGCATCTAGGTAACCTATATAAGAAACTATCATATTATCTCCTTCTTCAGCAGAAATTTTAAATTTACCATCTATATCTGAAGTCGCTACATTTTTTGAGCCCTCAACAAGAATATTAGCACCTGGTAAAGGTTGACCGTCGTCAGATAAAACAGAACCATTAATTTGTCTTTGTTGCCCTGAAGCAATAAACACCAAGAAAAACAAACATAGTGACAATATGTTTTTCTTATTTTTAAAATACTTGATTTTCATACATTTATAGTTTTAGTTGTTTAGTTTATATTTTTTTATATTCTTTAATTTGATTTTTTACATCTATTATTTAATATTTAGTTGATTTATCAATACATTTTTAAGCTCAAAATCAGAATTTGCTTTAGCTATTGAAAAAGAATCCATTGGTTTATCTGAAAAATAAATTTCAGTCATAACCGTTTTTCCATTGTCATAAAATACTTCGATTGAGGTCTTATCGATAACCACTCTTACTTCGATTAAATTAAAATCTGCTGTAATGGGTGCTTTTGATATTTTATTGGCAAATTCATCTGAAAAAGAAGTTTTACTTACATTTTTTCTATCAATGTAAAAACACTTCTCCTTTTTATTAATTCCAAAATGAATGGCATTATTTCCTTTATTGGAAAGGATAAAATCATAGTTGTCATTCTTTAAACCATTCATAGTAAAATGAATATCTAATCTTGACATATCTACAGAAGACTTATCTACAATCACAGTTGCTTTATCAATAGTAAGAAGATCCTTTTTAATAGTCTTGGAAACATATTTATCCAATTCTTTTACTGGCAGGGAAACAATTCGATAATGACCACCGGTATTTATAAGTTTCAATTCTCTTGGAATAGTCGTAGCACTTCTCCATTTTTCAGTAGGAACTTTATCAGCATATTGCCAATTGGACATCCAACCTATAAATAATTTACGACCATCAGAATCTGGAATATTAGACCAGGTAACTCCTGCGTAATTATCCTTTCCGTAGTCAAGCCACAAAGCTCCAAATTGGTTTAAATCTTGGGTAAATGAATCCTCTAGTGTAAAAGTTTTTCCATCGAAATCGCCAACAAAATATTGAGTAGCCGATCCCCCATTTGGACCACCAGGATTAATGCTTTGCAAAAGCACCCATTTCATTTCAGTTGAACCTTCAACTTTAATAGGAAAAAAATCCGGGCACTCCCAAGGCGCTCCATGCGCACCTAGATTCTTGCCAAATCCAGAAGCCAATTCCCAATCTATTAAATTTGAAGAACGATATATTTTAGTTTCCACATCGGCAGCAAGAACCATTATCCATTGATTATGAATCGCATCCCACGTCATTTTTGGATCTCTGAAATCTTTAATATTTGGATTTTTAATTACCGGATTATTCTTGTATTTTGTCCAAGTCATTCCTTCATCTAAAGAATAAGCAATAGCTTGAGATTGAAAATCTATTGCTCCAGCTTTTGCTTTTACAGCATCGTGATACGTAAACATGGCTACAATTGGCGGATTTTTCAAACTCCCAAATCCAGAAGTATTATTGACATCAACAACCGCGCTTCCTGAAAATATGTACCCCATATCATCTGGATAAAGAGCAATTTTTTCTTCCTTCCAAGTTATCATATCCTTACTTGTGGCATGCCCCCAATGCATAGGCCCCCAAACATTATCATCTGGATAATGCTGAAAATACAAATGATACAACCCTTTGTAAAAAAACATTCCATTGGGATCATTCATCCAGCCTTTATTAGGTGTGAAATGAAAGTTGGGTCTATATAATTCTTCATTGGTTAACAGTTTTATATTGCTTAATTTAGTAGACATGCAACTATTCATTACAACCAGTATTAGCATAAAAAATATTCTTTTAAAAATTCCTATTTCTGATATATTCATCATAATTCTTATTTATTAATTAATCCTTTACTTACGTCTTCCAAAGAGATTCCTTTGGTTTCCGGCATCATAAAAATGACAAACAGCAATTGAAAAACCATCATAAAAGCAAAAAAGGCAAATACATTTCCAACGCCAAAACTTGTAAAAAGGATAGGCACCATCGAAGGGATAATAGCTGCTAAAACCCAATGTACAGAACTACCAAAAGACTGTCCGGAAGCTCTCAAATGATTGGGAAATATTTCAGAAATAAATACCCAAATAACAGCTCCTTGTCCGATTGCGTGAGATGCAATGAAGAGAAATAAAAACCCAGGCACTGCCAGTCCAGTCCAGTTTAAGTAAAACGAAGTGGCCACCATTGAAAGGGAAAAAATATAACCAATAGATCCGAAAATCATTAATTTGCGTCTTCCCAATCGATCAATAAGATAAACTCCAATTAGTGTAAAGATTAAATTTATAATACCAATACCGATGCTACTTAATAATGCCGTTTTTGCACCTAATCCTGCTTCTTCAAATATTCTGGGAGCATAATATAGAAAGGCGTTAATTCCTGATAATTGATTAAATGCAGCTATCAAAAAAACCAAGATTAATTGAAAACGGTATTTTTTCATAAAAATATTTTCATTCAAAGGAGTACTATTACTATTTTTACTTAAATCATCCAAAATATCTTGAACATCTTCTTTTGATCCAATTTTTTCGAAAATAAGTTTTGCTTCTTCAATTCTAAGCATTGAATACAACCATCTTGGACTTTCAGGTATACTAAAAGCCATTAGGGTATAAATTATAGAAGGAAAAACCTGAACACCAAGCATCCATCTCCAAGCATTTGGACCTACATCACTTAGAAGATAGTTGGATAAGAAAGCAATTAGAATTCCCAATACAATATTAAATTGATACAATCCCACTAAACGCCCTCTATCCTTGGCTGGTGCGATTTCAGATATATAAGCTGGTGCCGCAATTGTTGAAGCCCCAATTCCTAAACCTCCCAGAAACCTAAAAAAAGCAAATACAAATGGATCATTTGAAAGTGCTGAACCAGCAGCAGAAATAGAAAATAAAACACCTATAATTAATAAGGTCTTTTTTCGACCTAACTTATTTGTTGGAATTCCTCCAAAAATAGCACCTATAACTGTACCCCAAAGTGCCATTGCCATCACTACTGAACCGTGGAAAACATCACTTGAATTCCATAACAACTGTAACGTTTTGTCTGCCCCTGAAATCACTACTGTATCGAAGCCAAATAGAAATCCTGCGAAAGACGCAATGAGTGACCATCTCAAAATTTTATTATTCATAAACCATGTTTTTAATTATTATCAAACTTATTATTAAACAGTAAGATAACGTTTTCGTAATGTATCCATTTACTTCAAATTTGTTACACAAATCGCAACTATTTGATTTTAAATAAATTAACATGAACTTAAGACATAATTATATAATATTGTAACATTAAATTATGATTTCGAAACAAAAAATAAATTAAAAAAAAAGTTTTAAATAATTTAAGTGGCTTGAAATTGCATATAGTGTTTTTTATTATAAATTATTTACGCTTATATCAATAGCTACACTCAAAAAAAATAGGGATGGTTTAAAATTTTGGGATTAACACTCTAAAAAGTAACTTGTCTATAGTGCTAAAACAGCCTAATTTAGAATTTACAAATACAAAGTCTTTAGAATAACATAGCGTATAGTCTTTATATTAGTAGTTCAAAATAGTAAGAAGGTCAATAATTATGCTTTATAGGAATTTGCAATTTTCATAACAGAATAATAATCTTTATTAATGCCTTAATGCGGAAGTTCACCTTATAGCTATATACTACTGAATACACGAAAAAAAAGATAGATTTAAAAAAAATAGATTATACAATATTTTTAAATAGTATTGTATAATCTATTCAAGAAGAGAGGATAGCATTAAGATTGCTGTGTTCTTTGAAACAAAACATTATTCTATTTTTGGATTTTGGGGAAATAATGAACGATTGAAATCAACTATATCTTCGTGAGATGGAGGTGAAGTCCTTTCCATTAATTTTGTAATAGCCAAGTCTCTTAGATAGGCAGCATCTTCTTTTACACCTACCTTGAGAGCTTGTTCAAGTTCCGCCACATTCAATTCTGTGCAGTATGCAGGAGTTCCAGGTTGATGTCTCCAAGATTCTGACAGAGTTCCTGCATCGACAACATCAAAACCCGCATCATTGATTAAACTTGAAACCACTTTTTTAGAACTCTCATCATCGCCAGATATAGCCATAGCAATTCTAGCTTCTTGTCCTTCGTTTTTTCCAGCCTCAGCAAGTGTGTGAGCCAACAGGTTGTTAAATGCCTTAATGACCGGCCTTCCCAATTGTTCTGAAATCCAGACACTTTCTACTTTTCCATTTTTCAAATCTTCAATCTCTCCATCACGAAATGGATAATAATTACTGGTGTCAACAATGATGACATTTTTTGGTAAATCATTAAACAAATCTTTAGCTAACTCTGGGATTGCAGTGGTAGGAACAGATAGAATAATTACCGCTACATCATTTACCAATTCATTAATGGTTGACGGGATGGCTCCCAATTCTTTCGCTTTATTTGCTAATACTTGTTGCTCGTCTGTATTAGTAACTTTTACTTCGTGACCTGCGTTTGCAAGTTTTTTTGCGATGGTACCACCGATTGCTCCGGTACCTATTATTCCTATTTTCATATTCTAAATTGTTTTATAAAAAAATGTATAAATTTTAAGTCTCACTAAGATAATATTTAAAAGAAATCGATTAAATACTAATTTTTCTTGGCGGCAAGCCGTTAATAGAACGGTTAATATCAACCGCATGATCAACGAATCCAGCAGGATATTTTCCTGAAATCAAAATATCGAAATACTCGCTTCCTAGATCCTGCATCTTATCAAATGACAGTTTTTGCTTTTCTGCCAATGATTCTCTCTGAGCAGATTTTCTTGCTTTGACAAGTTCTTCTAATTGTAAATCTGTACAATATGCCGGACCGCATGCCTGCTGTCTCCAAGACTCTTCAAGGGAACCCGAATCTAACCCATCAAAACCGGCGCTATCTACCAATCTCATAACCACATCAATTTCCTCTTGTATATCTCCAGAAACCGCTATAGCAATTCTGTCCTTACTGTTTTTTGGCTTTCCTTCCACTGCCAAGCTGTAGGCACCTATATTACTGAAAGCTTTAACTACCGTTCGACCTAACTGCTGTTGAACCCAAACACTGTTGACTGTACCATTTTCGATTTCTTCAATCTTTCCGTCGCGGTGCGGCCAATAGTTTGTCGTTTCTATAATGACTACGTGATCTTCTACTTTACCTTTTAATGCTTGAGCCAATTCCGGGATTCTAAGAAGCGGTATTGCTATAACAAGAATATCTGTATTTTTTGCCACTTCATCCATTTCTAAGGCTTTTGCACCAATACTACCGGCGATGGCCTGTATTTTAGCAGCTCCTTTTACATCTGCCAATGAAACTGTATGGCCAGTCTCACTAAATTTTTTAGCAAGTATTTTTCCGATCAGACCTGCGCCTATAATTCCAATTTTCATATTTTTAAATTTATTTTTAGTTAACATTATGCTTTACTTATTTTTAAGGTTGAATACTACTTATAATCACCTTAAATTTTAATTACTTACTAGTCATTTATAATTTCCTGTTGGATAATATTTGCAAAGTTAAAGTATTTCACTTTCCTTTGTATAGTACTTTCCCAAAGGAAAGTGAAATATCAAATAAAGAGAAAACTATGGCGCAAAAAAAAATGCATTGTGACTGCCTGAATACGATAAAGCCAGTTAGAGATGCTCTAGATGTAATAAGTGGAAAATGGAAACTGCCGATTATAATTTCGGTGGGTGTAGGCAATGATCGTTTTACGGATATACAGGAAAGTATTCCGGGAATTACTCCAAAAGTGTTGGCTAAGGAACTAAAAGACTTAGAGCAACATAAATTGTTAAAACGTACCGTTGTAGAGGATTATCCAGTTAAAATTTCTTATAGCTTAGAAACTTACGCAGATACTCTAACCCCAATTATTTATTTGCTTAAAGACTGGGGATTGAACCATAAAAAGAAAATTTTTAATACAGTTTGAGTTCTTAATCCAATGAAATAGATACGTTCAGTGATTTAAAAAACAAAAAAAGGCCAACAAAAATAAAACTAATTTTAAGAACTATTCCACAATTATTTTAGCATCAAACAATTCATTTTTCAACAGACCTTTTATTATATAAACACCTCTGATGGCTTTATTTCCATTATCCATAACACCATCCCAATGAATTATTGGATTATTGCCATCTAGAATTGTTTCAATTTTTGTTACTGGAAATCCTGTTATATCAAAAATATGAGCATAAACAGGTGTTGCCACAGTTATAGCACTAAATTTAATGTTGAAATTTTCACTGGATGGATTCGGAAAAACAACCGGATGAATTATTTCATTTTTTTTTTCGATATACTTTGCTGTAGATTCAGTTCCGCCTCCTTGAATATTATATATTTTTAAGTCTGTTGCTGTTGCTGTACCGAACTGAGCATATAAATCAATTAAATTATTCCCGGTTGAAGGAAAAGATCGTGTTGCAAAAGCTAATTCTTCATTAACGAAAACCTCTATTACAGATGCATCGACAAAGATCCTCCAATTAATATTTCCTGCCGGTAATACATAATTAGTAGATTGATTCGATAGCGGAACCCCTGTAAGAATTGAAGATTTACTTCTATCTACAACAAAATTACTTGTAGTATAATCATAATAAATTAAGGTTTGTTCACCAGTTGATGTATTTTTATTCAGAGAAAATCCAACTTTTGCAGCAGTTCCTGGATTAATAGTAGCAACGATTTCATATTGAGATCCTGTTGAATTATTTAATACATTTGAGCTATTTTGGTCAAAAACTACATTTGTAAAATTTTTAGAAGCTCCTCTAAGACTTAATACATTTGGATGAGGAACTTGTTTTATTTTACCATTAACAAGTGTCCAAACTCTTGGCAAACTAAATACGTGCGCCCAGCCTTGCTCTTTTTGTTTTGCAGAAGTAACACCGTCTGGAATAATTCCTATCGCCGTTAAATTCCCATTAGCATCTGGATGAATAGAAGGCGATAATAATTGGTTGATTACATCTAATCGCTCAGGAACGGGATTATCCCTAACGAATTGCGATCCATTAAAATTCCCAGTCCAATACAACGCATTTGCATTAGGAAGCTTATTAATTAGTACGATTGATTTCGCCCCAAAATTATAATAAATAGGCATTTCCCAAAAATCCCCAGTTCCATCTAAAGAAGGATTTCCCTCTAACATTGTTCCTTGAGGAGACCATTGTTTGAAATCGGAAGAAGTAGATTTATACAAATACAATGCTCCTCTTGGGGTTCCACTTCTTAAACCTGTACCAATCATCATATACCATTCTGAATTATGTTGAAATACAAAAGGATCTCTAAAATCAGCGTTTGCAGAAGAAGTTGGTGCATTTGGTATAATTGCAGAAGAATTTTTTGTCCAAGTATCGTAGGGGGCTGTTGAAGTTGCAAGTCCTATTGCAGCTTTAGTTTTATTTACACCAGTATAAAAAATAAAGGGTTTACCGTTACTTATTACGGCGTGTCCTGACCAAATCCCTACTTCGTCAAATCCAGGTTGAGGCCATAAAATTTGTGTTTTTTCTTCCCAGCTTACTAAATCGTTACTAACGTAATGCCCCCAATTGATATGCTCTAAATAGGGCCCGTTGAAATTTCTTTGACTAAAAATATGGTATTTATTGTCAATATATAGCAATCCGTGCGATTCGTTAGTCCAACTAGCAGATGGAAGTAAATGGTATTTTGGTCGATGAATATCATTGGCAAATCGAACTGCAGTCGGGATTTTAAGATCCGGATCTGATGGTGTAAATTTAGTGAACTGAGTTAATATCTCGGCAGCTGTTAAGTCTTTATTCCAAAGTGCTACTTGATCTATTGCTCCAGTTAAACCATTAGTGTCAAATCCAGCGATTGTTTTAGATTTTGATTCTTTTCCAATATAAATGGTGGCATTATTATCCCATAAAAGTGTCCCAATATCAAACGTAACAGTTTTAATTTGAACACCATTTAAATACAATGAAGCCGTTCCGCTTGAAGCATTTATATTTAATGCAATATAACTCCACTTTTTAAGCGCTACTTCTTGATCAGAAATAATTTGAATCACATTTGTCCCAACTTTAAATTGACCAATAACTCTTCCGTGATGATTGATCCCTAAGGCAACGCCAGAACTATTAGATGTGTTTACATTCGAAAAAATAGAAGCGTTTGTATTTTCGGTAATCGGATCTAAATCTTTTCTTTGAACAGGAAAAGCTGCTGGTGCAACCCAACCAGAGACACATACTTTTGAGGTTGGATAAATTACACTTGCATTCCCGGTAGCCCAACCATAAAAGCCATTAACTCTTAATGAATTTCCTTCAACGCCCACAATCCGTTCAGATGAACCTGAAGATCCATTTATATTAAAGCTGGCATTTGTTTTAGTTTCTACTAGTGTTTGCCCAGAGGTTTCATTAAAACTAAATGATAAAAGTTCTGAAGCCACATTAGAGGGAGGAATCGGGGTTGGACTTGGACTTGGATCATTTTGGGATTTACATCCAATAAGGATAAGTCCTGACAGGATAATTGTTATGCACTTTTTCATTTTATAATATTTTTTATAAAATTACTAGAATACTATAATGACCTAATTAAGTATTGTTACACCTGCCTAGTAATTTTTAAAAAAAAATTAACCCCAATAAAACAGGGAGTTAAGAAAAAATAATGCCGAAAAATCAATATAAAAAGACGCTAAAAATCACTATATCTATAAAAATGTTACATTGTTTTAGCATAATTAATTATTTCTAAAGTCTTTTGGGGGTATTCCGTACTTAGTTTTGAAAGTAGTTGAGAAATAATTAGGAGAAGCAAAACCGCAAGAATAGGCAATCTCGGAGATGTTCATTGTTGTGGTCATTAATAGCTCTTTTGCTTTCTCTAATCTAAAATTATTAATATAATCTCCAACTCCTATGCCTAAAACTGCTTTTACTTTTCTATAGAGTTGCACTCGGGAAATATTTAATTTACTGGCAAGATTTTCAACAGAAAAAGAGGAGTCATCAATGTTTTTTTCTAAAATCAAATTAATCCTATTCAAAAACTCTCTTTCAATTAAGCTAAGTCCATCGTTTTCGATTTTATTTATATTTTTAGTATAGTAATAACGTAACTTTTCTCTGTTAAACAGTAATCCTTTTATAGATTGTTTTAAGACTTTTAGATTAAAAGGTTTTGTTAAAAATAAATCTGCTCCAACTTCTAATGACTTTATATAAGTATTATTATCATCCATTGCTGTTAAAATGATTACAGGAATATGGGAAGTAATCATATTCGTTTTTAAAACTTCACAAATTTCAAAACCATTCTTCTCCGGTAAATTTAAATCACAAACAACAATATCTGGCATTAACTCCAAGGCCATTTCTACTGCTTTGGTTCCGTTGCACCTGCTAACTATGTAATCTTCTTTTAATTTTGAAGCAATAAAATCCAGTAAATCAGCATTATCCTCAATAATTAAAAGAGACGGTTTGTTTTCTGTAATTATGGATTCCGTACTAGGTGTTAATTCAGTTTCCAAATACTCATATCCATTTTCACTATCTGAAAAATAAGTACTTTCATTTACAATTTTTGATTTATCGATATGGCCATCTCCTAATTTTAAATAAACAGAAAATTCGGCACCATTAATTGACTTAACTTCTATTATACCTTCATGTAAATCAACAAAGTTTTTAGATAAATTCAATCCGATACCCGAACCGTTTCTATAGTTATTAGACCCTTGGAAAAAGGGACTGAAAATTTGATTTATTTCCTTTTCAGGAATACCAATACCGGAATCTTTAAAATTAATTTTAACAAGCCCCTTATCTTTTTCTTGACGTATTTTAATTTCAATTTTACCTCCATCTGGAGTGAATTTAAAACAATTAGATAACAGATTATAGTAAACCTTATCCATTAAATTTGGATCAAAATAAACTTCTAAACCCTCATTATCCGTTTCAATTGTATAATTTATTTTTCTTTTTTTAGCCTCTCTTTTAAATTCCTTAAACATATTAGCCGAAAATTTCCAAAGATTATTTTTGGATAGTTTCAGAGTGAATTTTTTATCCTCCACCATTCTAAAATCCAACAATTGATTAATCAATCGAAGTAATCGCAAAGAATTATTATACATTATGTCTAAATCTTTTTTAACAGAATGACTTTTATTTTGAAATTCATCGTGTAAAGATTCAACGGAACTTAATATTAGGGTTAAAGGTGTTTTAAATTCATGAGATATACCGGTAAAAAAATTAATTTTGGATTCATTACTTTCTTTAAGTTTCTCTACAAATTTTTCAATTTCATTCCTTTGGCTAGTAATTTTATAATTAGTCACTTCTAATAGTCTTTTCTTCTTTCTCATTGAAAATATAGAATAAACACTAAAAACAGCTAAACAGAATATTACCACTAAAAGAAAACTTAGCAACTTAATTAAATTATATAATGTTAGGTATTTCTTTTCTTGTTCTTTGATTACATTCTGCTGTGTTTCAATATTAGATTGCTGTTGCGTCACTTTGTCAAATTGATTGCTCATTATATCAGCATTTAAAGAGTCAATCAAAATGGTGTTAAGTACATTATTCTTAGAGACTATTTCTTTATTTGCAAGTTTAATTGCCAGCTTTATCGCTTCACTACCGCCTGTTGGATATAATATAGTTGCTGTCAACTTACCATCTTTAACCGCCTGTATTCCACCATTTGGATCATTCAATCCATCTATCCCTATAAATTTTATATTTTTTTCTCTACCTTTTCGCTTGGCTGCCTCCCATGCTTGAAGTGCTATAATATCATTAAAAGCAAAGACATAATCTATTTTTGGCATACTATCCAAGACCTTACTAAAATTAGTATTTAGTGATGCCAAATTCGGAGCAGTTATACTTATTTTTTTTATGTTTGGATATTGGTCGATAATTTGTTTAAATCCTAAACTTCTCTCTACGCCAGGTGAGATATCCGTCGTTGCCTTAATTTCCAGAATAGTTGCATGAGCCTTAGACATCGAAACAATATATTTTCCAGCAATATGACCTACTTCAACATTATCAGCTCCTAAAAATGAAGTGTAATTCGATGTATTAACTTTTCTATCAACTATAATTACAGGTATTCCTTTTTTATTAGCTTTTTCTATTACCGGCACTATAGAATCTGATCCATAAGGTGCCACTATGATAACATCCAATTGGTCATCAATCATTTTTTCTATATCTACAATCTGCTTTTTTGTACTGCTATTCGCATTGTAAATAGTTAAGTCAATTTCTGGATGAAGTGAAGCCTCAATCTTGACAGTATTATCCATTGATTTCCTCCAGCTATCATCCTCCGAAATACTTTGAGAAAATCCAATTGAAATCCTTTTTTTACTATTATCATTTGAATTACAGGAAAACAATGTAACTAATACTAATAATATATATATTCTTCTTGACATAAAATTTGAGGTATTCATAAAATTTATATTGAGTACTCTAAGAATTCAATTTCACTAAGTTAAACTTACTTTTCTTAGGAATTATTTAAAAATAATTCACTCTATAAAAGTGGTCAATAATATTGAGAAATTATTTTTAATTAGGTGATTTAATAAGCTAAATCAAAAAGTTAAGCAAAAGTAATTATTTTTAGAATAAATTAAGAATATCATATTCATTTCTTTAAATAAGTAATGGTTAAAAATCAATATCGAATTTAATGTCGAAATTATTCAGGATAAAATTTAATTTTACTTTGAGGTTTTGGAAAGACTTATAAGCATCAAAATCTAACCATTGCTATTTTATTCTTCGGCATAGAATTTCTATCAGATTTAACTCTGGAGAATATGGTGAAAAGTAAATCAAAACATCTTTTTCTTTATGGGTAAATTATCAAGAATTACAATGTTTTTTTTGAGTGTTTGTTCCACAAACGATCCATAAAACAGATAATCCTATCTGAATTAAAGGTTGATTCAAGTATTATAAAATAAAGCTTCTTTTTACGAGTCATTAATGCAACTATATTTTGATATTTGCCTTTAGCAGCAGATACCAATATTAGATTCTCCTTTATCTGCCATGCATAAGGCACATTGGGAGTAAGTCCAAAATGACTATGGTCTCCAAAATATAAATCAATTAGCCGCTATCTTCCAAACTCTTTAATGTTTGTATTTGCTTTTGTTTAAATCGAAATAGCTCTTCGTCGTTTGCCTTTTAAGGAGAGTCTAGTTCTTTTCCATCTATAACCCAGTAACTTTTAAAAAATTCTACAATGTTTTTTTGCAGATGATAATATTGTGTTGCTCTTTAAAGTAAATTAATACATTTTTTAAATTTCTATTGTGAAGCTCCAATTGCTCGGAAACCTCTTTGGAATAGTCTTCAAAAGTGTTTTTGCTTCCCTTCCCCCTGCTATTCCAAGTGCATCAACCCCAATTTCTTCCCAACTATCAAACCAACGTTCAATCGTTCTGCGACTGACTTTAAAAATAGAAGCTAAGCCTTTAATCTTGTATCTTTGATGTGATAAAAAAAGACATTGACTACGTTTTCTAATGGTATTATTACGGCTGTTTTGATGTAGGTGTTCTAATGCCTCACATCTCTTTATTCTTAAGTACTACATATCTGATAACTATAAAAATATAAGATATTTATTCCAAATAAATACAACATTATTTTATTCTAATAACTTAAATTTATAAAATGAAAAAAAAAATAATACAATTGTTATTTTTAACAGTACCGTTTTTATGTAACGCTCAAGAATATATTGATCTATTTTCCGTAAACTATGGAAAATCACAAAAAACTATTTTTGAAAATTCATCAATTAATACTACCATATCTACATTCCAAACTAATCTTACTTTACCCGTTGTTTTAAATGAAAAATACACGGTTATCACTGGGGTAAATTTCAGCAGCTACAACTTACAATTATTTCCTGATTCCAATAATAATCATTTATATTCAACTAATTTAAGAGCTGGTTTAAGAATAAGCCATTCTAAACACTGGAGTGGAATATACCTTTTGCTTCCAAAAGTCGCCTCCGATTATATCCATCTGAGCAGTGATGATTTTTACTTCGGCGGACTAGCGTTATTAAAATATAAAAGAAACGAAAACTTTGGTTATAGTTTTGGACTTTACGGTAGTAGTGAAGCTTATGGTATGTCTATGGTGCCAATCATTGGTCTCTATTATCACAGTCCGGATAAACGTTTCGAGATGAATTTCTTTATGCCAAATGATGCTGATATCAATTATAGTTTGACTGATAAAACAAAAATAGGTGTTGATTTTCTGGGTCATGGAAACAGTTACAAAGTGACAACTGATAATATCCGTTCCAATTATGTCGAAAACAATTCGATAGATTTTTCTTCGTACATACAACGAAGCGTGCTCGACAAAAAAATACTCTTACGCCTAAAAATGGGATATTCTTTAAACCAATTTAGAGTATATCCAATTGATCAAAAACTTGATTTACAAATTCTAGCGTTAAAATTTGGTGATAACCGTACAAAATTATTTCAAGACAAATCAAATACCTTCCTTTTAAAGATGGAAGCCATCTATCGTTTTGATCTAAGTAAGGTTAAAAAATAATACCTTTTAATCTTTTGAATATACTGCAATACTGTTGTTTCAATCGCCGTTGACTTTAGTCTCCGGAATTTAGGTTGAATGTGTAATTCACTTTAGGCAAAACAATTATACAATTTTGGCTAAAGCCAAAGGCAATTGAACTCAAAAGAATAAATGCTGCTTATAACGGTAATTTTAATGATTAAATAGTACCTATTTTTAATTTTTGTCAAAACTTCAAATTCACAAAAAAACCGTCTCGTTATCCTAAACGAGACGGTTTTTTAATACTGATATATTCCTATAATATTCAATAATAATTGGGACAACCGAAACATTTCACTTCCAAATCAAATTGATAGGTTACAGAGAGTTCATATATTCCACCTGTTTTACCTATTTTTGAAGTACTGAAATCATGGGAATAACCAAATTTAAAATGTTCATATTGCAATCCTCCAAAAGCATTTACCGAAGTCAAGAAATGACTGTTATCCGCTTTCTTCCCTGGATTTGTAGCTGCACTAACCCCGAAAAAAAACTTTTTAAAAACAAGCCCGGTTCCTAAATCAAATCGGCTGTATTGTCCTTGATGCATGTAATTAGACGTTAAAAGCATTTTGGTTTCATAAGGAAAATAGGTAATGTCTATGTAATCTCCCAGTAAGAATTCATATCCTGCATTGGCAGAGAAAAACATCCCTAACGGCACATTTCCGGTGTTTGAAAATGCGATATTAGGTTTATTAATGTGTTTTAGAGAAAGACCAAACCATGCTTCTTCATTGTTAAACAGCATTCCTGCCGAAAAATCAAAGAAAGTTACTTTTTCATTTAATAAAAGTGGATCTACACTCGATGTGTTAATGGTTCCTTGCCCAATGTTGATTTGGTCTTCTAAAACGATATTCTGAAAACCATACGATTTGTTTCCAAAGCCCATTTCTATTGCGGGTCTAAAAAACCAATCGTCATTTAATTGAACCCGATACGCATAATTAAAATTAACCTGGGTGAAATTATAATTCGTGAATTTTTCCCTGTGATTCAAAACATTTACCCCGATTCCGCTGTTGGCGTTTTCTAACCACGTATTGATGAAACCAAAATCTGAATCGACTCTAAAATTCAAATCAGGCCATTGCGTTCTGTGCAATATTCCAGCGTTAGTCGTTTCGAGGAATCCTGTAAATCCAGGATTCAACGTTTCGGGAACCATGAAATACTGTGTAAAAATGGGATCTTGCGCCTTAACCGTTAAAGAAAAAACAAACAAAATTATAAAAGTTGTAATTTTTATTTTCATTATGCTATTCTTATTTGATTAGTGTAAAAGGACCGTTTTCATTCATTATTTTCCCATAAAAAGTGGTTCCCTTTACTTTGTAATAATAATTTCCATTTTCCGATTCTCTTTCTTTTATTCTCCCATCCCATCCTTGTAATGTCTCTCCTTTTTCAGAATATATTAATTCTCCCCAAGTATCATACACATCGAGTTGAAGTGATTTCAATCCAACAAAAACCGGTTTAAAAGTTTCATTAATTCCATCTCCATTGGGAGTGAACCCATTTGGGATTACCATTTTATACCCTTTGTCAATAAGTAATGTTACAATATGCGTATAAATACATCCAAAAGGATAGGTAACGGTTTGTGTCACTACATAACTTCCTTCTTTGACGAAAGTATGAGTTGGATTTTCTTCACTTGAAACACTTCCGTCACCAAAATCCCAAGCAGTACTGCTATAATCTGCCGTAGCGGTATTCGTGAATTGTATAGGATCACTAATTGAAAAAGTACCAAAAGCAGCATACGAATACGAACTGGTTGTGAAGGAAGGCGTTCCTAATTTTGGAATAGCCACATTGAAAGTATAATTTGCAGTACAACCCAAGTTATCCGTAACGCCAAGAATAACCGTTCCGTTTTGATTGGTGTTCATCATTTCGTTGTTGACTCCGCTTACCGTTCCGCTGGACCAAGTCAGTTGATAAGGTGGAACTCCACCAGAAACTTGCGCCACAAAAGTTTGTTTGACAGATTTAGCATCACAATTAAAATCGGTTTTTGTTTCCACTCCAATTACTATTGGTGGTTGCCTGTTGATAACATATTCGGCAGTTTTTGAACAGCCTCTGCTGTCAATGACTGTAACCAAATAATTTCCTGCGGGAATAGTAGTTAAATCTTCGGTTGTAGCTCCG
Source organism: Flavobacterium esculini (assembly GCF_048284325.1). Lineage (NCBI taxonomy): Bacteria > Pseudomonadati > Bacteroidota > Flavobacteriia > Flavobacteriales > Flavobacteriaceae > Flavobacterium > Flavobacterium esculini. The sequence goes on along the minus strand of NZ_JBLVPI010000008.1, from coordinate 44,744 downwards.
TTTGACCAAGTGTACGTGAAAGGTGGCGTCCCACCGGCAACTAGCAGATTGATCACGCCACTATTAGTATCATCACAGTCGAATGCATGGGTAACATTTGCCGAAAGCACTAATTTTTGAGGTTCCAATAGTATAAAAGTTCTGGTTATAATACAGGGTTTACTGTCGGTTATGGTTACAGTATAAAAACCCGGGCCTAGATTATTTCTAGTCAAACCTGCCGTACTTCCATCACTCCATACCAGTTTTAGTGGAGCAATTCCTCCTACTAAATTTAGATTTATACTGCCGTCATTCATTCCAAAACAAGAAATTTGTTTCACTACCGGATTGATGGTAAAAATGGGCGCTTCGGGTATGTTGACATTTAGCGTATTAACACAATTCAAAGCATCAGTAACTGTAATCAGATAATTTCCTGCCGAAAGGTTGTTTTGAAATAATCCAGTTGCTAAAGTACTCCATGTGATTTTATAAGGTGCAATTCCACCGGAAACAACTAAGCTAATTGATGCATTATTATCACCATAACAGTTGATTACAGTAGTGGTTGCCTTTATTATAATTTCTGAAGATTGTGTTACAAGAACCGATAGCTTTTTGGCACAGCCTGAATTATCCGTTACAGTCAAATCGTACGTCCCAGCGAAAATGGAACTTAGATTTTTATTGGAACTTGTAAATCTGTTTGGCCCTGTCCAAGCATAATTATAATCAAAAACGCCAGGAGAAATCTGGATTGGTGTTCCTCCCACTACATTAATATCGATCGCTCCAGTTGCAGTTCCAAAACATAAAACATTGGTCTGACTTACTAAATTTAAAACTAAAACAGGCGGCTCAGTAATTGTGAAAGTGGTTGTTACTGGGCCACAATTATTACTATCCGAAACCGAAACAGCATAGACGCCTGGACTTAAATTCGATAAATCTTCAGTGGTTGCAAAGGGTAAATTATCTTTAGTCCAAGCATACTTATAATTTACAGTACCCCCGGTTATTGTAATTGCTATTGCTCCATTGGCATTACCAAAACAGGTAATATCCTTTTCTAAATCGGTAGTAATAACGATGGCATCAGGTTCTGTAATTTTATAATTTTTTGAAAAAGGACAACCTCCATTATCTAAAACCGAAAGCGTATAATCTCCCGGCGACAGGTTAGAAATACTTGTTGCACTAGATATAAATCCGTTTGGTCCCACCCATGAAACTACGTATGGTGCGCCAACAGTAAAAGGAATTCCTCCCGTTAAATTAGTTTGTATTGAACCATTATTAATGCCAAAACAAGTACTATTTGTGAGGATACTATTTGGGTTTATCGATGGATTGACAGTTACAATAATTGTAAAATTAGTTCCAACGCAAGTTCCTGAAGTTGGAGTAACGGTATAAGTAACAGTTGCCGGACTAGTTGTTGTATTAATTAACGTTTGGCTAATATTATTTTGAGGAATTGTTACCGAAAAAGCGCCATTAACAGCATTCGAAGGATTAATTACCGGAGTTGTCCAAGTGTATGTGGTTCCAACCGGCACAATATCACCACTTGAATTATCTGGTGTAATTGTAAAAGCTGTGCCGCTGCAGAGTACTGCACTTTTACTTGCAATTACAGGATTTTGATTGATTTTGACCTCAGCTATATTAGAGGTGATACTTGAACATCCTCCCGAAGAAAGCGTCACCACACAATAATAATATAAAGTGCCAACATTTGTCGCTGGAGGATTATAGCTTGTAGTCGTTGCTCCGATAATTACGTTTCCTCCTGAAATTGTATTTACAGTATTTGAAAACCATTGGTATTGGGGTATTCCAGCGCCATTGACAAAGTCCACTTCCAAAAGATTCGGTATATTTCCTAGACAAATTATACTGGGTTTAGGTTGTTTTGTAAATGTCGGGGCAGAATTTACAATAACAGCAGACGCTGCACTGACAACTCCACATCCAATACCGCTTTGTGATATGACACAATAGTAATAAAGTGTACCTACCGATGCTGTTGGTGGTATGAAAATTGCATTCGTAGCATTTATAATTAAAACGCCTCCAGAATTTAGATTACTTGTATTCGAATACCATTGATACGAATAAGTACCAATTCCTCCAGTTACAGAAACGGTCAAATCTGATGGAACTCCATTTTGACATAAAGTCTGAGAAACTAATGGCTGAGTACTAATTATCGGATCTGTAACGACACTAATTTCAGAAGCATTACTAAATACGGAACCACAACCATTTCCTGAGAAGCTAACTTGACAATAATAGTAAAAATTTCCCGCGGTATTAAAAACAGGCGGTGTATAGCTGGCATTTGTGGCGCCAGGAATCAGAGTTCCTCCACTATTTGAATTTGTGGAGTTTGAAAACCATTGGTAAGTTGGAGTTCCTGTTCCTCCTGAATAAGTAATACTTAATGGAGTTTGAATAGTTGCACCAACGCAGAGACTTTGTGTTGGTGTTGGTTGTGTATTAATTATCGCTCCTGCATTGATGGTTACGGTGGCAGTATTGGATGTAATGCTCGAACATCCGCCGGAAGGCAAAGTGATGATGCAATAGTAGTAAAATGTTCCAGTAACTGTTGCTGGTGGATTGAAAGTAGCACTTGTTTCACTAGGAATTAAAGTGCCTCCAGAACTTGTTGTATTAGTATTGGAATACCATTGGTAGATTGGAGTTCCAGTCGCACCACTAACCGTAATGGATAAAGCAGTTGGGGTTCCGCCTTGGCAAACCGTACTCGAAGCGGGCTGTGTAATTGTGGGGGACGAAATTACGATAATTGCTGCTGTTGCACTGCTGACATTGCATCCTGAAGAGCTGTTTTGACTCACTACACAATAATAATATTTTGTGCCAACGGTATTTGTGAGCGGAGTATGACTATTGCTGGTTGCTCCCACAATTAATGTACCTCCCGTATTGGCATTGGTCGAATTACTGTACCATTGATAATTAAACGTTCCATTTCCTCCTGTTGCCGTAACATCTAGATTTAAAGGGGTTGCGGTTTGACAAAGGGTTTGTGTGGCAATGGGTTGTGCGCTAATTGTTGGATCTGCATAAACAATGACTTCGGCTACATTGCTGGTTGCTGGCAAACAACCATTTCCACTTAAAGATACTGTGGCATAGTAATAATAATTTCCTGAGCTTGTAAAAACTGGCGGACTGTAAGTGGCAGAAGTGGCACCGGCAATTGGAGATCCACCAATAATGGAATTGCTGGCATTGGAAAACCATTGGTAATTAACAGTACCAGTTCCACCCGAATAAGCAATAGTTAATGGAGTTGAAGTTACGCCAACACATAGATTTTGGGTAGGAGTGGGCTGGGTGGTAATTGTCGCATTGGGTAGTATGGTTACGGTTGCTGTATTGGTTTTAATATTGGAACAGCCTCCCGAAGGCAAAGTAATGATGCAATAGTAGTAAAATGTTCCAGCCGTTGTTGATGGTGGGGTATATGTAGCATTAGTTTCACCTGAAATTGCAGTTCCAGAGGTTGTATTGTTGGCAGTGTTAGAATACCATTGGTATGTTGGTGTACCAATAACTCCACTTGTCGTAAAAGATAAAACAGCAGGACTTCCTCCCAAGCAAACCGTACTGGAAGCGGGTTGAGCGGTTATTGCCGGAGCAGGATTTATGGTAATTACATAATTGGTCACTGTACCGGGACATCCACCCAATGAAGGTGTAATGGCATACGTAACAGTTCCTGGACTTGCATTGGTTGTAGAAATAGTTTGTATGGGTATTGTACTCGTTCCAGAAGGGGTAAATCCCGAAATTCCTGCCGTCGCTGTTGCCGTCCAAGAAAAAGTGGCTCCTGCGGGACTGGAAGTCAAGTTGACCAATGCCGTGCTGGAACCCGAACAAATGGTTTGGTTCAAGGGAGTATTGGTCAAAACAGGAGCGTCATTGATGGTGAAGGGTTTTATTGTCGTTGCCGAAGCACCACACTCGTTACTTACGATCAAGGATACCGTATAATTTCCAGCTGTAGCATAATTAATGGCTCCCGGAACGGCCAAGGCTGACGTTGCCGGTGATCCTCCCGGAAAACTCCAAGCATAGGTCAAAGTACTAGAAGCAGGGGCACAACTGCTTACTGTTGCCGTAGGATTTATAGTTGTTGGACCGCAATAATTGGCAAGTATCCCGTTTATTGCAGTAATTGTTGGTGGCTTTTTTACTTCAACTGTTTGTGATGTATTTACACTTCCACAAGAATTTGTTGCTGTTAATCTAATGGTATAAATACCTGGTATTGTAAAGTTATACGAAGCATTCTTTGTTGTTTGATTTGGAATTGCTATGGTTGTTCCACAATTTGCTGCAGCGTAAGTAACCGTCCATAAATAAGTGGGTGGTGTACAAGAATTTGTTTCTATAGTTGTATTGGTAGTTGTAATTGCTAAGGGTGCGCAACCAGAGATGTTGTTAAGGGTAAATAGAGGAGTTAATGGAGCTTCAATACAAATTTGTTGGGTTTTTATCATTACCGAACCACACCTATTAGCGGTTTTAATTGAAATCGTATAAGTTCCTCCTTGCGAAAAATTCAAACATAAAGGACTGGAACCTGATAACCATAAATTAGGATCTATACTTCCAAAATCATTTCCAATAGAGCCACTTACAACTGTATATCCTGTAGATGGTGAAATTGTCCAAACAAATTTTGGATTTGTATTACATGAATTGCTATTTCCATTATTTTCAAAACCTCCTGTTGTTGTATTATTCAAACAGATACTCGTGTTTGTGCAACCATTTGTAGGAATTGTGAAATTAGCAGTAGGTGGAGTTGAAACGTAAATTGGAACAACACCAACAGCAGATGTTCCACAAGGATTTTGAGCTACAATATTTGCTCGAAAAGAATTAGGGTATGAATTTGTACCATCAGAACTAGTAATACCACATGAAGTTTTTAAAAAAGTATGAGATATAGTAGCAGGTGGTGGATGATTATATGTGATTGGTGATGAACCATCATTAAAAGAAATAGTATAAGTTGTTCCAGAAGGATTATTTTCTGTTCCTGAAATAGGAAATGTTAATTGGGTAGAATTACAAATGTCAGTATTCCCTGGGTTTCCTAACGATACAGCTGGATTTGAACCAACAAAAACAACATATTTTTTTATTATTTCACAACTATTTGTACTTTGAATTGTATAAGTTAAATTCCAATAACCTACAGCATAAGTATGAGTAGTTGTAGTCCAAGAAGCCGAAGTAAAATTAGGGCTTCCGTCTCCCCAATCGATTGTGTAATTAGTATTTAAGGTTGAAGATGTCGAAGAAGTATTGGAAAAAGTAAATGGTGAAGTTACATTGCTACATATCCTAAAAGCAGGTATTCCATTAAATGTAGTTCCTGAACCAGTCCCGCTTAATGAGGCATCTGGCTGTGGATTTATAGTAATGACAGCAGTACCGGTTTCAGTAATTTCTGTAAGAGGTAAAGAGGCATCGTGCACACTCACTAAATTATAAATAAAAGTACCCGCTGTAATTGTTGGAGCAGAAACGGTAACACTATCTCCAGAAGTTGTAGTTGCTGTTAAAGAAGCTCCACCGTTAATGTTATAAGTAAAAACATAAGGACCAGTTCCTCCAGCACCTGTAAAGGTTATTTGGGGCTGAGTTGCATTCTGGCAAACAGCAGTTGTTCCAGAAATAGTTGCAGTTGGTGATACAAAAATATCGGCACTCGCAGGTACTATTCTTTTATCGATGCCTAAATGTGGGTAATTGCTTTTAGCATTTAAATTATTAACTGAAATTATCAAGACAAAAAGAAAAATAATCTTGTAAAGGTGTTTCATAATTGCGTATTAAATTAGTCATCGATTACAATCATTGCCATCCGGTAAAAATAAAATTTTAACAAATATAATGTAATGTTTTTCCGTTATGTTGCGGTTTCCCGTAAAGCTGTGTTATTTTTGTTATTATTTAAAAAAATACAACTCAATACTTAATTTACTAAAAATAAAACCAGCTTTCAATATCCAAATCTCATAAAAAAAGCCGTCTCGAAAAAACGAAACGGCTTCAATTATAACTATTTAATACTTACAAAATATAGTCCGTATTAATGAAATTGGATTCTTTACTGTTCAATAACTCTTGCAAAATGGCATTGTTATAGTCATTGTCTTTAGAAGCAACAAAAGTTCTGATAGAGAATGAACGCAATGCATCGTGAATACTCAACGTACCCACTGCGGAATCTTTTCTTCCTGTAAATGGAAAGACATCAGGTCCTCTTTGGCAAGAACTATTCAAGTTTACTCTACAAACAAGATTCACTAAAGTATCGATAAGCGGCGCAATGGTCTTGATGTCTTTTCCAAACAAACTTACTTGTTGTCCGTAATTAGACTCGGCCATATCATTCAATGGTTCTTGAATGTCTTTGAAAGAAATAATAGGCACAACTGGACCAAATTGCTCTTCATGATACACACGCATTTCCTTGTTTATAGGAAACAAAACTGCTGGAAAGATATAATTATCAGAATGCTCCCCTCCTTTTGCATTAATAACTTTTGCTCCTTTAGTAGTAGCATCATCTATTAGTTCCTGGATATAGGCCGGTTTTTCTTTTTCTGGCAAAGGAGTAAGAAATACTGATTTATCCCATGGATTTCCAAAAGTTAATGCATCCACTTTGGCTGCAAATCGTTTATTGAATTCGTCAGCAATAGATTCATGCACATATAATACTTTCAAAGCGGTGCAACGTTGTCCATTGAAAGACAAAGATCCCGCTATACATTCTTGGATAGCCAAATCTAAATCGGCATCCGGAAGGATTATCGCAGGATTTTTTGCTTCTAAACCTAATACCAAACGCAATCTGTTTTTGTTTGGATGTTGGTCTTGCAAAGCAATCGCTGATTTACTGTTACCTATCAACGCCAAAATATCAACTTTTCCAGATTTCATGATTGGTGAAGCCACTTCACGTCCTCTACCGTACACAATATTGATAGCTCCTTTTGGAAAACTGCTTCTGAACGCTTCTAACAAAGCAGATAGTAATAAAACGCCGTGTTTAGCCGGTTTAAAAATTACAGGATTCCCCATTATTAAGGCAGGAATAAGCAACGAAAAAGTTTCATTCAATGGATAGTTGTAAGGCCCTAGACACAATACAACACCTAGCGGTCCTCTACGAACCATGGCATTAATCCCTTGTACTTTAGAAAAATGAGCACTACGGGCGTTTAATTCTTTGTAACTTTCAATAGTGTCATAGATATACTCTACAGTTCTGTCAAATTCTTTTTCAGAATCACCCAATGATTTTCCAATTTCCCACATCAAAAGTTTAACAACTTCTGTTCGAGTCGTTTTCATTTGGGAAACAAAATTTTCCATGCATTTAATGCGATCCACAACTTTCATTGTAGGCCATAAACCTTGTCCGTTATTGTAAGCCGCAGATGCCGCTTCAACTGCTTCCATAGCCTCTGCTTCTCCCATAAATGGAATGGAACCCAATATAGTAGGTTCGTATTTTTCAGTAGATGAAATCGTAGAAAAAACGGGAGTGGTTTGACCGGTCCATTTTTTTAGCTCACCATTAATTAAATAAGTATCTTGATTTAGTAACGTATTAATTTGAAATTCTTCTGGTATAAAACTCATTATAGGTTGGTTATATTTAAATTTAATAAAAAGAGGCCTTCGTATTTATAGTATTATGGTTAAACGATATCGCCATTCCATTCTATAATCCCTCCCAATAAATTGTAGGTGTTTTTAAAACCCAGTTCGTTCATGATTTCGCAAGCTTTTGCACTTCTCATTCCGGAACGGCAATACACATAATAATTTTTACTTTTATCCAAAGCTTCTATTTCATCTATAAAACCCTGTCCCTTGTGAATATCAATAAGTATGGCATTAGCTATAATTCCATCATTCGTTTCGTCTTCGGTTCTCACGTCAAGTATTACTGCATTTTCATCAGCTTCGAATTGAGCAACCCAATCTTCTTGTGTTAAATTCATAGTATCTTTTTTTGTAAAAATACGAAGATTTTACCAAACAATAAACCTTCAATTTGTTAATTAGATAATATTCAAAAGAAAACGTTTTCGCAAAATAGTAACTATCAAGAAACTATAAATTCGGCGTTTATTTTTGCGAAAAATAGTCTATTAAATCCATCGGAAATACATAAAGCACATCACCTGATAATTCAGGAATCAATCTCTTTTTTCAATACTATCCTTGCAATACTCTTTTGATTTTTTAGACTACTTTTACAATATAACTGTTGCCAATTAAAATAACACCAAAATGCTTGATCCTATAAAGAAACTATTTCCTTCATTTTCTACTGAATTAATCAAAGATGTTGATGACAATGCTACTGTTCAATCCTTCAAAGCGGGCGATGTTATTATGCGAACTGGACAATACATAAAAAACACCGTTTTGGTTATCAGTGGCAAGATTAAGATTTACCGCGAAGATGAAAATGGCGGTGAATTTTTTATGTATTATTTACAACCCGGTCAAGCGTGCGCTATTTCTATGATTTGTGCTACCAAGAATGCAACAAGCCAAATTATGGCCAAAGTTGTTGAGGATATTGAATTGATACTGATTCCTTTGCCTCTAATGGACAAATGGATGATGCAACACCGCAGTTGGTATGAATTTGTAATTGATACTTATCGCAGCCGATTTGAGGAAGTGCTGGAAGTTGTTGACAGTATTGCTTTTAGAGCAATGGACGAGCGCTTGGAATTCTACCTGAAACGCCATTCCGATGCTTGTGGTTGCAACCATTTAAAACTTTCCCATCAAGAAATCGCATCCGAATTGAATACATCAAGAGAAGTCATTTCCCGTTTACTAAAAAAAATGGAACAACGCGGTTTGGTTAATTTACAGCGCAATAACATTGAACTTTTAAAATAAATCTTCCTAATGTGATAAATGTTACTGTTTGTCTAAAATTTACAGACAACCTTTGCAATAAAAAGTTTTAAAATGGAATATTTAGGCTATTTTGCATCAATTATCATAGGCCTTTCATTGGGTTTAATAGGAGGCGGCGGATCAATTCTAACCATTCCCATTTTAGTTTACTTATTTAAGATCGAACCAGAATTAGCTACTAGTTATTCGTTATTCATCGTTGGAGTTACCGCTTTATTTGGATGTATTAGCCATTATAAAATGGGGAATCTTAAAATTAAATCAGCACTGTACTTCGCCATTCCGTCGGTTTTTTCAATATTGATAATCCGGGAAGTTATTTTTCCAAAAATAGCGGCAACACTATTCTCTATTGCATCTTACCAAGTATCGAAAAGTTTTCTGATTATGATTGTTTTTTCCGTATTGATGATGGCCGCAGCTATATCCATGATACGCAAAACAAAACCGGTAATGGGCACTCCAAAAACAAACTACATACAACTGGGAATCATTGGATTTATAGTTGGAATTGTAACGGGTTTTCTGGGTGCAGGTGGTGGATTTTTAATCATACCAGCCTTATTATTTTTCGCTAATTTACCAATGAAACAAGCCGTTGGTACCTCTTTACTTATTATTTTCATCAACTCTTCAATTGGTTTTGGTGGCGATTTATACATTGGTACACCCATAAATTATCCTTTTTTACTGGAGATTACCGTCATAGCGTTTTTAGGAATGATCATAGGAATCAAACTTTCGAAAAAAATTGACGGTGCTAAACTAAAACCAATCTTTGGCTGGTTTGTATTAGTGATGGGAATTTACATCATTACTAAAGAGATTTTCTTTCATTAAAAAACAAAAAAGTATCCCGAGTTGGAATACTTTTTATTTTTTAATTTGAATATAATGCTAATGTTCCCCATACCCGATGTCGTCCATTTTACCGCTAAAAACTTTATACTGAATTATGAAGTACACAATAACTAAAGGCAAAGCGATAACAAACCAATACACGCCTACTGACAATCCATATTCTCCAGCAGCAGTATTGTAAATGGTTAATGATGGATTCACCGCATTGGTCGAAGGCAGGACATTCGGAAAAATAGAAGCCGTTGTTGCGGCAAATCCTCCTACGAGAAACATACTTGAAAAAAAGAATCCAAGTCCGTCCTTTTTAAATGTTTTTACTTTAAACAATCCAAAAATGCCTATAAATGCAATCAATGGAAATATCCAAAGAAATGGATTTTCAACAAAATTGTGAAACGGCTTGGGTTCGATTCTGTGCCAAATTAATAATGAAATAATTACCAATCCCAATAAGACAAAATTGAGTTTAAAAACCACCTCTTTTAATTTTGCATTCAAAGAAGAATTCGTTTTATAAATAATCCAGTTCGCACCATGAATCGTCAGCGTAACAGCACTAACCACTCCTAAAAACAGGGTAAACCAATCTATAATTCCCAATTGATCCGCTTTTGGACTAAAAGTTGGATTCCACAACGGCAAAAAGAAAAAATGGGCTTCCTGTGTTGAAACACCATTTTCTACCATTCCCAGATTTACACCGCGAACAATATTCCCTAAAGCCACGCCAAAAAATATGGCTAATAATAAACTCGCAATCCCAAAGGCTTTATCCCAAATGACTTCCCACATAGGATGATGAATCTGACCACGCAATTCCAAACCTACAGCTCTAAAGATAAGCAACCATAAAATCATCATTAAAGGCAAATAAAATCCACTGAATGAAGAGGCATACAACGTAGGAAAAGCAAAAAACAAAACCCCGCCTGCGGCAATTAACCATACTTCATTGGCATCCCAAAAAGGACCAATCGCGCTGGTTATCGCTTTTTTATCTTTCTCTGTTTTAGCAAAAAATAAATGAATAATTCCCGCTCCAAAATCATAACCATCCAGTACAATATAAACGGCCAAAATTCCCATTAAAACTACATACCAAAAGAATTCCATAATTTATTTATTTTCTGTTTGAGGTCCTTTATTTATAATTTTACCAACCAAGAGTAAAAACAACATGCCTAATAAGAGGTACAATCCTATAAATCCAAGCAACGTAAATAACGTATTTCCGGAGGAAACTGTTGGCGAAGCACCTTCGGCGGTGCGTAATAAATTATATACTAACCAGGGCTGTCTTCCTAATTCAGCAGTGTACCACCCAGTTGTATTCGCGATGTATGGAAATGGAAGCATAAAAAGCAGCGACCACAAAATCCATTTGGTTTCGAATAATTTTTTTCGAATGAGCTGAAAAACCGCAAAACCCATTAATCCGATAAAAACAGTTCCGAGCCCAACCATAATATGATACGCATAATACAATCCTGAAATATTAGTGGGATGATTTTCTTCTTTAAATTGATCTAGCCCTTTAATTTCGCTATGCCAGTTTCCATAAGTCAAAAAACTCAGAATATTAGGTACGGCAATTTTATTGTCCAATTTTTTGTCTTTTACGTCAGGTTGACCAATCAAAACAATTTCGGAACCCTCTTTTTCACTATGAAAAATTCCTTCCATAGCGGCAAAAGTAACGGGTTGGTATTTTACGACATTCTTGGCTAATAAATCTCCGGTGGGAACGGCAACGATAAGGCTTGAAGCCAATCCAAAAACCACTCCCGTTTTCACAAATAATTTCCCAAAAGAGACATTCTTTTTACTCAAAATATAAAAAGCGCCAATCCCTGCAACAACAAAAGAACTGGTTACCATAGAAGCTGCCTGATTGTGAAAATAGGAAGACCACAACCAAGGGTTTGTAAATAGCGCTGCAAAGTTATTCAGGACAAATTTACCATTAGCCAAAATTTCATAACCAACTGGATATTGCATCCAGGAATGCGTGGCAATGATTAAAAATCCGCTGGCCCAGGAACCTATAAAAATCAGTAATCCGGTGACAAAATGCCATTTATGCCCGATTAATTTTTCTCCAAATAAAAACAAACCTAAAAAGGAGGATTCCAAAAAGAAAGAAAACATGCCTTCCATAGCCAACGTTTGTCCAATGATTCCTCCCGTTAATTCCGAAAACTTAGCCCAATTGGTTCCAAACTGAAACTCCATCGGAATTCCGGTTACTACGCCCATCGCAAAATTAAGTGCGAAGATTTTCATCCAAAAATGGGTAGCCTGATTGTACTGTTCATTTTGGGTATGCAAAAACTTCCATTTGAAATAAATAATGATTAGGGAAAGTCCCATGGTCAATTGAGGAAACAAGTAGTGAAAGGTAATCGTAAATGCAAATTGCATTCGGTCGTAAAAAAGCATTTCTTCCATTCAAATATATTTTATCAGAGGTTTTGCAAATTTACCCATTATAAGTAACATTTCTTTTACAGAATCCAACTTTATTCTCTTCAATTTAGTAGATTTTCATATAGAAATATAGCGAATACTATTGGCGTCTTTTTTCCTGAAATTAAAAAAAGTTGTGTAACTTTAGTCACCAATTTTTCTTAGAAACAGAAGTACATTTGTACAGTAAATAAAAAATTGTAATCATGCAAATTGAACAAATATATACGGGTTGTTTAGCACAAGGCGCTTACTACATTACTTCAAATGGCGAAGCAGCTATAATTGATCCTCTTCGTGAAATTCAACCTTATTTAGATAGACTGGAACGCGATCAGGTAAAACTGAAATACATTTTTGAAACCCATTTTCATGCTGATTTTGTCTCCGGACATGTTGATTTAAGCAGAGAGACCGGAGCTCCAATTGTTTATGGTCCAAATGCAAAATGTGAATTTGAATGCGTTTCTGCAACAGATGGTCAGGAATTCACCATTGGAAACATCAAAATAAAAGCATTACACACGCCCGGACATACCATGGAAAGCACGACCTTTTTATTGATTGATGAAAACGGTAAAGAGTATGCTATTTTCTCTGGAGACACCTTATTTATTGGTGATGTGGGAAGACCGGATTTAGCCCAAAAAGCGGCACACATGACTCAGGAACAATTAGCCGCTATGTTATATCATTCGTTAAGAGACAAAGTGATGACTTTGGCTGACGATGTTATTGTATATCCGGCTCACGGTGCAGGAAGTGCTTGCGGTAAAAATATGAGTAAAGAAACCGTTTCCACCATTGGCAACCAAAAAGCAACTAATTATGCTTTGAGAGCGGATATGACTGAAGCCGAATTTGTACAGGAAGTAACCGAAGGTTTGTTGCCACCTCCAGCCTATTTTGGGATGAATGTAGCCATGAATAAAAAAGGATATGAAAGTTTCGAGAATGTATTACACTTGGGAATGCGAGCTTTATCTGTAACTGAATTTGAAGCTGCTGCCGAAGAAACCGGAGCCTTAATTTTAGACACCAGAAAAAACACTGATTTTGCCAAAGGATTTATTCCTCAATCTATAAATATTGGAATTGATGGCGATTTTGCTCCTTGGGTGGGTGCTTTAGTTGCCGATGTCAAACAGCCAATTCTAATCGTTTCCGAAGAAGGACAAGAAGAAGAAACCGTTACGCGCTTGAGTCGTGTGGGTTTTGATAACTTAATAGGTCATCTGGAAGGTGGTTATAATGCTTGGGCAAAAGCTGGAAAAGAAATTGACACCGTAAATAGAATTACTGCCGAACAATTTGCCAAAGAAGTAAAAATTGGCGAAAGTAAAGTAATTGATATACGTAAAGAAAGTGAATATTGTGCCGAACACGTTGAGGAAGCGTTTAGCAAGCCATTAGCGGCTATCAATGATTGGATCAAAGCCATTAATCCAAAAGAACATTTTTATTTGCATTGTGCCGGTGGCTATCGCAGCATGATTGCAGCTTCCATTTTAGAAGCACGTGGTTTTAGAAATTTCACTGAAATTGAAGGCGGTTTTAATGCTATTGCAAAAACAAATTTACCAAAAACAGATTTCGTCTGCCAAAGCAAAGTTTTGAAATAAAAGTAATTACATTCAAAAAACAAATTATGGAAGATATAAAATGTTGTGTCGTGTCGTTTGAAAAACCGCTTGACGCAGCGTATTGGGAAACCCAATACAAAACCAAAGCCACCGGTTGGGATTTAGGTAAAATATCTCCTCCTTTACAAACCTATATAGATACGATAGAAAATAAAAGCATTTCTATTTTGATTCCCGGTTGCGGGAACAGCTATGAAGCTAAATACCTTTTGGAACATGGTTTTACTAATATTACCGTTATTGATATTGCGCCAACACCGGTTGCTGATTTAAAAGAGAAGTTCAAAAACAATTCCAATATCCAAATCATATTAGGTGATTTTTTTGAACATCAGGGAAAATACGATTTGATTATTGAACAGACTTTTTTCTGTGCTTTGCCTCCTACCCTTCGTCAAAAATACGTTTGGAAAATGCATCACCTTTTGGCTGATCAAGGAAAATTGGCAGGATTATTATTTACTAGAACATTTGAAGTAAGCCCTCCTTTTGGCGGAAGTAAAGAAGAATATGAGACACTTTTCACAGCAGCTTTTGAATTTTTAAAAATGGATGTTAGTCTGAATTCGATTTCACCAAGAGCGAATTCGGAATTATTTTTCGAATTAAAAAAGAACAACAAAGTCAATGTTAATCTTTATGAATTTGAAGGAATTACCTGTGACGGCATAGAATCAATCACAAAAAAAATTACTGCACTAGATGGAATAGCAAATGTAAGCATGAGTAGTGATTGTGTGGAGGTACTACTTGTCAGTAAAAAAGAAATTGAAGTTACAGCTTTACAAAATGTAATTTCTTATGATAAAAAGTATCAAATTAAAAAAAGTTAGTAATATAAATTAGTTTTTTTTTCAAAAAAGTGAAAGAATTATTATTTACAAATTGGCATATTATGCGCTTAGTTCGTCTGGCGTTTGCCCTATTTTTATTTGCTCAAGCCTTTATATTACGAGAATGGATGTTAATCGCCTTTGGGTTATTTTTTTCATTCAAGTGCTATTTAATTTAGGTTGCAGTTCTAATGGTTGTACTATTTAAAACAATAAATACAGTAAAAATGAGTAATTTCAACAGTATTATCCAATCAGAAAAGCCCGTTTTAATAGACTTTTTTGCAACATGGTGTGGACCATGCAAAATGCTTAGTCCCATTTTAAAAGAAGTAAAAGACAGTTTAGGAGACCGTGTTTCAATCATCAAAATTGATGTGGACAAAAACCAACAAATAGCGTCTCAATACCAAGTACGAGGTGTCCCTACAATGATTTTATTTCAAAATGGAAAACAATTATGGAGACAATCCGGCGTACTGACTAAAGAAGATATTATTAAAACTATTATAGAAAAAAGTAATGCATGATTAGAAAAGCAATCCTCATCACAGGATTAGGGATAATTATAGGAGCCATCGCAGGTTATCTGTATTATTACAATATAGGTTGCGCTTCCAGAACATGCGCTATAACTTCAAAGCCATTAAATAGTACTTTATACGGTGGATTAATGGGTGGATTACTATTGAATATGTTTGTAAAGAATAAATAAATTCGATTCCTTTATAACTTAGCAATATGAAGAAATTCCCTCAATATTACAGGCTTTCAAAATCTGAATCTTTATTTGTAAGGGAACCGTTATCCCGACTTAAAAACTTAGTTTTTTTATGTAAAGTTCTTTATAACTTTATTAATGCATTTCGAAAAATGCACTTTATTGGACCTTGCGTAACCGTCTTTGGTTCTGCTCGATTTGGTCCTGAAACAACTCATTATAAAGATGCTGTGAAAATTGGTGCAAAGTTAGCCAAGCTTGGATTTACAGTAATGACTGGCGGTGGCCCTGGAATAATGGAAGCAGCAAATAAAGGCGCTTATGAAGCCGGTGGCTACTCTGTAGGCTGTAATATTGTTCTTTCTGTAGAGCAAAAACCCAATCCTTATCTCCACAAATGGATTTATATCCCTTATTTTTTTGTTAGAAAAGTAATCCTGATAAAATACTCTTATGCGTTTGTTGTTATGCCAGGAGGAATAGGCACTTTGGATGAATTATTTGAAGCATTAACTCTCATTCAGAATAAAATAATAAATAATTTCCCGATAGTAATTTTTGATAAAAAATACCACGAAGAATTAATACATCATATCCAAGTGATGTCAGAAAATGAAAGTATCAGTCCCGAAGATATGAAACTTTTGTTTGTGACTGATTCTGTTGAAGAGTTAATAGCGCACATAAAAAAACATGCAATCAAACAATTTGGTTTAAAAAAGCAACCCTATGAATCAAAATGGTGGTTTGGTGAGAGAAAAAAAAGATAAAAATAACTCATAGCTGAATTTATTTTCAGCTTCTTTTTGATTTCGGTAATAAATTTAAAAATTATTTATCCAACCATTTATGCAGAATTAATTCTAGATTTGATTTAACAATAGGCTTAGAAATATAATCGTTCATACCCGATTCAAAGCATTTTTCTTTTTCTCCTATCATTATTCCTGCTGTTAAGGCAATAATAGGAATATTTTTAGCTTTTTGTAATTTTCTGATTTCGGTTGTTGTTTCATATCCATTTTTTACAGGCATTTGTATATCCATTAAAATGATATCCAGCTGCTCTTTTTTACACAATTTTATTGCCCCAAGTCCATCAGAAGTTTCAAATATTATACAATTAGGAACTATTGCTTTAAGAAGTGTTTTTATCAAAAGCATATTAATTTTATTATCCTCAACAATTAATATTTTAATGGGATTCAAAATTTCAGCAGTTATGCTACTATTTTCCGCTTTCAAATTGCTCTGGTTTGTCTCTATTAAATGTTTTGATTTTTTAAGCTCAATGGTAAAGAAAAAATTACTTCCATGTCCATAATCACTAACTAACTCTAATTTGCTGTTCATCAAACTTAGAAGTTGATTAGAAATTGCTAATCCCAAGCCAGTCCCTCCAAATAAACGTGTTATAGAATTATCTTCTTGAACAAACGACTGGAATATTTTCTCTTGATTTTCTAATCTTATACCAATACCTGTATCTTTTACTGAAAACTGTAATCTAGCTATATGTAATCCTGGGTTCGATTTATTACAAATATCCAATACAATTTGACCTGATTTTGTAAATTTTAATGCATTACCAATTAAATTCACTAAAATCTGTTTTAATCGTATGGAGTCACCAAAGACATAATGTGGTACATTTTTATCAATATTTAAAACTAAATCAATAGTTTTTAAAGCCGCCTGATACTTAAAAAGATCAATCACTTGATGTGCTAGTTCATAGAGATTTAATTCTTCACTATTTAATTCTAATTTCCCTGATTCTATTTTTGAAAAATCTAAAATATTATTTACAATTTCAGCTAAAATTGTTGCCGATTCATTTACCGTATTCATATATTCTAACTGATTTTTATCAAGATTTGATTTCATCAACAAATCAGTAAAACCAATTATTCCGTTTAATGGAGTTCTGATTTCGTGGCTCATATTCATTAGAAAACTTGACTTTGCTTTATTAGCGGCTTCGGCTTGATCTTTTGCTTTTGTCAATTCTATTTCCAACATTTTCATTTCCGTAATCTCGATAAAACTGGTAACTATTTCCGTTATTTCACCATTATAATCAAAAACGGGAAATCCATTTAATAAAAGCCATATCGTTCTAGTATTATCAGGTCTTTTAATTCCCATGATAAAATTTTTGATTGGTTGTTTATGGCTAATAATTTGGTTTACAGGATAATTTTTAATTGGTAAAGCTTCATATTTTTCATTTACAAATCTCCATACCGGATTAATCGCTACTTTGCCCTTCATTTGATTGGTACTCAAACCTATCAATTCTGATGCTTTAGGATTAGACAAAATAATAGAAGTGTCTGGACCATGAACAATAATACCAACATCAATATTATTCAATAATCCGCGATATCTTTCCTCACTTTCGCTAAGTGCTGTTTCGGCTAATTTTAATGATGTGATATCCACAACTGAAATAAGGGCCTCTTCTCTATCCTGAGCAACAATACCTGTAAGATACACGTTAGTTATAGTAATATCATCTAATAATAAGTTAATCTCACAGCTTTCTTTGACAGTGCTATTAAATACCTTTTCTAAAAAAAGATTAAAGATTGGCTTTGTATCATTTGTAACAAAAAAACCGAACTGGCTCTCTATTAATCGA
This sequence comes from Flavobacterium esculini, assembly GCF_048284325.1. Lineage (NCBI taxonomy): Bacteria > Pseudomonadati > Bacteroidota > Flavobacteriia > Flavobacteriales > Flavobacteriaceae > Flavobacterium > Flavobacterium esculini. The sequence goes on along the minus strand of NZ_JBLVPI010000008.1, from coordinate 26,585 downwards.
GACCTTTCCTTTCCTAACATTTGGGATCCTGTCAAGTTTAGTGCTATAACTTTTCCTGCCTTTGTTAGTGTAAAATAGCCAGACGGAGCAAAATCATATAAATTCACATACTTTTCAGTAGCAATTTCTGCTTGTTCTTTTGCAACAATAAGTTCTTCATTTTGCATTTCAAGTTCTATTTGATGAACTTCAAATTCATGAATAAGTCTCAAGGTATCCGCTTCAGAGAGATTAAAATCTAACTTTGGCTTTTTATTTTTTTGTAATTCCTCCGCTTTTTCCCGAAGAATCACCATGGCTTCAGGTTTATTTTCAGTTTTTTTCATAATTTCCGCCTATGTTAAAATATTGCCTTTTTTTAAGAAATGATTGGGGAATTATATATGCTCTACTCTAATTTGAAATACTTATTTTAATTAACGATTCGGGATTTCATGGATAAAGCATTGAATCACTTTATGGTTTCCTATAAAATACATCGTACTGGTAAACTCAATTTTTATTTTTTTTGCCTCAGCCGTTTCAATTTCGATATCGCGAAAATGAACATTTTTTTTTTGATTTAATTCTTCAAACTTTTCCATATTTGGAATAATATTTTTAAAAAAAATAACTTTCCAAATTTCTTTCCCTATAAAATTTTCTTTAGTAAGACCTAATAAATCTATCAAAAATGGATTTAAGGCAGTTATTATTCCTGTTTTGGGATTCAGAAATAAAACTCCATCCTTAACTGATTTAAAAAGATGATTATAACGTGTTTCTGAAAAGACTAATGCATCTTGTGCCTCTACGCGATCCGAAATATCACGAATAATACATTGTACTACCTTTTTATCATTTACTAAATATACGTTACTTACAAACTCTACATTTATTTTTCTTCCATTTGCCGTTTCAAGCGGTAAATTTTCATAACGAACAAATTCCTTTTCTTGCAGTTCTAAAAATTTATCTTTATTGGCAACTATATCTTTCAAAGAACCAATTTCCCAAATAGATTTTTCGATAAACTGATCATGTGAATAGCCTAACATTTCAACCAAATAGGGATTTACATCCATAATCATTCCTGTATCAGAATTCAGAATCAGAATTCCATCTTTTGCAGATTCAAAAAGACGACGGTACCTGTTCTCCATTTTAAGGGACTCTTCTGCCTGCTTTGCTGTTGTAATATCAGTAAAAGTAATTACGATTCCATCAATACGGTCATCCAGAGTACGATAAGGCATTATCCTGACAAAGTAATATCTGCCATCATTTGTCCCCACTTCCTTTTGAATAGGTGTGAGTGTTTTAATAACTTCAAGAGCATTACTTTCCATTTCCGGATATTTCAAATCGCAAACTAAATCGGTAAAAGGTCTTCCTGTATCAGCTGCCCTTAATTTAAATATTTTTGTTACCGGATCTGTAAATCTTCGAATATTTAATCCTTTATCCAGAAAAAGAGTAGCTATTTCAGTGCTATTGAGCAGGTTTTTCATGTCATTATTTGCCTGTTCAAAATCAACCAACTTACTTTGAAGTTCTGCATTAACAGTTTGCAATTCTTCATTTAGACTTTGTAACTCTTCTTTGGAAGTAGTCAATTCTTCGTTCGTGGACTGCAGTTCCTCATTAGTTGATTGCAACTCTTCGTTAGTAGATTTCAGTTCCTCTTGGGAGGTTTGCATCTCTTCACGAGTACTGTTTAAATCTTCATTACAACGAATCAGTTCAGCTTCTAGTTCTTTTTGTTTTCTGGAAACACTTTGTTTTTTTTGTTTTAATGTGTTATCATCTGACTCTTCACTTTCTGGTACATCACTGAATACCAGCATAATCATCCCTTTTAAAGCATCTGGACTTTCGATCTGTTGGAGTGTTAAATTTACAAAATATTTACTCCCGTTTTCAACTATTTTTACATTTTCAATTTTTACAGGTTCAAAGCTATGTAACGCTTTACGAAAAGCAACTGGCAATTCATTTCTCAAACCTTCACGAGCCATTGCGTGTATATTCCAGTTTGCTTTACCAGCTACTGGTTCTAGATATTTTCCGGTTCTTCCGGTAATATAAATAATGTCTCCTCTATTATTAACTAAAATACTTGCTGGTGAAAAACGTTGGAGCAAAATTTGATCGGCAAGAATTTGTATGTTTTCAACAACCTTAGTTTCTTTCATAATATCGGTAGTTAATCTTTTTATTTGGGAAAAAGAACTTGGAAAGTTAGTAAATTCAGGAACAACTGATTTTGAAGTACGTCTAAAAATTTTTAATTTGGAATCAATTACTTCAAATCCTTTGATATTGCTTCCAACGGTTTCTGCAGTTCCCAATACCATTATCCCGTCTGGATTAAGGCTATAATTAAATAGCATTATCAATTTATTTTGCAACTGTGGCTCCATATATATCAACATATTTCGGCAAGTCAATAAGTCTAACTTTGTAAATGGAGGGTCTTTTATCACGTCATGAGGAGCAAAAACTATCATTTCGCGAATGGAAGTATTCACACGATACCCCATTTTTTCAGTATAAAAATACTTGTTGATTCGCTCTGGAGATATATCTTTTATGATGTTAGATAAAAAAAAACCTTTTCTGGATTTTTCTATCGCTACAAGATCTAAATCAGTGGCAAAAATCTGAAATTTAATATTTTTCTTCTTTCCGATTTTTTCCAAAGCTTCGTCAAAAATTATAGCCAAGGAATACGCTTCTTCACCAGTTGAACAGGCAGGAACCCATGCTCTAACTGTATAATCATCCGGCAGATCTTTCAATAAATTGGGAATAATTTCCTCCTTGAGTTTTTCCCAAACGGCAGTATCTCTAAAAAAACTGGTAACACCAATTAATAATTCTTTGAAAAGCAATTCAACCTCTTTTGGGTTTTCTTGTAAAAAACGGACGTAGGTTTGTATTTTATCGATTTGATGAATTGCTTTTCTCCTTTCAATACGTCGCATTAAAGTATTTTTTTTATACATCGAAAAATCATGTCCGGACTGTTCACGAATCAAGATTATAACTTTATCAATACTACTTTTACTTTTAACAAGTACTTCAGAATCCATGTTTATTTCAGGAAAATATTTAAGTAAGGCAACCAGTTTAGCGGGTAATTCCTCTGCGGGAGCAACTATATCTGGAATAACAGCTTCGATTGCATTGCGTGGCATACTATCAAATTTTGCCGAAGTGGGTTCTTGAACAAGTACAATTCCATTTTTTTCTTTAATGGATTTTAACCCTAAACTGCCATCAGATCCCATTCCGGAAAGAATAATTCCTATACTTTTTTCCATTCGGTCTAACGCCAAAGATCTGAAAAAAACATCAACTGGTAAGCGTAAGCCACGGGATTCAACAGGTTCAAATAAATGCAGTTTCCCTTTTAAAATAGACAAACTTTTATTTGGCGGAATTACATATATGTAGTTTGGTTTTACTTTAAGTGTATCAGTGGCCTGTAGCACCTTCATTTGTGTCATTCTTTGCAATAGCTCAGGCATGATTCCAATATGTGTAGGATCCAGATGTTGAACAACAACAAATGCCATACCGGTATTATTAGGCATATTTTTAAAAAATAATTCTAATGCCTCAAGTCCTCCCGCTGAAGCCCCAATGCCAATAACTGGAAAATCATCATCAGTCCCAGACAAGATTGAATCTGATTTCAAATCTAAAACTTTGTCCTCTCTCCGACTGATTTGATTTTTGTTTATCATCACGAAATTAGAATTTTCTATATCTTTTATTTATTGAGTCGTATTTCTTTATACACAATTATTTTTTTTATTTCAGCAATAATTATATGGCTAAATTAATATGTTATTGTGGGTATAATTACTTTTACGCAAGAAAAAAAGTAAAAATATCTTTACTCTTTCGCAAAAAAATAAGTGCTTTTTAACAATTGACTAGCTTTTTTTTATAATAAAATTTAATTTAACTTACTAAAAATAGCTTATCTGTATTAAACACAACACTTTATTGTTGTTAATTTAAATATCCCGCTAATTCCTGCCATAATTAATGTTAAATTTAGTGAAAATAAATATTTTTTACAAATAAATTAAATTCAATACTCATTAAACAAACTGAGCTGGTAAACTTCTTTAAAACAAAAAAAGTGCTTAAATAATAAGCACTCTTTTCAATTTTAAAAATAAAATTATTTTTTAGTCAACCATTTATGCAGTATTTTTTCTAAGTCAGTTTGAATAATTGGTTTTGCCAGATAATCATCCATTCCTGCTTGAAAACATTTTTCTTTATCACCAACCATTATTCCGGCAGTTATTGCAATTATTGGAACGTTTTCAGAATCTTTTAATTTCCTTATTTCATCAGTTGCTTCATATCCATTTTTATTTGGCATTTGAATATCCATTAAAATGACATCCGGTTTTTCTTTTATATATTGTTCGACAGCCTCATTTCCATCCTTAGCTTCAAGAATAATGCAGTTAGATACGATTCTTTTCACTAGTGTTTTTGCCAAAAGCATATTAATTTTATTATCCTCAACTATTAAAATCTTTTTATCACTTAGACTTTCTATAGAAACAACTGCATTCTCATTAATCGTATTAACAGGCTGTAAATCTATATTTTTCTTATGTTTTGACTTAATAAATTTAATGACAAAGAAAAAATCGCTTCCATCTCCATATTTGCTGATTAATTCTAATTTACTGTCCATTAGTGCCAAAAGCTGATTAGAAATAGCCAATCCTAATCCAGTTCCTCCAAATTTTCGATTCGTCGAATTATCTTCTTGTACAAAAGAATTAAATATTTTTTCATTGTTGGCTGTTTTTATACCTACTCCAGTATCTTTTACAGAAAACTTAAGGGTTGACCATTTTTTATCTACTGGAGATATTTCATTGATATCCAGTCGTATTTCTCCAAAATGGGTAAACTTTATGGCATTACTCAATAGATTTACTATTATTTGTTTTAGTCGAACAGAATCTGCAAGGATATATTGCGGAACATTTTCATCTATATGGAGTGTTAAATCTATCCTTTTTTGATTGGCTTGATATTTAAATAGATTTATAACCTGATTCGTTAATTTAAACAGATTTATTTCTTCGATATCCAATTCTAATTTTCCTGATTCTATTTTAGAAAAATCTAAAACATCGTTCACGATTTCCATCAATGAAGTAGCAGATTCATTGATAGTGGTCATATACTCTGCTTGGTTTTTCTTCAGGTCAGACTTCATTAATAAATGAGTAAACCCAATTATTCCGTTTAATGGTGTCCTGATCTCATGACTCATATTAGCAAGAAAATCCGTCTTGGCTTTATTAGCGGCTTCTGCTTGTTCTTTAGCTTTTATTAGTTCCAGCTCCATCACTTTTTGATCTGTGACATCAACGAAACTAATAACAACTTCAAATATTTCACCATTGGAATCAATTTCAGGAAAACCGTTGATTAAAAGCCAAACAATGTCATTAGTTTCCGGTCGATTTACACCATATATCTTGTTTTTTATAGCTTCCTTAGTCTTTATTATTTTATTTACAGGATATTTTTCAATTGGTAAAGCGGAACTATCTTTATTCAAAAATTTCCAGGCGGAATCAATAGCTGTTTTCCCTTTCATTTGGCTATCGTTCAATCCTAATAGTTCAGCCGCTTTTTGATTATTTAATATGATTGAGGTATCCGAAGCATGAACTACTATCCCTGCATCAATATTATTTATTAGACCACGGTATCTCTCTTCACTTTTAAGGAGTGCACTATCTGATTGTTTGGCACTGGTTATATCTCGAGATAAACATATGAAATGTATCTCATGTTCTTCGCTTTCCTGCATGGGAGCAATTGACAGTTCAAACCAATGCAAGCCATCCGGTAATTGCAATGAATATTGCCACCCGGTAGAAAATCCCTTTTCAGCAGCTTCTTGTATTGCTGACAATACTAAATTTGCAGCATCTGTTGGTAATACTTCCGAAAATGTTTTACCTAGCAACAGTTCTGCAGGTAATGCTAATATATCATCCCTACGAGAATGGTAATTATAAATTCTACCTTCTATATCAACTTCAAACAGTAAATCAGGAATTGCGTCTAATACAGCCTCTAATTTTTTGTGTATTTTCTTAAACTCTTCTTCTATTTTTTTACGTTTACTAACATCTCTTACTATTGCTACAATACGTTTATCAACAAGTGTTTTGGCAGTAATTTCTACAGAAATCATCGATTGATCGCGATGCCGCATATTACGCTCAATTAGAGTTTGTTGACCATTAAGCAATTCTTTCATCATAATGGGTCTTAATACAAGCTCATCAACGGTATATAAATCTGTCAATTTTTTTGTACAAAGTTCCTCCTTGGTATAGCCAAGCATCATACAGGCGCTTTCGTTTACCTCAAGTAAATTTCCTGAAATATCGTTAATAAAAATCGCATCTGAGGCCTGTTCTATTAAACTTCGATATTTTTCTTCACTATTAACAAGCTGCTCTTTTATATTTCTCAACTCTGTTATTTCAGTCATGGAACCGATAAAACGTGTTGCTCTTCCTAGTTCATCTCTAATGATAACAGCACGGTCGTAAAAATAACCATAACTACCATCTCCTTTTTGAAAACGAAATTCATCTGACCATATAGTAGTTGTACCAGCATAGGTTTGTTCCAGTTTATTAATAACTCTTTCCTTATCATCTGGATGAAGTCTAGAGCGCCATATGACTTTATTATCAATTGCACTTAACTCACTATTATTACCGAAATTAAAAAGTTCCGTAAATGCTTTATTATTCCAACTTTGCCCTGTCAATAAATCCACTTCAGCTAGCGCATCGTTAGTGGCAACCGAAATCATCTCAAATCTTTCGTTAGCACTTTTAATTTGTTTTTCCGCTTTTTTAATTTCAGTTAAATCTAAACCCATTCCTAATACGCATTTTTCACCTTCATATTCTATGGAAAGTGAATTAATATAATACGGAATTTTAGTTTTTGCTTTTGTATAAAATTCAATTTCAATTCCCGGTAATTTATTTTTAACTCGTTTTGAATTATTTTCTAATACCGTCTTTATTCTTATTCTAATTTTTTCTTTTTCCTCTTTATCAAATAAATCCAGGGGGCTCATTTCGACTATCTCTTCTTTATTATATCCAGTAACATCTTCAAAATTTTTGTTCCATTTTACAAACTTACCGGATTCATCATAGAGATAAAAAACACCCGGAAGATTATTGATTATTGTTTCTGAAAGCTGCTTTTCCTTTAAAATCAGATCTGCTGCAATTTTACGTTCTGTAATATCAGTTGTTGTACCTATGTAGCCCACAACCTCATTTTTTGTATTTTTCTCCGGAATAGCTTGTCCCATTACCCATGAAACTGATCCGTCAGGGCGAACAAACCGAAATTCTGACAAGGAAATTTCCTGATTATAAGTTGCATTTTCCCAATTATTAAATAATGTTTTTTTATCATCATCATGGACAGCAGTGAGCCAACCATTTCCTAAAGCCTCCTCATAAGATAAACCCGAAATTTGACACCAACGGGGATTAACATAAGTGGTGTATCCATTTATATCCGTACGGAAAATTCCAACAGGTGATACTTCCGTAAGTGTATGATAACGCTCTTGACTTTCAAAAACGGCCTCTTCTGCTCTTTTGCGCAAAGCTTCTTTCTCAAAAACCTCTAATGCAAAAGCCACATCATTTGTTGCTTCTTCTAACAGTGCAATTTCCTCTGCATCAAAAAAGTTTTTCTCACCGGCATAAAAAGAAAAAACACCAATTACTTTTCCGAATTTTTTTATTGGCACCACAATCGAAGAAAAATAGTCTCGTTTTAAGGCTTCTTCTTTCCAATGCACCATTATTGGATCATTTTCAATATCATTACATACCACATGCCTTGCTTCCCTAATAGCAATTGCACTAGGCCCTTTGCCATGCGATACATCTTCTATTGAAATGATTTTTGTTTTAGCAAGATACCCACTATCTTCGCCAGACATCATTCTTGGAACTAATTTTTCACTATTTTCATCTACTAAGCCAATCCAGGCCAACTTAAACTTCCCTAATTCAACAGCTATTGTACAAGCCTCTTTAAAAATGGTTTCTTCATCAGTTGTACGAACAATCATTTGGTTTATCTGGCTAATAAATAAATACAGTCGATTTGCTTTAATAAGTTTTTGTTCGGACATAACCCTTTGGGTGATATCCGTTATAATTCCATGACAAATAACGGTTCCTTCTGGTTCAACCACGGGCAAAGAGTTCACTTCATGCCATACCAATCCTTTTATTGGGTGATTGTAACGGTATTTCCCTTTTAGAGGAACTAATTTAGATTTTGTTTCAATAATGCTTTGCACAACATAATCTAAATCTTCAGGATGAATCAATGAAAAAATGGCATTAGCATCATATTGAATCTCTTCATAAGTAAATCCGTAAATTTCTTCAATCGCATTACTGGCATACGGATAACATAATGAGCCATCTTTATTTTGACGCATCGAATAAATAAGGCCTGGTGAAGTTTCTGCTATTTTAGCAAATTTATTTCTTTCCTCTTGAAGTAATTCTAATGCTATTTTACTTTCAGTAACATCTCTTAAATTAGTTACTACACCTCTTATTTCAGGGTCATCAAACATATTGTTGATAACGCCTTCCATCCAGATATAATATCCTTCTTTATGTCTTACCCTTAACGAAACAGGAAAAGGAAACCCAGGATTAGCCAAAACTTTTTTCATTATTTGTTGGATATTCTCTACGTCATCTGGATGGATGTATTCTGGGGTAGAAATTTTCTCAAATTCTTCATGAGTCCATCCGGTAATTCGTGCTGCCGAAGAACTGCGGAATATAGTAGTTAAATTTTCATCAATTAAAGAGACAATGCCCTCATTATTTTCTAACATCGCACGAAAACGCTTTTCATTTTTGGCAATTTTGTCTATTGCCTTTTTACTTTCAGTAATGTCTTTTGCAAAACCTAAAAACCTGTTATCTGAAAGTTTTACAGCTTCAACTGACCACCATCTAATTTCTCCATTTTTATGAATCGCCTTAATTTCTTTTTTTGCTATTCCATTATTCAAAAGATTTTGAAATTCTTTAAAGTAATCTTCCAGAGATTCAACAGAAGAAAGATCACCAAACTTCATCCTTAACAGTTCCTCTTTAGAATAACCCGTTAAAAGGACTGCGGCAGGGTTTACATCTAAATAATGCCCTTTTTCATCTAAAACAAAAACTCCATCTGGTGCACATTCTATATAATTCTTAAACTTAGCATTGCTTTCTTCTTCAATCACTTTTAGTTTATAATCAACTTCAGCTTGTTCATTAGCTTTAACTGCAAGCTCATTTTGTTTTTTTAAAGTAAAATCTTGCGTATTACCCCTGATTCCACATACATCCCCATTATCATCTAATAAAGAAAAAACAGTTTGATTGAACCACTTTACTTTTTTATTAAAAAAAGTGGCCCTTTGTTCTATTTCAAAAGGTTTTTTATCAATCATTAATTGTGTTATTTTTTCTTGAAATAACGTTTTATCTTCTTGAGAGAAATTATTTAAATACTCTTGGAATAAATCTTGATTTTTCTTTTTTTCAATTTCAAAAATAGTGTACAATTCATTAGACCAAATTATTTCCTTAGTTCTAAGATTGAATTCCCAAGTACCCATTTTTGCATTTTTTTGCGCATGGTTTAATAAGTTTTCACTTTTAATTAATTTTTCTTGGGTATTTCTTATCTCTGAAATATCTCTTCCTATTGCATAAATATTTCCAGAAGAAATACTATTTGCAATCCATTGAATAGTAACAAACTCACCATTCTTTTTTAAGAATCTATTCTCATAATTTATTGAAGGTATACCCGTAGAAAGTCTTTCAATCTCTTTTAACGATCTTTCAAGATCATCAGGATGTAAAAGATGCAGTAACGAATTATTGAGTAATTCTTCTTTTGAATATCCCAAAATAGCAACAAAAGCTGGATTTATCTCTTTGAAAAAAGCATCAATTCCAACAATGCAGACTAAATCGCTGGACTCTTCAATAAAGAACTTAAAAGTAGCTAATGATTCTGCTTTTTTTTCTAATAGTTCTATTTCTAACTTCTTTTCTTTTAATTTATTAAGCAGATCGGTATAGGTAGGTTTAGCTTCTTTCATGCTCATAAAATTCAAATATTAATCAATATTATTATAACTTTTAAATATAATAAAAATACCCAAACGATTAATATATTATTTAATAAAACTATTTATAGAGCTGTTTTTATAAATATACTCTATCGGGTATAATTATAAAAACGCTAATTCGATTTTTTTTCTGCGCAGTAAAATGAAAAAAAAGAAAATCTTTTTTGAAATTTTTCTTGTTCTCGATACAATTTTATATCGAAAATCACTCAAAATGACGAAAATTATCATCAGAAATTATTAGTTCTAAATATATTTAAAATAAATCTCATAAGCTTATTTCGTTACCGAGATTTATGTGTCAAATTATACACTTCGGATAAATTTGGTATAAGAAATCAGAACCAGTTACGACATCATGGAAATCCGAAAACAAATATTTCTTTTATGTAAATATTAAATCAACAATCATAAGCAATTCGTCTTAAACACTTAAATAATAATAATAACTTACTATAATACAATGCTTTACATAAAATTAAAATAGTTTTAACAAAAATATAACTTACACTTGTATATACAAATATAAAAAGTGTTACATTTGTACCGACAAATGAGAAAAATAAAGGCATGAAAATTGAAGATGAAATTAAAAGTACAATAGCATTGGACATTTCAAAAAAAATTACCCTGAACATTTTATATACTCAAAATGTTATTACAGATAATTTCAATGAGATATTGAAGCCTTATGACATATCTGGAGAGCAATATAATGTACTACGAATATTAAGAGGCCAAAAAGGGAATCCGGCAAATATGTGTTTAATACAGGAACGTATGTTAGCCAGAACGAGTAATACAACTCGATTAGTAGATAAATTATTATTAAAAAAATTTGTAACTCGAAATGTTTGCCCTGAAAACAGAAGAAAAATTGAAGTTCAAATTACGCAAAAAGGATTAGACATTTTAACTGAATTAGACCCTAAAGTAATTGCCCATGAACAATTATTTTCGAAAAAATTAAATACCGAAGAATTAGAACAATTAAATTATCTATTGGAAAAATACAGAAATTAAATACATTAAAACCATGAATACATTTTTAGAAAATCAAAACTGGAGATACGCAACAAAGAAATTTGATGCTTCCAAAAAAATAACAGCTGAAGATTTAAATACTTTAAAAGAAGCCATTCGTTTGAGTTCATCTTCTTACGGATTACAACCTTATAAAGTAATAATCGTTGAAAATCCAGAATTAAGAGCCCTAATTCAACCAGCCGCTTGGGGACAATCTCAAATTGTTGACGCTTCTCATCTAATCATTTTTGCGAATGAAACTAACGTTGACAACACAACAATTGATAGTTATTTGAAAAACATTAGTGTAACAAGAAATACTCCAATTGAAGCTTTGTCTGGTTATGGTGATTTTATGAAATCTAAAATTTCTACATTAGAAACTGAAGTTAAAAACATTTGGACCGCAAAACAAACCTATTTAGCCTTAGGGAATTTATTGAATGCAGCTGCTGAACTAAAAATTGACACTACTCCAATGGAAGGTTTCATTCCTACACAGGTGAATGAAATATTAGGATTAGACAAACTAGGCCTGAGCGCCACATTGATTGCAACATTAGGGTACAGACACGAGGAGGACGCAACTCAACATTACAAAAAAGTTAGAAAATCAAACGAAGAATTATTTATTACACTATAATTATTAATTAAAATCAAATTTAAACAGATGAAAAATTTCAAATCAATCGCATTAGCATTAGTAGTAGTTTTATCTACTTTATCAGTAACAGCTCAAACGAAGAAAGTAGACGCTACAAACAGTTCAATCAACTGGGTTGGAAAAAAAGTAACCGGACAACACAACGGAACAGTTAACCTTAAATCAGGTACATTAGTTTTTAAAGGGAAAAAATTAAGAAGTGGAACTTTTGTTGTTGATATGACTTCATTAACAGCTACTGACCTTAAAGGGGAATACCAAGGAAAATTAAACGGTCACTTGAAATCAGAAGATTTCTTTGGAACTGAAAAATTTCCAACTTCAACATTAGTTTTCAAAAAAGTAACTGTGAAAGCTCCAAATGTTTACACTGTAACTGGTGATTTAACAATAAAAGGGATAACTAATCCTATTACTTTTGATCTTGCAACAACAACTAATTCTGCTGCAACTACATTTAAAGTCGACAGAACAAAATACGGTATCAAATATAATTCTGCAAGTATCTTCAGTAGCATTGGAGACAAAGCAATTTCTGATGATTTTGAATTAGCAGTAGCTTTGAAATTCTAATATTTAATAATATATATATTAAAACCCCAAAATCAAATAGACTGCACCCAAAATTTTGGACAAATTTATAATTAATTTTGATAATAATGAGCTCGATATTGTATCGGGCTCATTTTGTTTCAATTTGACTTAATTCTTACGCTATTGTAATAGTTTATATACTGTTTAATTTCCTGCTTTAGTTCTTCTAAACTTGCAAATTTTTGTATGTAAAATAGTTCCGATTTTAATATTCCAAAGAAGTTTTCTATAATAGCATTATCTAAACAGTTTCAATTTCTGGACATACTTTGATTAATTCCTTTTTCTTTTAACAAGTATTGGTATTGTTTCATTTGATATTGCCAGCCTTGATCTGAGTGTAAGATCAGATTAGTTTTGTTGGGTATTTTTTTAAATGCTTTTTTGAGCATCATAACTACTTGATTAAAAACGGGTCTTTCTGTTAGTTCATAACTAATTATTTCTTGATTGAATAAGTCAATAATAGGCGATAAATACAATTTCTTTCCAGAGATATTAAATTCGGTTATATCGGTTGCCCATTTTTGATTTGGAGCTTCCGCTTTAAAATTCCTCTTTAAAAGATTTGGAGCTATTTTACCTTGTTCCCCTTTATATGATTTGTATTTTTGACTCTAATTAAACTTTTTAGCCCTAATAGTTTCATTAATTTTAAAACGGTTTTATGGTTGATAACTATTCCTTTATTGTTTAATTCATCTGTTATCCTCCTGTATCCATAGCGGCCTTTATGTTTGTGATAAATGGATTTTATCAACTCTTTGATCACTTGATATTTATCAATGGATTTACTTTGCTTTTGGTAATAATAAAAATTACTTCGCGCCATATTAGTTTGATTTAAAAGTAAATTCAAATCAAATTTATGCCTTAACTCCATTATGGCTTGCGCTTTCTGGCTTTCTCTTCTGCTTGAATTAAGGCTTGTAACTTTTTTAGCAATTCATTCTCACAACGCAGTGCTTCAATCTCTAAAAGAAGTTCTTCTTCTCTTGTAAGTGGTTTGTCCGATTTTCGCTTTTTACGTTTATTCTCATTCATAGTTTTTGGTCTGCCCCTAGTTTTTGCTTGTAAGGCTACTAATCCAAAATTAGCAAAATCTTTCTTCCATTTAACAATAATACTAGTATCTGGTATATTAAACTTAACACTGGAAGCTCTCAGGGACAATGACTCTTTGTCAATGGCTTTTAGTACTTCCAATTTAAAATCTAACGAATAACTTTGATTCTTTCTGGGCAACAAACCAATGGCTCCATATTCTTTATAAAATCCAATCCATTTACGAAGGTTTGATCTTTCTAATCCCTTTTCAATAGAAACGTAATTACAAGAATAGTGCTTTTCTAATACTAATTTTATGCATTCAAGCTTAAACGCATAATCATACTTGACTTTTCTTTCCATAAAAATACCCCCAAATAGTGTCTAACTTTTTGGGGGCAGTCTAAAACTGTTGGGGTTTCTGTTTATAATAAAAAGAAAAACACTCTTACAGACAAAATACTAATCCTTTATGCTATAACTTATAGTAACAATCAAATAACATACAGGCATAAATGTCTTAACATATCCGAAGTATTTTTGAACAAAAGATCCCAATCACAAGAATTAACCTCAAAAACTTTAGTTATGAAAAAAGCCCTATTTGTTATATTCATTAGCCTACTATGTAACCTGTCCATAAATGGTCAACAAATAAAAGGAACTATTGGTGAAACTAATTGGATGAAAAACTGGACCAATTTTAAACCTGCTGCTGAAGAATATCCAGAAGCAACAAATATTTTAACTGGTACAATAGATACTGATCTTAAGCTGTATAAAAAAAATACGTATCGATTAATAGGAGTTGTTTACATCACTAATAATGCGGTATTGACTATTGAACCGGGAACAATCATAAGAGGAGATGTTGAAACATGTGGCACTCTCGTAGTAACAAAAGGCTCAAAGATTATGGCAGAAGGCGAAGAAACAGATCCCATAATTTTCACTTCTAATAGAGAAATATCATCTAGAAAACCTGGAGATTGGGGCGGTATCATCCTATTAGGAGAAGCTCCTATAAATAAAATTGGAGGGGTTGGTTTTCTAGATTTTAATTTAGACCCTACCCTTAGCCATTATGGAGGAGAAAACCAAGATAGTAATTCTGGAATATTAAAATATGTTCGTATCGAATTCTCAGGAAGAAAACTAAATGCGCTGAAAGAACTTAACGGATTATCATTAGCGGGTGTAGGCCGAAAAACTGAATTTAATTTTATTCAAATCAGCTTCTCCAATGATGATTCCTTTGAATGTTATGGTGGAGATATAAATTTTGAAAATCTCATTTCATACAGAGCAACAGATGACGATTTTGATTTTACACAAGGTGCACAATGCAATATGAGCAACAGTATTGCTATTCGTTATCCGTTTTCATCTGATATTTCCGGCTCTAGATGTTTTGAAATAGACTCTTTCGATAAAATGGAAAACACTGACTTTTCGAAAAGACTAACCAAAATAGTTGCCACAAATATAACTTTGGCAAACCTAGAAGATAACAATCAAGGCTTAGTCAAAGAAGCTATTTACATTAAAGACAAAAGCTACTTTAGCCTTAGTAACAGTGTGGTATCAGGTTTTAAACTTTGTGCCTTGTTAGATGGAAAAATAGGTGCTTTTTCAGAAAATTTAGTAAAAATAAATCTTCATAATTTACTCATTAACAATTGTATGGATAAAATCCAAAGTGAAGTAGCAACAAATAATCTCGAAATAATGAGTTGGTATGCTAATGACTCCTTTTCTCTGCAGTATGCGAAAATCACTAACTCCGATCTATTCATAGAAGCAAATATAAAAAAAACACCTGATTTTAGACTAAAAGCAAATACCAACATAACCCTCAGAAATTAAATGTCTTTTTAGATTTTAATTTTTTCTTCCTATAAATCCCAACAAGTTTTGCTGGGATTTTTTTTTGCAATCAAATTAATTTCCATAAAAATCAACTTTAAAAGCCCTTAAATAGTGTTTTATTGGAACACCTTTAATTGATAATTTCAAATCTTAAAATCATAATTAAAATTAACTAAGATATAGCTTATGAACTCTTTAAACTTAGAATTGATTTTGTAACTTTGATTTTGAATAGATAAATTTGGATCACTATTTTAATATTCAACTTTGACTTAAACTTAAAAATATTGTTATGAAAAATTTAAAAAAAATCAGTCTCGTTCTTATACTCATTTTTACATTTCTCAAAGTAGAAGGACAAACCAATAAAATTGATGTCACTAAAAGTAAAATTAATTGGGTTGGAAAAAAGGTAACTGGTCAACATGAAGGAACAATAAAACTAAAAGACGGATACATTATTTTCAAAAACAATAAAGTGGTTGGAGGAAATTTTACTTCAGATATGAAATCACTGATAAATACAGATCAAACAGGAAAGTCAAAAATAAAATTAGAAGGCCATTTGAGATCCGATGAATTTTTTGGTATTGATGAATACAACACGTCAAATTTAGTTTTTAAAAGCATTGGAGATAAAGGCAATAACGTTTATGCTGTCACTGCTGATTTGACCATAAAAGGAGTTACTAATCCCGTAAAATTTGATTTTATTATAAAAGGAAATACAGCAAAAGCTGCTTTGAAAATTGATCGTACAAAATATGATATAAAATACGGCTCAGGAAGTTATTTTGATGATTTGGGAGACAAAACTATTTACGATGAATTTGAATTAAATGTTGATTTAGTATTTTAAGCAAAAATTTATTTAACAAAAAAGAATGAAATTTAATATTTTTTTTGGTTTTTTATTTTTGAATAATCAAAATTCATTTATATATTTGTCACAAGAAAAAAATGATGAAAACAACAATAAACAATACTTGGTGGTGGTACAATTTACGTCAATCGTCGTGAACTAAGCTTCCTATAGTATTATTAAACTATAAAGATAAAAGGCTTGTCATCACGACAGGCCTTTTTTTTTGTGCCCATTTTATCACTATCACAAAACACTAAAAAACATACAAATTGAAACCTTTTATACTAAATACAAATTACAAGCAAATCCTTGCAGATACTATTACTCCAGTAAGTGTGTATCTCAAAATTCGTGATAAATTCCCAAATAGTTTACTATTGGAAAGTAGTGATTATCATGGTAGTGACAACAGTTTTTCTTATATCTGTTGCAATCCGATTGCTTCTATAAAAATAGAAAATGAAATTATCTACAAAACCTTTCCTGATGGCAGTTTTGAGAAAATTAACATTGACAAAACTACTGATATTCCACAGGTAATTCAAGAGTTTTCAGGTCAGTTCAAATCAGAGAAGAATAATTTCAAATTCATCAATAATGGTTTGTTTGGTTACATTTCGTACGATGCGGTTCGTTATTTCGAAAAAGTAACAATTGCCAAAAAAGACAATAGCATTTCTATTCCTGATGTTTATTATGCTGTGTACCAAAATATCATTGCCATCAATCATTTCAAGAATGAAGCTTACATTTTCTGTCACAGTTTAGACGGAAGAAACAATATTTCAGAAATCGAACAATTATTACAATCCCGAAATATTGCTTCTTATAAATTCTCTAAAGAAGGAGCCGGGTTTTCTAATTTGACAGACGACGAATTCAAGTATAATGTGGCTTTGGCCAAAAAACATTGTTTCCGTGGTGATGTGTTCCAATTGGTTTTATCCAGAAGGTTTACCCAAGGTTTTAAAGGCGATGAATTCAATGTATACAGGGCCTTGCGAAGCATCAATCCTTCACCCTATTTATTCTTTTTTGATTATGGCGATTTCAAAATATTTGGTTCTTCACCAGAAGCCCAAATTATTGTAAAAAACCGTAAAGCCGAAATTCATCCTATCGCAGGAACTTTCAAAAGAACTGGTGACGACGAAAAAGATGCCATACTCGCCAAAGAATTATCTGTAGATAAAAAAGAAAATAGTGAGCATGTCATGTTGGTAGATTTGGCCAGAAATGATTTAAGCAGAAATGGCCATAATGTGAATGTTGAAAAATATAGAGAAGTTCAATTTTTCTCGCATGTTATTCACTTAGTTTCTAAAGTAACAGGGCATTTGCATCCAAGCGCAACAACGATGCAAGTCGTAGCCGATACTTTTCCGGCAGGAACATTAAGCGGTGCGCCAAAACACAGAGCGATGCAACTCATCGAAGATTATGAAAAAACCAATAGGACTTTTTATGGTGGTGCTATCGGTTTTATGGATTTTGATGGTAATTTTAATCATGCTATTATGATTCGTACTTTCCTGAGCAAAAATCATCAATTGCATTGTCAGGCCGGAGCAGGAATTATAGCCAGTTCTGATGAAGAAAGCGAAATGCAGGAAGTATATAATAAATTATTAGCGCTGAATAAAGCATTGGATTTAGCAGAAACAATATAAATCCCCTCCCCTCCCGAAGCCTCGGGACTCCCCAAAGGGAAGGGAGCCAAATCTAAAAAATTAGCAACTTATCGAGTTGTAACTAAAAATAACAATTAAAAAACCTATTTACCCCAATAGGTGCTCCCCTCCTTCGGAGGGGTTGGGGGAGGAACATGAAAAAAATATTAGTCATAGACAATTACGATAGTTTCACTTATAATTTAGTGCATTATCTCGAAGATTTAGATTGCGAAGTAACCGTTTACAGAAACGATGAATTTGATATTGATGAAATTGCAGTTTTCGATAAAATTCTTCTTTCTCCCGGACCTGGTATTCCAGATGAAGCGGGATTATTGAAAGAAGTCATTAAAAAATATGGCCCAACAAAAAGTATCTTTGGTGTGTGCTTAGGCCAACAAGCTATTGGAGAAGTATATGGAGGAACGCTTTCTAACTTGGATAAAGTATATCATGGCGTAGCAACGATGGTAAAAACAGTGGTGGATGACGAGCTTTTATTCGAAGGATTAGGAAATGAATTTGAAGTAGGACGCTATCATTCTTGGGTGGTTGACACCAATTTGCCTGATGTTCTGGAAGCGACTTCATTCGACGAAAATGGACAAGTGATGTCCTTGCGACACAAAACGTACGATGTGCGCGGGGTACAATTTCATCCGGAAAGTGTGTTAACCCCAAATGGGAAAAAGATATTGGAGAATTGGGTAAAATCGTAGAGACATTGCACTGCAACGTCTGTATACAGTGTAATGTCTTTACACAGTTGTATTTTTCAATAAAAAAACAAAATGGATATACAAATCTCTGAAATAAAAGATTTAAAAATTGAAGATGTAATAGCCCTTTATAAAGCAAATCAATGGAGTTCAGCTGACAAACCAGAACAATTGTTTAATGGTCTTTTAAATTCGGATACTTTAATTACTGCTTGGAAAAATAAAAAATTAGTTGGACTGGGAAATGCTATTTCTGATGGATATTTAGTTGTTTATTACCCACATCTGTTAGTTCATCCAGACTATCAAGGAAAAGGAATTGGCAAAATGATTTTTGATAAAATGCAAGAGAAATATAGTGGCTTTCATATGCAAATGCTGACGGCAGATGGAAAAGCGATCGATTTCTATAAAAAAAATGGTTTTGAACGCGCTGGACAAACAGAACCAATGTGGATTTATAAAGGAAATGAACATTAAAAAAGTAGACAGTTTTCAGTATTTAGTTAGCAGTCAGTACTACACTTTAATTTAAGATTAAATTAATTAAAACCCTATTTACCCCAATAGGAGCTCCCCTCCTTCGGAGGGGCTGGGGGAGGAAAAATGAAAAACATATTAAACAGACTAATCAATCACGAAATGCTTTCGCAAGAAGAAGCAAAAAACGTATTGGTAAATATCTCCAACGGAAGTTATAACACCAGTCAGATTGCATCTTTTCTGACCGTTTATATGATGCGAAGCATTAGTATAGAAGAACTTGCCGGTTTTCGGGAAGCATTGTTGGAACTGTGCATCCGTGTGGATTTATCAGCTTACAATACCATTGATTTATGCGGAACGGGTGGTGATGGAAAAGACACTTTTAATATTTCAACCTTGGCTTCATTTGTGGCTGCGGGAGCAGGAATAAAAGTAGCAAAACATGGAAATTACGGTGTTTCTTCTATTTCTGGATCTAGTAATGTGATGGAAAAAATGGGGATCAAGTTCAGCAATGACACTGATTTTCTGGAGAAATGCATCGATAAAGCAGGAATTTGTGTTTTACATGCACCTTTATTTCACCCCGCTATGAAAAATGTGGGCCCCATCCGAAAAGAATTGGCAGTAAAAACATTCTTCAATATGTTAGGACCAATGGTTAATCCATCTTTTCCTAAAAATCAATTGGTCGGTGTTTTCAATTTAGAAATGGCCAGAATGTATGCGTATTTGTACCAAAATACAGATGTGAATTTTACAATTTTGCATTCGCTTGACGGTTATGATGAAGTTTCATTGACAGGACCTACAAAAATGATTACCAGTTCAATGGAAGGAATGTTAAATCCGGAAGATTTTGGTGTTCGTCTTTTATTGCAAAGCGAAATCGAAGGTGGAAAAACTATCGAAGAGTCCGCTCAAATATTTACTGATATCATTTCAGGAAAAGCAACCGAAGCTCAAAATAATGTAGTTTGCGCCAATGCTGCAATGGCAATTGCAACCGTTACAAAATGTTCTCCTTTAGAAGGATTTCAAATAGCAAAAGAAAGCTTACTATCCGGTAAAGGACTTGTAGCTTTGAAAACATTACAAGAATTGAGTAAATAAAATAGTTTAAAGTTTAAGGTTTAAAGTTGTGGAAAGGACTATTACAAACGAGGAGCAACTTTAAACGTTAAACAAAGAAAACGTTAAACAAAAAAAAATGAATATTTTAGATAAAATTATAGTTGACAAAAAAAGAGAAGTCATTCTCAAGAAATCCATCATTCCCGTTTCGCAATTGGAAGCTTCGGTTTTCTTTGAAAAAAAGACTATTTCTTTGAGCGATAATTTAAGAAACAGCACGTCAGGAATTATTGCTGAACACAAACGCCGTTCGCCTTCCAAAGCAGAAATAAATTATAGCTTTACTGTTGAAGAAGTAACCAAAGGCTATGAAAATGCTGGTGCTTGTGGAATTTCGGTATTGACGGATGGAAAATATTTTGGTGGTTCTTTAGACGATTTACTTTTGGCAAGAGCCACAGTAAATATTCCATTATTGCGAAAAGAATTCATTGTTGATGAATACCAAATATTAGAAGCCAAAGCACATGGAGCCGATTTAATTTTGCTAATTGCAGCAGTTTTAACAAAAGGCGAAATCAAATCATTATCTGAATTTGCCAAAAGCTTAGGACTCGAAGTTTTATTAGAAGTCCACAATCAGGAAGAATTGGAAAAATCGATTATGCCCACATTAGACATGATTGGTGTAAACAATAGAAACCTAAAAACATTCGAAGTGAGTTTAGATTTCAGCAAGCAATTGGCAGCGCAAATCCCGAATGACTTTGTTAAAGTTTCCGAAAGCGGGATTTCTTCCGTTGAAGCGATTAATGAATTAAAACCTTTTGGTTACAAAGGATTCTTAATTGGAGAAAACTTTATGAAAACGGATAATGCAGGAAAAGCAGCAACGGAATTTATTAAGCAACTATAAATGGATTTAAGAAGACTTTCAGACTTTACGACATTCAAACTTTAGACTAAATAACTATGAAACTCAAAATCTGCGGCATGAAATATCCCGATAATATAATCGAAGTAGGTTCGCTCCTACCCGATTATATGGGATTTATATTCTGGGAGAAATCAGCTCGCTATTTTGAAGGTAGTATTCCAGATTTACCAAAATCGATTAAAAAAGTGGGCGTTTTTGTAAATGCTACACAGGATGAAATTCTTGAAAAAATAGTAAAATACGATTTGCAAGCCGTTCAATTGCACGGACAAGAATCGGTTCAGTTTTGTTTGGATTTAAAGGATAAAATAGATAATTCAATTGAAATCATAAAAGTATTCTCTGTTGATGATTCTTTTGATTTTGAGCTGCTGAAACCATTTGAAGCCGTTTGTGACTATTTTCTTTTTGATACTAAAGGAAAATTACCCGGCGGAAACGGAACCACATTCGATTGGAAAGTATTAGAAAAGTATCCTTCAAGCAAACCATTTTTCTTGAGTGGCGGAATCGGAATTAATGAAATGGACGCCGTGAATGAAATTTTGAAAACCAATTTACCCATTTACGCCATTGATGTAAACAGTAAATTTGAAATAGAGCCCGGATTAAAAAACATACAATTATGTAGAGACGCACTGCAGTGCGTCTCTACAGGAAACAAAATAAAAAAATAAAATTATGTCATACAACGTTAACGAAAAAGGCTATTACGGAGAATTTGGAGGCGCCTTCATTCCTGAAATGTTATATCCAAATGTGGAAGAATTACGCCAAAATTATTTAAAAATTACAGCTGAACCAGAATTTCAGGCTGAATTTGATGCCTTGCTTAAAGATTATGTAGGCCGCCCTACTCCGCTTTATTTTGCAAAACGGCTATCAGAACAATACAACACTAAAATCTACCTGAAAAGAGAAGATTTATGCCACACTGGCGCGCACAAAGTGAACAACACCATAGGACAAATTTTATTAGCCAAACGTTTGGGTAAAAGACGAATCATTGCCGAAACCGGTGCCGGTCAACATGGCGTTGCAACAGCAACTGTTTGTGCATTAATGGGACTGGAATGCATCGTTTATATGGGAGAAATCGACATCAAACGCCAGGCGCCAAATGTAGCTCGTATGAAAATGTTGGGTGCCGAAGTGCGTCCGGCGCTTTCGGGTTCAAAAACCTTAAAAGATGCCACTAACGAGGCCATTCGCGACTGGATTAACAATCCTGTTGATACTTATTACATCATCGGTTCTGTAGTGGGTCCACATCCGTATCCGGATATGGTGGCACGTTTTCAAAGTGTCATTTCTAAGGAAATCAAAGAACAATTATTAGAGAAAGAAGGTCGTGAAAACCCTGATTATGTAATTGCTTGCGTAGGTGGTGGTAGCAATGCGGCCGGTGCGTATTATCATTTTCTGGACAACGAAGACGTGAACATTATAGCAGTCGAAGCAGCTGGATTAGGAGTCGATTCAGGCGAAAGTGCCGCTACATCGGCGTTAGGGAAAGTAGGCGTTATTCACGGCAGTAAAACTCTGTTGATGCAAACTACTGATGGTCAAATCACCGAGCCCTATTCCATTTCGGCAGGACTGGATTATCCGGGTGTAGGTCCTATGCACGCTAATTTATTTGCAACAGGAAGAGCACAATTCATCTCCATTACAGATGATCAAGCCATGCAATGGGGATTAAAATTATCACAAATGGAAGGGCTCATTCCGGCTATCGAAAGTGCGCATGCATTTGCCGTTCTAGACGAAATGAAATTTAAACCGGAAGATATTGTGGTCATCAATCTTTCCGGTCGCGGGGACAAAGATTTGAATACCTATATCGATTATTTTAAATTATAACAGAAGAATAATTTGGGCGTTACCCTCCCAAAAAAAAGTCGGGTCGGGCTGTACACTATATCTTTTTTGTGGTAGAAAAAACCACAAAAAAGGATGTCGTTTCCATCCCTAACGCAAATAAATAACGAGAAAAAATAGTATTATGGAAAATATATTCTCTTACGGAACATTACAGTCTAAAGAAATTCAAATGCAGGTTTTTAACAAGCTATTGACTGGAACACTAGACCAACTCAAAGGCTATAAACTAAAAGATCTAAAAATAGAAGAAGAATTTGGAATGGCAGATTATTTTGTAGCAACACCAAGCGAAAATCCTTCGGATGAAATAGATGGTATTGTTTTTACTGTTTCCAGTGAAGATCTAACTAAAGCAGATCAATTCGAATCTAACGCGTATAAAAGAGTTCAAATAACATTGAAATCTGGAATAGTTGCATGGATTTATATGGAAAATTAATAATTGTAAATATAAAAACATACACCTAACAGCTTTTAAAAACCTGTTAGGACAAAAAATAAAGCAATGAACAGAATAAATCAAAAATTACAAGAAGACAAAAAGATACTTTCCATTTATTTCTCTGCGGGATATCCTAGCTTAAATGATACCGTACAAATCATTCAGGATTTAGAAAAAAGCGGTATTGATATGATTGAAATTGGATTGCCATTCAGCGATCCATTGGCAGATGGGCCTACTATTCAAGCGAGTTCCACACAAGCGTTGCATAACGGAATGACAACACAAGTTTTGTTTGACCAATTAAAGGATATCCGTAAAACGGTATCTATTCCTCTAGTGATTATGGGGTATTTTAACCCAATGTTACAATACGGAATCGAGAATTTCTGCCAGAAATGTGCGGAGATTGGAATTGACGGTTTAATTATTCCTGATCTTCCAGTTGATGTCTATGCCGATGAATACAAAACTACTTTTGAGAAATACGGCTTGAAAAATATATTCTTGATTACGCCACAAACTTCTGACGAGCGCATCCATTTTATTGACGGAGTATCTGATGGATTTATTTATATGGTCAGTTCTGCAAGTGTTACGGGATCGCAAACTGGTTTTGGAAGCGCCCAAGAGGAATATTTCAAACGCATTGCCGACATGAATCTAAAAAATCCTCAAGTAATTGGATTTGGAATCAATAATGCTGAGACTTTTAATCAAGCCACGCAATTTGCAAAAGGAGCGATTATAGGAAGTGCATTCATCACCCATTTAACCGAAAATGGAACAGGAAAAATTGAAGAGTTTGTGAAAGCGATTCGATAAAGAACTTCTTTTATATAATATCAAAACGGCGTTTAAAGTTCATTTAAACGCCGTTTTTTTTATGGTCGAACAATATTAATTTTAATTTTTTATAAGATTATTTTTATATATTAGCGTAACCAATAAGTCTGAGGTTTATCAGACCTATGAAAACTCACGATTTTCTATGGATAAAGAATTTGAAGGATTTGTAATTTATAATAAGCATTGCAGCGATAGAAAGGCCTTTGCTGTGGTTTCCGATAATTATGAGTGTAAGGCAGAATCGTCAAAAATCCCTACTAAATTTAAAGATTTCATTGTTCCAATTGAGGACAAAAGATTTTTTGAACATTCTGGGATTGATTTTAGGGGTATTACAAGAGCATTATTTCGAAACCTTGTCCATCTAAAGGTTATAGAAGGAGGCAGCACAATATCTCAGCAACTTGCAAGAAACTTATTGAGAGAAAACTCCAAAACAATATCTAGAAAAATTAGAGAAACATTGAAAGCGCGAGAGCTGGAAAATAAATTTTCGAAAGACGAAATTCTAAATCTATATTTCAATAATATCTATTTTGGTAGAAATATACGTGGAGTAAGAAGTGCAAGTTTATGCTATTTTGATAAAGAGCCGGAAGCTTTAAATTATTCAGAAGTATTGTATCTGATCACAATCTTAAGAGGACCTAATTATTATATGGCAAATGTTGCAAAAGCCAATTCTAGGATGAGACTTCTCCCCAGCTCCGCAAAGTGTTCTTTAAAAAAAATAAAATTCTCGTTAATGCTGCGCAAATGTCTCCCCAGCTCCGCAAAGTGTTCTTAAAAAAAAAATTTCTCGTTAATGCTGCGCAAATGTCTCTGATTTTGCCCAGCTCCGCAAAGTGTTCTTCTGAAAAATAAATTTCTCGTAAATGCTTCGCAAATGTCGCCCGCTCCGCAAAGTGTTCTTCTAAAAAATAAATTTCTCGTTAATGCTGCGCAAATGTCTCTGACTTTGCGCAATTTTAGGAACTTGCCATTAAAACAAAACGCCATAAAGTATCTGACTTTCATCGTCTTAAATTAAAAAAAAACAGCTCCGCAAAGTGTTCTTTAAAAAAAATAAAATTCTCGTTAATGCTGCGCAAATGTCTCTGACTTTGCGCAATTTTAGGAACATGCCATTAAAACTAAAATGCCATAAAGTCTCTGACTTTCATCGTCTTAAATTAAAAAAACACAAACAAGTCATTAAAATCGTTATTTTTATAGTAAAAATACGTCAAAATGAAAGAAGGCTATGTAATTCGAGACCAAACTTTACCACATTATATTACGGCAACTGTTGTCGATTGGATAGATATTTTTACCAGGCAAAATTACAGAGATAGTATAATAGAATCTTTGGATTACTGCATAAAAAACAAAGGAATGATTTTGTATGGTTATGTTATTATGAGTAATCACATTCATTTAATTATTCAATCTCAAGACGGGAAATTATCAGATTTGATAAGAGATTTCAAAAAATTCACTGCGAAAAACATTTTGGATAAAATCCAAGCTGTACCAGAAAGCCGAAAAGAATGGATGCTAGAACGCTTCAAACTAGCAGCAGAAAAGCATACAAGAAACAAAAATTATCAATTTTGGCAATACGGAAATCATGCAGAAGAGATTTATAGCAATAAATTTATGTGGTCTAAATTAGATTACATTCATCTGAATCCAGTAAGAGCCGGTTTAGTTGAAAAGGCTTCACACTATATTTATTCCAGCGCAAGCAATTACATAAACGATTCCGGGTTATTAAAAATAGAAAAAGCAGATAATCCAATCATTAATGTTTTAGATTCGAATGCTTTTGTAAAATACAATCAGCAATGAAATAGTACAAAAGTCAGAGACTTTTATGACACTACCTAATTTAAACAGATGCTGAAAATTGCGCAAAGTCAGAGACATTTGCGCAGCATATACAACAAACACTTCGGAAAGCAAGGGACATTTGCGCAGCATACACAACAAACACTTCTGCTCTACAACATGTTCTTAAAAAAAAGTATTCAAAAGTCAGAGACTTTTATGACGCTACTAATTTAAACAGACGCTGAAAATTACGCAAAGTCAGAGACATTTGCACAGCATAAACAACAAACACTTCGGAAAGCAAGGGACATTTGCGCAGCATACACAACAAACACTTCTGCTCTACAACATGTTCTTAAAAAAAAGTATTCAAAAGTCAGAGACTTTTATGACGCTAC